>DATFWE010000043.1:0-2559 GCA_035259575.1 Haliangiales bacterium
CACGCGCCGCCGCAACGCCGAGGAGGAGGCGCGCCGGCAGCGCGAAGACCTCGCGCACGCCCAGCGCGTGACGACCCTGGGCGAGCTCGGCGCCTCGCTCGCGCACGAGATCAATCAGCCGCTGGCCGCGATCGTGACGAACGCCCAGGCGGCGATCCGCCTGCTCGAGCGCCAGGGCGTGGCCCACACGGACGTCTCGGAAGCCCTGACCGACATCGCCGCCGACGCCCGCCGAGCCTCGGCGATCATTCAGCGCCTGCGAGCGCTGTCGCGCAAGGAGCATGTGGCCCAGGCGGGCCTCGACCTCAACGAGCTGATCGACGACGTCGTGAGCCTGCTCCGGCACGACTTCCTGCGCAAGCAGATCACCATCCTGCGCGTCCTGGATCCGCTGGTTCCCACGATCGCCGGGGACCCGATCCAGCTCCAGCAGGTGATGCTGAACCTCCTCGTCAATGCGGGCGAGGCGATCGCCCAGACCGACAGCGGCCGCCGCGACGTCGTCATCACGACGGCCTACCGGACGCCGGGCCGGGTCGAGATCACCGTGCGCGATTCCGGAATCGGGGCCGGGCCGTCCGAGCTCGTCCGGATGTTCGAGCGGTTCGTGAGCACCAAGCCCGGAGGGCTCGGGATGGGTCTGGCGATCAGCCGATCGATCGTCGAGGCGCACGGCGGGTCTATCCGGGCCGCCGCCAACCCAGATCGGGGGCTCACCCTACATGTGGAGCTCCCCTGCGAACAGGGTGTCGCGTCGCGCAACGGATCCACGCTTCACTGAGCCGATCGGCTCGCCTCTATACGACTAACAACGCATTGGCGCGGTCAGAGCACTCGGCGATAGTGACCCCATCGGTGGCGCAAGTAGATTGTCCGCAAGCCCGGCACGAGAGCGAGGATCGGCCGACGCCGGCGGCGTCGGCGACACCGCTGGTCTACGTCATCGACGATGACGCCTCGCTCCTGCGCGCCCTTCGCCGCCTGCTCGCGGCAGGCGGCTTCCGCGTGTGCACGTTCTCGTCGGCCGAGGAGTTCCTGGAGTCGGCCGCCGCGACGCCTGCGTGCCTCGTCCTCGACGTACACCTGGGTGGCCTCAGCGGGCTCGACCTGCAGGAGCGGCTGCTCGCCGCCGGCCGGCGGATCCCGGTGGTGTTCATCACCGCCCACGACGACGCCGCCACGCGCGAGCGCGCGCGCCGCGCGGGCGCCGTCGACTACCTCCGGAAGCCTTTCAACGACGAATCGCTGATCGCCGGCGTCAAGCGCGCGCTCGGCGACGCTTGAGCGCCCGCCGAATCATCGAGTTCGAGTGAAGTTGACGGCGGGGACGGAAATCCCGCGGGAGCGCGTGCGGTTGCCGCGCGCTCCCGCGGGGGTGTGGCGATCCTACTTCTCTTTGACCAAGAACATCCCGCGGCGGTTCTGCGCCCAGCAGGCTTCGTTCTTGTCCTTGCAGACCGGCCGCTCCTCGCCGAACGAGACGATCGTGATCCGGTCGCTCGCGACGCCCTGCGCCACCAGATAGTTCATCGCGGCCTTCGCGCGGCGGTCGCCGAGCGCCAGGTTGTAGGCGTCCGTGCCCCGCTCGTCGCAGTGCCCCTCGATCAACAGGATCTGGTTCGTGTTCGACGAGAGCCACTTGGCGCTCGCGTCGAGGATCTTCGCGTCGGCCGGACGGATGTCGGCCTTGTCGAACGCGAAGTGGATCGGCTTGAGGGCGTCGTTGGCCATGTACTCCTTCGGCGGTGCCGGACGCGGTGTCGGCGCGGCGGCGACGGGCGGCGGCGGTGCAGGCGCCGCCGGCGGCGGCGCGGGGGCCGGGGCCGGGGCGGCCGGGGGCGGCGCGGGTGCGGGTGCCGGGGCCGCTTCGCGGGCCGTGGCGACCGGCCGCTTGGCGCAGGCCGCGACGAAAAGGAGCCCGACGATCATCGTGGCGAGAATTGAACGATCAATGAACGTGCGCACGGTTAGCCCTCCGCTCCTTTTCTGCACACCACATCGGTGCTGATACACCTATACGGCCCCATGAGCCCACTCAATGGGACGTTGGTCGGATAGGGTCGCGACCCAGGGCGAGAGGCTACCACAAGACCAGAACGGGCGCTCGGTGATGGCTGCGACGCGGTAAACTCTTGACGCTCTCGGCAACGCGAACCTTCTCGGGAGGGGCCGATGCGGGCTGACAAATCACGTATCTGCGCGCTGGCACTGGTGTGGGCACTCGGGCTCGCAGGCTGCGCCGGCAGCGGATCGTCGACGACGACCGCGCCGATCGCGATCACGGAGTTGGCCAGCATCGCCGGGAAATGGGTCGGGCTGCTCGAGGTCGCCGGCTCGCGCGATCGGGACGACTACGTCGAGGTAACCATCGCGCCCGACGGTACGTATCGGGCCGCCTCGGCGCGCACGATCGGTGTGATGGACGCGCGCGGCACGGTGAAGGTCGCCGACGGCCGGCTCCTGATCCAGGGGGCGAGCGGTGGCAAGGGGACGGCGGTACTCTACTCGCAGCCCGGGCAGCCGCCGCGCCTCTTGCAGGTGAACGGCACGTCCGGCGAC
>DATFWE010000044.1:0-9114 GCA_035259575.1 Haliangiales bacterium
TGCCGACGAACGCGGTGAGGATGAGCGTGATGGGGTCGTTGTCGGCGTCGGTGGCGGAGACGCCGAACGTGCCCTGCGTGCCCTCGGCGAAGCTCGCCGTCGCCGGCGCGACAATCGCGGGGACGGCGTTGGGGGTCACGGTGATCGCCGTGGGCGGCGAGCTGTTGACGGGAACGGCGTTCGCCGTCGCGCGGAACGTCGCCTGGAACGGTTGGCCCACGCCCGTGACGTCGAGCGGGCCGGGCGTCCACGTGAAGGTCTGCATCACGCTGCCCGCGCCGGTGGCGGCCGGGAAGGAGGGCGCGACCTGGGGCGTCCGCGGGTTCGTGATGGGCAACAGCGTCAGCGTCACCATGTCGCCGTCGCCGTCGGCCGCCGACACCTGGAAGCTGTTGGTGTGGCCGACCTTGAACGTGGCCGCGGCCGGGGCGGACACGGTCGGCGGGCAATCGATCGCTTGTACCATGACGGTGATGGGATACGTGAGCGTGAATCCGCCGCCGGTGAGGGTGAACGTGAGCGTGTAGGGACTCATCGTGGCGTCGATGCAGCCGGGCGTCCACGAGAACGGCGTCAGGGCGACGGTGTTGGTGCCCATGGCGGTCCCCGTCACCGCGCCGCTCGGCGGCGTGGGGGACAGGGCCCAGGACAGCGTCAGCACCGTGCCGGCGTTCAACAGATCCTTGCCCGACACGTTGAACGACAGCGTCTGCTTCTCCAGAATCGTACGCGACGCGGCCGAGGCCACGCTCAGGCTGAGCGGGAGGTCGCCCTCCCATGTGTCTCCGGGCGTCGCCACCAGCGCGCCCGAGAACAGGGTGAGCACGTGGCGGCTGTCGTCGTGCACCATGACCGTGCCATACCGCCCGGACGGTGCGCCCGGGGCTGTCACGCTCGCCCACGTCTGGGTGGCGGGATCCCACGCCCACATGTCCGGGAACGCCGGGGGGTTTCCGGCCCAACCGCCGAAGAGGAGGCCCTGGCTTCGGTCGGCGTGGTATGCGAATACGGCCGCGCGCCGCGCCGGTGGGTCGTCCAACGCGGTGTGGAGGCTCCACGTCACGGTGTTCGTGGCGATGGTTCCCGTCCACGTCTCGGACGACACACCGGTGCCGGTGTACCCGCCGTGAAGGACCAGGCGCGTCCCGTCCCAGATCATCGCGTGCTCGGTGCGCGCCACGGGGCCCCCGACCACGGTCGCCTGCGTCCAGGTGGTGCCGTTGAGGATCCAGGCGTCCGGGAAGGGAGCGCCTGTGCCCTGCTGCCCGCCCACCACGATGACGCGGCCGCCGCCGATGTTGACCATCGCATGTCCGTGACGCGCAGCCGGCGGACCGCCGGTCGTCGTGACGGCGTTCCACTTGCCCTTGCCGCCGCTGGCAAACGGGTCGTACGCGAAGAGGTCGTTCTGGTCAACCCCGCTGGCGTCGGTGCCGCCGAACAAGAGAATCTGCGACCCGGTCCAGACCATCGCGTGACCGATGCGGGCGGTCGGCGGCGTCATGACCATGCTCTTCTGCACCCACGTTTGCGAGCTCGCCGTCCACTCCCAGGTGTCGCCGAACTTGGTGGTCCCGCCGTCGTCCCCGCCGAAGAGCACCGCGACTCCGCGGAGGGTGTCCCACGCCATCGCCGCGAACTGCCGCGCCGGCGGATTGTTGGTCGCGGATGGGCTCGGGGGCGTACGGTTCGTCCAGTCGGCGAACACGACCGTCGGATCGATCGCGACCGGATACGCTAGGCCGGCCGGAATCTCGACCGACAGCTCGTCGCCGGCGCGATGCCATTCGAGATCCACGCGCCGCCCCGCGGCGTCCACCGCGAACGGCGCGTCCACACGCAGCTGGCCGCCCGCGAACCGAAGATCCCCGCCGAGGTCCCCATCCACCCGGAACGCATACCGCCGCGGCGCCGAGGCGCGCCGCACATAGATGATTTCCTTCACGCGGTCGGGGCCGGACTCGTAGACGACGTCCGCGCCCGGCCAGGCGCCGGCATACACGGCGACGCTCCCAGTGACGCGCGCCCGCACCTCCGCCGCGCCCACCGGCGCGAACGCCATCTTCGGCGCCGCCCCGAGCATCACGTGCACCGGCCCGAACGCGGCCGGCAACCGCGCGCCGAGGCGCGCCCCGACCGCCTCGAACCCTTCTCCCCGGGCCACGAGCGTCTGCCCCGACCCGAGCGGAAAGCCCTGCCGCGAGAGATCGGCCAGCATGCGCTCCTCGCCGGAAGCGCACGCGCCGAGAAGCACGACCCACGCATACCGCCGCAACCAGTCCATGGCGACAGTTTCGCTCCCCGACGGTTTTTAGCCAAGAAACGCGCCGTCCCGCCTTGCTCTCGGCCGGCCCCCCGGATACGTTTCCAGCGTGCGCCGAGCCCTGGCCCTTGCCGTCCTGCTCGCCGGCAAGGGCGCCGCGGCCCACCCGTTCTTCATGGACAGCCTCGGCGGGACGGTCTTCGTGGGCCCGACCAGCCCGCATGCGACGGCCGTCTACTGGAACCCGGCGGCGGTCGGCCTCCTCAAGGGCACCCACTTCTTCGTCGCTGGCACGGCGCGGCTCGACTTCACGTCGATCCAGAGAGACACGATCTCCACGGCCAACGGCGCGCCCACGCCGACGGGGGACAGGAGCTTCGCCTCGTCGTCGGCGCTGGCGTTCAGCCCCGGCGGGTTCCTCGGCCTCGTCAGCGACGCGGGCACCGACCGCTTCAACTTCGGCCTGGCGGCGTACACGCCCTACGCCCAGCGCCTCCCCTCCGGCGACCCCGCGTCCGCCTACCACGAGGACGGCGGCTTCCTCTATACGACCGACCTCAGCCTGTCGGTGACGTTCCGGTTCTCGTCGAGCGTCTACGCCGGCGCGGCGTTCACGTTCGTGTTCCCCCAGGCGAACCTCGACTTCCTGCGCGACAAGGCGCTCGACGGCTGCGCCGCCGCCCCCTGCGGGCTGGAGAACGCGGCGAATGCGGAGCACTACCAGATCGGCACCGACCTGTTCTCCGGGGTGAACGCCGGCTTCCAGCTCGGCCTGCTCGCCCGCATCGCCGACTGGTGGTTCGGCGCCTCGGTCTCGGCGTTGACCCTTTTGCCGACGAGCACCGCCGACGTGATCCGCACCGGCACGGCGACGGTCACCCCGGCCGGCCGGACCCAGCGGATCCCCGGCGAGTCTACGATCGCCTTCCGCCTGCCCACGGTGATCCACGTCGGCGCGCGCAGCCGGGTGTTCCCCGACTGGGACCTCCTCCTCCAGGGGCGCTGGATCACCTATTCGAGCACCGACTTCTTCGACGTCCGCCTGTTCGGCACGCAGCTCCGCGACGCCGGCATCCCGGAGCGGATCCTGCGCTACCAGGGCTACCGCGACGTGCTGGCGGTCGAGGCGGGGCTCGAGAATCCGCCCGACGCGCCGGCGCGGCTGGGCGTGCGCCTGCGCGTCGAGTCGACCGCGCTGCCCGCGAGCCGGGTCGCGCCCGGGCTCATCGACGGCCCCAGCGCGACGCTCGGCGCGGGCGCCGAGCTGCGGCTGGGCCCGCGCTGGGCGCTCGTCGTCGGCCTGGCGGCCACGCTCCAGCTGCCCATCACCGTCGATCCGAGCGCCTATTCCCCGCCGGCGCAGATCGCATGCACCGCATCCGGCTACGACCTCGACACCTGCGATCCGGTGTCGAACGGGCGCGGGATCAGCTCGGCGGCGGGGAAGTACCTGCGCCTGCGCGGCGACATCACCCTCGGGCTGTCTTACGATGTCTGGTGACATGCGATTCGAGACCCGCCATCCGTTCGGCCCGGCCCTGACGGTGGAGCGGCACCGCCTCGACAACGGCCTCGGCGTGATCCTCCTCCGCGATCCGGCGGCGCCGGTCGTGGCCTACCAGACGTGGTTCCGCGTCGGCTCCCGCCACGAGGCGGCGGGGAAGACCGGGATCGCCCACCTGTTCGAGCACCTCATGTTCAACCAGACCGAGAACCTGCCGGCGGGCGAGTTCGATCGGCAGATGGAGCTCGCCGGCGGCGAGACCAACGCCGCCACCTGGGTGGACTGGACGTACTACCGCGACTCGCTCCCGGCCGACAAGCTCGAGCTGGCGGTGCGCCTCGAGTCCGATCGCATGCGCAACCTGACGCTCACCGACGCGCAGGTCGACAGCGAGCGCGAGGTGGTGTGCAACGAGCGCCGCCTCACCGTCGACGACGACGTCGAGGGTTTCCTGTTCGAGGAGCTGTACAAGCTGGCGTTCGACCACCATCCCTACCACCACCCGACGATCGGCTGGATGGAGGACATCCAGGGCATCTCGACCGCCGACGCGCGCGCGTTCTACCGCGCGTTCTACGCGCCCAACCGGGCGACGGTCGTGGTCGTCGGCGACATCGACACCGAGACGACGCTTCGCCTGATCGCGACCCACTACGGCCCGATCTCCCCCGCCGACGTGCGCGAGCCGGCGGCGGCGCCCGAGCCGCCCCAGGCCGGCGAGCGCCGGGCGCGCTTCGCCAAGCCGGTGGCGGCGGAGCGGGCGGTCTACGCCTACAAGGCCCCGGCGCAGGGGGACGCGGACTGGCTGCCGCTCCTCGCCGCCGCCGAGATCCTGACCGGCGGCCAGAGCTCGCGGCTGTGGCGCGAGCTGGTGGTCGAGCGCGAGGTCGCGACCTCGGTGTCCGCCGCGGTCACGCCGTTCCGCGACCCCGGCCTGTGCCAGATCTACGTGACGCTCAAGCGCGACGGCTCGTGCGACGCCGCCGAGGATGCGATCGATCGCGCCGTCGCCGCGCTGGCGGCCGCGCCGCCCGACGCCGTGGAGCTGGCCAAGGCCAAGAACCGCCTCGAGACGTCGTTCTGGAGCGAGCTCGACGGCGTCGACGGCAAGGCCGAGTCGCTGGGGCACTACGAGACGACGCTCGGCGACCACCGCGCCCTGTTCGACGCGGGCCGCCGCCTGGCCGACGTCGGGGCGGAGGACGTGCGCCGCGCGGCGGCGGCCTATCTCGTGCGCGACGCCCGCACGGTCGTCGTGGTGGAGCCCTCGGGCGAGCCGGCCGACGACGACGAGGACGACGCGGCGTGAGCGTCCTCATCGAGGAGAATCACGACCTCCCGCTGGTGGACGTGGAGGCCCTCGTGCCGGCGGGGCACGCCTACGACCCGCCGGGCAAGGAGGGACTGGCGCGCCACGCGTTCGAGCTCCTGCGGCGCGGCGCGGGCGGCCGCTCGCGCGCCGAGGTCGATGCCGCGTTCGACGCCCTGGGCGCCGAGGTCGGCGCCACCCACTACGCGGATGGGATCGCCTACTCGGTGCGGTGCCTGGCGCGCAACGTCGAGCCGACGCTCGCCCTCCTCCGCGACGTGCTGTTCCGCCCCGCGCTCGCCGAGGACGAGCACCTGCGCCTCCAGCGCGAGGGCCTGGCCGCGCTCGACGACATGCGCGACGACGATGCGACGCTCGCCTCGCGCTACTTCGATCGCTACGCGCTGGCCGGCCATCCCTACGGCCGCACCGGCCTGGGGACGCGCGCGTCGCTGGAGTCGCTGAGCCGCGACGACGCCGCCGCCTGGGCGGAGCGGAACGTGCACGCGGCGTCGGTGCGGCTGGGCTTCGCCGGGGATCTGTCCGCCGCCCGGGCCGAGGCGCTGGCGGCGGCGGCGCTCGACGCCGCCCCCGCCGCGGGCGCGCTGCCGCCGCCCCTGCCGCCGGTGACGAGCGGCGAGCGCCGCACGGTCCTCGTCGACAAGCCCGAGCGCGCCCAGGCGAACGTCGTCCTCGGCCACGCCGCGCCGCCCCCGTCGCACCCCGACGCGCTGGCGCTTGCCGTCGCCTCGACCGCGTTCGGCGGCACGTTCACCTCGCGCCTGGTGAGCGAGGTGCGAGTCAAGCGTGGGTGGTCCTACTCGGTGGGATGTCGCATCCACCGCGCCCGCGCCGGCCACACGTTCCGCATCCGCGTGGTGCCGTCGGCGGACCGCTGCGTCGACACGCTGGCGCTGGTGCTCGACCTCTACGCCGGGTTCGCCTCGGCCGGCCCGACCGACGAAGAGGTCGCGTTCGCGCAGAGCTACCTCGCGGGCGGCCACGCGTTCGACGTGGCCACCGCGTCGGACCGGCTGGAGCGGCGCCTCGAGGCGGCGCTGTGGGGGCTGCCTCCCGATCACCACCGGACGTACGTGCGCCGCCTGACCGCGGTCACCCCCGACGAGGTGCGGGCGGCGGCGGTGCGATGGCTCCGCCCCGAAGCGATGGTCGTCACCGTCGTCGCCAGCGCCGACGCGATCGAGCTTGCTGGCGCCGACGTGGTCCCCTACGATAGCTACTAGCGACGAGATGTCGGATCCCCGCGTGAAAGCATCGGTCCTCGTCATCGAGGACGACGCGGCCGTCGCGGCCGACATCCGCGACATCCTCGGGCGCCTGGGCTACGAGGTGTGCGGCCCCGTCGCCACCGGCGAGGACGCGATCCGCACGGCGAAAGACAAGCGGCCGGACCTCGCGCTCGTCGACATCCGCCTGCCCGGCGACATGGACGGCATCGCCGCTGCCGACGTCCTCCGCGCGCAGGCGGACATGGCGATCGTCTACCTCACCGCGTTCGGGGACGAGGCGACGCTGCAGCGGGCCAAGCGGACCCAGCCGCACGGCTACCTGCTCAAGCCGTTCGCGGAGCGGGACCTGCGCACCGCGATCGAGGTGGCGCTGTACAAGCATCGCATGGAGGAGTTCGCCCCCGAGCGAGAGCGCTGGTTCTCCTCCGTCGACGGCGACGCGGTGGTCGCCGTCGACGCCCAGGGTCTCCTCACGTATGCGAATCCGGCCGCGGCGCAGCTCGCGCGCGCGCCGCAGGCGAACGCGCTGGGGCAGAGGCTCGAGGACGCCTTCCGCGTCGTCGACGCCGACGGGCGGCCGCTCGCGCAGGCGGGGCGCGATGAGTTTCACGTCCTTCCCGCGGGGGACGCGCCGCCGGTCGCGTTCCGCGACATGACCGAAAGGCGGCGGCTGGAGAAGCGGGCAGCGCTGGCCGAGCGCGTGGCCACCGCGGGCGCGCTCGCCGCCGGGATGGCGCACGAGATCGCCAACCCGCTCACCTACGTGCTCGCGAACGTGCGGGCGGTCAAGGACGAGCTCCTCGCGCTGGCGGCGCGGAAGGGCGAGGGGTCGGGCAAGCTCGGCGAGCTCGCGAAGCTCCTCGGCGAGGCGGTGTCCGGCCTGGACCGAGTCGGGCTGGTCGCGCGCAACCTGGTCCGGTTCGCCGGCGCCGCGCGCGAGCGGCGGCAGTTCCTCGACCTGCCCGACATCGTCGACGGCGCGGTGCGCGTCGTCGAGAACCTGCTCCGGCACCGCGCCCAGGTGGAGCTGGCGCTCGGCGCGACCCCGTACGTCGAGGCCGCCGAGCACGAGCTGACGCAGGTGATCGTGAGCCTCCTCGCCAACGCCGTCGAGGCGCTCGAGGGCGAGCGGGAGCAGAACCGCATCGTCGTGCGCACGCTGACCGACGACGCGGGCCGCGCGGTGGTCGAGATCCGGGACAACGGCGGGGGCGCCTCGCCCGAGGTCCTGGCGCGCGCGTTCGAGCCGTTCTACACCACCAAGACGACGGGGGCGGGGCTCGGGCTGGCGCTGGCGCGACGGGTCGTGACCGAGCTCGGCGGGGAGATCGGGCTGGCGAGCGAGCCCGGCCGCGGAACCGTCGCGCGGATGACGCTGCCGGCGGCGCGTCACGAGCCGTCTGCGGCGCGCGCACCCGCCGTGCTCGCGCGCAAGCGCCGGTTCCTCATCATCGAGGACGAGGAGCTGGTGGCAAGGGCGCTGGCGCGGATCCTCGGGCGGGAGCACGAGGTCATCGTGGAGACTGACCCGCACCTGGCGCTGGCGCGCATCGCGCGCGGCGAGATCTACGACATCGTCTTCTGCGACGTGATGATGCCGCAGATGAGCGGGCGGGCCGTGTTCCAGTCGATCTCCGTCGCCAACGCGGGGCTGCGCGACCGCGTCGTCTTTGTCACCGGCGGCGTGTTCACGCCCGAGCTCGAGGAGTTCCTGGCGAGCGTGAAGAATCCGGTGCTTACGAAGCCGTTCGCCGCGGAGTCGATCCGCGCGCTGGTCGCGTCGCGGCTCGGCGGGTGAAAATGGAGAAAGGGCGGCGCCCGTCGCGCCGCCGGGGCGCGGACGAGCCCCGGACGGTCCGGGGGGAGTAGGCGGACCGAGGGTACGCCGGCAGGCGCCACCCCTCCTCCGAGAACGGGAATGAAAGAGGTCCTGCAAGAACTTTGCACGCCGGCCGGGACGTCGCGCCGCCCGCACCCGCGGGCGACGCGCCGCAAACCACCGGACTGGCAAGCAACCGCCGCCGGATGAGGGTGCGGCGAGGCGACGTCCAGGCCTCCATCGGTGGGAAGTGGTGCATTCGGCGTGCCTAGAGCGCTGAACGGTTTAGAACCTACGTAGTTCAAAGCATTGACGTGGTCGTGGTCGTTGACGTCGTCGTCGTCGCGGTCGTTGACGGCGACGGCGACGGCGACGTGCTCGACTCGTAACGGCATCGGCCGGTCAACATCGCAACGATCCTCTCGAGGGGCTCGAATGCCACGCTGATGACGATCACTCCAGGTCCGAACCGCGCGATGGACGTGGCGGCACGTTTGAGTTGGTATCGGCACCTCCGCACCCGAGGTTGCGCGCCCGAGCGCGTCGCCGTCGCCGTCGCCGTCCACGTCGCCGTCCGCGTCCACGTTCACGATTTCTTGCAGTTTCGAACCGTTCGGTGCTGCTAGGTCCCGAGCGCCGCGCGCGCCCGCGCCGGGTCGTTCGTGATGACCGCGTCCACGCCGAGGGCCGCGAGCCGCGCGATCTCCTCCTCGTCGTCCACCGTCCAGACGTGGATGCGCAGGCCGGCGCGCCGCCAGCGCCCCACGCGCGCCGCGTCGACCAGCACGGCCTCGGGGTGGATCGCGGCGCAGCCGAGCGGTCGGGCCACCCAGCCTTCGCGCAGCGGGCGCCGCTGCTTGGCGTGGACGAGCAGGCCGGCCGGCACCTCGGGGCAGACGGCGCGGAACGCGGCGAGCGCGAGCGGGTTGAATGACGACACCAGCGCGCGCCCGGTCTCGCCCCGGCGGC
>DATFWE010000045.1:0-36492 GCA_035259575.1 Haliangiales bacterium
GCCAAGGAGAACCGCGGCACGTGGTGGACGCACTGGGCCGAGTGGCTGCGCGCCCGCTCCGGCCCCGAGCGCGAATCCCCGCGCCAGCCGGGAAGCGCGGCCCATCCTCCCCTCATGGGCGCCCCCGGTCGCTACGTCCACCAGGGCACGGGCTAGGATGAAGACCGTCGAGTTCGTCGAGGTGGACGGCGTCCGCCTTCGGGTGTCGATCGAGGGTTCCGGCCGCGGGCGCCCGCTGCTGCTCATCAACGGCATCGGCGCCGGGCTGGAGCTGTTCGCGCCGTTCCGCGCCCGGCTCGACGGCGTCGAGACCATCGCCATCGATGTTCCCGGCGCCGGCGGGTCGCCCGCGACGGCGCTGCCGCGGCGCCTGTGCGGCCTGGCGCGCCTCCTCGTCCGCGCCCTCGACGTCCTCGGCTTCCACAAGGTCGACGTCCTCGGCATCTCGTGGGGCGGAACGCTCGCGCAGGAGCTTGCCTTCCGCCACCCCGATCGCGTCGGGCGGCTCGTCCTCGTCGCCACCAGCCCCGGCCTGATCAGCCTCCCCGGACGCCTCGAGGCGATCCTGGTCCTGGCCACGCCCAAGCGCTACTACTCGCCCACCTACTACGAAGAGGTCGCGCCGATCCTCTACGGCGGCGCCGCGCGCGACCGGCCGGAGCTTCTCCGCGAGCAGGGGCACCTGCGCTTCATCCGACCGCCCAGCCTGCGCGGCTACCTGTGGCAGATCGCCGCCGTCGCGGGCTGGACGAGCTTCCCCTGGCTGCACCGCCTGCGCCTGCCGGTGCTGGTCATGGCGGCCGACGACGACCCGATCATCCCGCTGGCCAACGCGCGGCTCATGGTCTGGCGCCTGCCGGACGCCACGCTCGAGGTCGTGCCCCGCGGCGGGCACCTCTTCCTCGCCACCCACGCCGAGACCGTCGCGCCGCGCATCGCGGCGTTCCTGGGGGCCGGCTGATGTTAGACGAAAGCCCCCAGGCCGGTGATCGACCGCCCGACGATGAGCGAGTTCATCTCGCGCGTGCCCTCGTAGGAGTAGATCGCCTCCGCGTCGGCCACGAAGCGCCCCACGTGGTGATCGAGCAGGATGCCGTTCGCGCCGAGAAGCTCGCGCGCCCAGCCCACCGTCTCGCGCATCTTCACCGTGCAGAAGGCCTTGGCCAGCGACGCGTGCTCGTCGGCGAGGAGGCCGGCGTCCTGGAGCTGCGACAGCCGCAGGCACAGGCACTGCGAGGCGGTGACGTTGCCGAGCATCTTGGCGAGGAGATCCTGCACCAGCTGGAACGCGCCGATCGGCTTGCCGAACTGGCGCCGCTCGCGCGCGTAGCGGGCCGCGTGCTGGTAGGCGCCGCGGGCGCAGCCGATGGCCTGCCAGGCGACGAGCGCGCGGGTCAGGCGGAGGACCTCGGCGGTGTCGCGGAACGACCGCGCCCGCTCCAGCCGGTTCGCGTCGGGGACGCGGCAGTCGCGCAGGGTGATGAGCGCGTTCTGGACCGTGCGCAGCGCCATCTTGTGCTCGATCTTCGTGGCGGTGAAGCCTGGCGTTCCCTTCTCGACGACGAAGCCCTTGACCTGGTCGTCGGCCTCGTCGCGGGCCCAGATGATCGTGAGGTCGGCGAACGTCGCGTTGCCGATCCATTTCTTCTGCCCGTTCAACACCCAGGCATCGCCGTCGCGCCGCGCGGTGGTCGTCAGGCCGCGCGCCGTGCCGGACCCGACCTCCGGCTCGGTCAAGCCGAACGCGCCGATGAGCTCGAATCGGGCCATCGACGGGAGCCAGCGGCGCTTCTGCTCTTCCGAGCCGCAGACGTAGATGGTGCCCATCGCCAGGCCGCTGTGCACGCCGTAGAAGGTCGCGATCGAGCTGTCGGCGGTCGCCAGCTCCATGGAGATGAAACCGGCGACCACGTTGCTGCGGCCGGCGCACCCGTAGCCCTGGTATCCGAGGCCGCCGATGCCGAGCTCTCCCATCCGCGGGATGATCTCGAACGGGAAGGCCGCGCGGGTCCAGTATTCGTTGATGATCGGCGCGACGTGCGCCTCGGCGAACGCGCGCACGGCGGCGACGAGCGCCCGATCCGCGTCGTCGAGGGTGCCGCCGATGTCGTAGAAATCGCCCGACAGCGCCGTGGGACGGGCCTTCGACATGTCGTTCCTCCTGGCTGGAGCAAGTACTCGCGGCCTGCAGCTTGCAAGCCGTTCGTGAGACGGAGGGTACCATGCGCGTTTCCGATTACCCGCTTCTCATCAAGAATCTCCTCCTCGTTCCGACGCGGCAACCGACGCGGAACCACATCTCGTATCGAGACGTGTCGCGCTACGACTATGCGACGTTCGGAGAGCGCGTCGCGCGGCTGGGGAGCGCGCTCGCGCGCCTCGGCGTGAAGCCCGGCGACACCGTCGCGGTCATGGACTGGGACACGCCGCGGTTCCTCGAATGCTTCTTCGCCGTCCCCATGCTCGGCGCCGTGCTGCAGACGGTGAACGTGCGTCTGTCCCCCGAGCAAGTCCGCTACACGATGGACCACGCCGGGGCGAGCGTAGTCCTTTGCAACGTCGAGTTCCAGCCGCTCCTCGAGTCCGTCCGCGCCGAGCTGCCCCAGCTGAAGAAGCTCGTCTGCATGACCGACGTCGGCACGGTGCCGTCGGGCGGCGCCTGGGACGGCGAGTACGAGCAGCTCCTCGCCGGCGGCGACCCCGCGCACGAATTCCCCGACTTCGACGAGAACACGCGGGCGACGACGTTCTACACCACCGGTACGACCGGCAACCCCAAGGGCGTCTATTTCTCCCACCGGCAGCTGGTCCTCCACACGCTCGCGGCGCTCTACACCCTGCAGATCACCCCGCGCGACGTCTACATGCCGATCACGCCCATGTTCCACGTCCACGCGTGGGGGCTGCCTTACGCCGCGACCGCCGCCGGGATCAAGCAGGTCTACCCGGGCCGGTATCTACCCGACCTCCTCTGCAAGCTGGTGCTCGACGAGAAGGTCACGCTGTCGCACTGCGTCCCGACGGTCCTCCGGATGATACTCAATTGCCCCTCCGCGCAGGGCCGCAAGTTCAGCGGCTGGCGCATGCTCATCGGCGGATCCGCGCTCCCGGGCGCGCTGTGCCAGGAAGCGCTCGAGCGCGGCATCGACGTCTGCGGCGGCTACGGCATGTCCGAGACCGGCCCGGTCCTCTCCGTCTCCCGCATCCAGCCCGAGCTGTCCGGGGATCCCGCGGCCGAGCTGTCCTACCGCGTCAAGGCGGGCCTGCCGATCCCGCTCGTCGATCTTCGCATCGTCGATCCGAACATGCGCGATGTGCCGCACGACGGCGTGGCCTCGGGCGAGGTCGTCGTGCGCGCGCCCTGGCTCACCCGCGGCTACCACCACGACGACCGCGCCTCGGAGACGCTGTGGTCCGGCGGCTACCTCCACACCCAGGACATCGGCACCATCGATCCGCACGGATACCTTCTCATCACCGATCGCATCAAGGACGTCATCAAGACCGGCGGCGAGTGGGTCTCGTCGCTCCAGCTCGAGGACATCATCGCCCACCACGCCTCCGTCGCCGAGGTGGCGGTGATCGGAGTTCCCGACGCCAAGTGGGGCGAGCGGCCGCTGGCGATCATCGTGCCGCGTCCCGGATCCGTCCCCGACCCCGCCGACCTCAAAGCCCACATCCTCAAGCACGTCGAGCGCGGCGAGATCTCGAAGTACGCCGTGCCGGAGACGTTCGTGATGGTGGAGGCGCTCGACAAGACGAGCGTCGGCAAGCTCGACAAGAAGTTGCTGCGCCAGAAGTACGGCGCCGCGCAGCCGGCAAGCAAGTAGGCGCCATGGGCTTCCTCAAACCGACCGCGCCGCCCTACGACCCCCTCGCGTGGGAGAAGCTGTCGTTTTCCGAGAGGGCGCGCCAGTCCTGCCAGGCGTGGGCGTTGCAAGGCTACGGCACGCCGCTCGCGATCTACCTGCTCTACGGGATCAAGGTGCTGCTCTATGTCGGCGGGTGGTTGCTCTTCTGCAGCTTCACCCCCGGCATGGGAGGGCTCGGGTCGATCGCCTCGTGGTGGCTCGAGCCGATCGCGTTCCAGAAGGCGATCCTGTGGAACATGCTGTTCGAGGGGCTGGGGCTGGGGTGCGGCAGCGGCCCGCTGACCGGGCGTTTCTTCCCCCCGATCGGCGGCTTCCTCTACTTTCTGCGTCCGGGCACGACCAAGCATCCGCTGTTTCCCGGCTTGCCCCTGCTCGGCGGCTTCCGCCGCACCTGGCTCGAAGCCTTGCTCTACGCGGCCTGGATCGGCGTCCTTTTGGCCGCGCTGATGTCGGCGCAGGTGTCGACCGGCCTGTTCATCGCGATCGCGGCGCTCGTCGCCGTCCTCGGGATCACCGACAAGACCGTCTTCCTGGCGGTCAGGGCCGAGCACTACTGGACGACGGTCATGGTGTTCGCGCTCGCGACCGACTGGATCCCCGGCGCCAAAGCGGTGCAGCTGGCGCTCTGGTTCTGGGCCGGAGTGTCCAAGCTCAACCATCACTTCGCGTCGGTGGTGTGCGTGATGGTGAGCAACAGCCCGTTCACGCGCTTCGACTGGCTGCGCAAGCTCTTTTACCGCCGCTATCCCGACGACCTGAGACCGTCGCGGCTGGCGGTGATCGCGGAGGGCGGCACGCTGCTCGAGTTCGCGGTGCCGATCCTGCTGCTCCTCGGGAACGGCGGGACCGTGACCATCGTCGGCCTGGTCTGCATGGTGTTCCTCCACGCCTACATCACCAGCAACGTGCCGATGGGCGTGCCGATCGAGTGGAACGTGATGATGCTCTACGGCGGGTTCTTCCTGTTCTGGAAGAACGCGGCCGTCGGCTTGCTCTCGATGTCGGTCCCGGTGGCGGCGTTCCTCGTCGTGATGCTGATCATCGTCCCGCTCCTCGGGAACCTCATCCCATCGCGGATCTCGTTTCTCATGGCGATGCGCTACTACGCCGGCAACTGGGCGCACAGCGTCTGGCTCTTCCGCGGCGAGAGCTACAAGAAGCTCGAGCGGCTCAAGAAGAGCTCCCCCTGGGTCGTCGACCAGCTGTTGCGAATCGGCTACGACCGCAGCGCCGCGATGGCCGTGGTGAGCAAGCTGATGGGGTTCCGGCTGATGCACCTGCACGGGCGCGTCCACTCGATGCTCGTGCCCAGGGCGGTCGATCGCTTCGAGGACTACGTCTGGGTCGAGGGAGAGTTCATGGCGGGGATGGTCCTCGGCTACAACTTCGGGGACGGGCACCTCCACAAGGAGGAGCTCTTGCAGGCGGTGCAGGAACAGTGCGGATTCGAGGACGGGGAGCTCCGCGTCATCTTCGTCGAGGCGCAGCCGCTGGGGCAGTCGACGCTCCACTGGCGCATCGCCGACGCCAGGACGGGCGTGCGCGAGCAGGGGCACGTGGACGTCAAGGACCTCCTCGACCGCGCTCCCTGGGGCTGACATGGCGTCGGATCCGGATGCGGTCGTCATCGGGAGCGGACCCAACGGGCTCGCCGCGGCGATCGCGCTGGCGAAGGGGGGCGCCTCGGTGCTCGTGCTGGAGGCGGCGAACGAGATCGGCGGCGGGGTGCGCAGCGCCGAGCTGACGCTGCCCGGGTTCCTCCACGACGTCTGCTCCGGCTGCCACCCGATGGGGATCCTCTCCCCGTACCTCGCGACGCTGCCGCTCGCGGAGCACGGGCTCGAGTGGATCAAGCCGGCCGCGTCGGTGGCCCATCCGCTCGACGACGGGCCAGCGGTGATGCTGTGGCGCTCCGTCGACGAGACCGCGCGCGGGCTCGGCCCCGACGAGGCGCGCTACCGCCGCCTCGTCTCGCCGTTTCTCGGCGATCCGCGCGGCTTCCTCCGCGACGCGCTCGCTCCGCTCGGGGTCATCCCGCGCCACCCGCTGCTGCTCCTGCGCTTCGGGCTGTCGGCGATCCGCTCCGCGGCCGGGCTGGCGCGGGGCCGCTTCCGCGGGGCGCGCGCCCGCGCGCTGCTCGCCGGCTGCGGGGCGCACTCGATCCTGCCTCTCGAGCGGATGCTGAGCGGCGCCGTCGGGCTCCTGTTCCTGATCACCGGGCACGTCGAGGAGTGGCCGGTCGCGAAGGGAGGCTCGATGGCGATCGCCCGGGCGCTGGCGGGCTATCTCGGCACGCTCGGCGGGCGGATCGAGACCGGGAAGCGGGTGACGTCGCTCGCCGACCTGCCGCCCGCGCGCGTGTACCTGTTCGACACGAGCCCGAACCAGCTCGCCGACATCGCCGCCCCGGTGCTTCCCGCCCGCTACGTCGCCCGCCTCCGCCGCTACCGCTACGGGCCCGGGGCGTTCAAGATGGACTGGGCGCTGGACGGACCCATCCCCTGGAAGGACCCGCAGGTCCTCTCCGCGTCGACGGTGCACCTGGGGGGAACGCTGGAGGAGATCGCCGCCGGGGAGGCGGCGGTGTGGCGCGGCGAGCACCCCGAGCGGCCGTACGTTCTGGTGGTCCAGCAGAGCCAGCTCGATCCGGGGCGCGCGCCCGCCGGCAAGCAAACCGGCTACGCCTACTGCCACGTCCCCGCCGGCTCGACCGTCGACCTCGGCGAGACAATCGAGCGCCAGATCGAGCGCTTCGCCCCCGGATTCCGCGATCGCATCCTCGGCCGCCACGGGATGCGCACCGCCGATTTCGAACGGGACAACCCGAACTACGTCGGCGGCGCCATCACCGGGGGGGTGGCCGATCTGTTCCAGGCGTTCTTCCGCCCGGTGGCGCGGCTCGACCCTTACGCGACGCCGAACCGGCGCGTGCTGATCTGCTCGGCGTCGACGCCCCCCGGGGGCGGCGTCCACGGCATGTGCGGCTATCACGCCGCGCGGAGCGCGCTACGGCGCCTGGAGCGGATCCCGATCGCGCCGCTGGGTCGCTGAGCGTCACGCCCTAACTCGACGGTCGCCGGCGGCAACGCGCGAACGCGCTTTCCCGTCAGCCTGGCCAGCGCGTTGACGACGGCCGGCGAGATTCGCGGGGACCGGCGATTCGCCGACGCCGGTCGGTGCCTCCGTGCTCGGCACGATGTGCACATCGATCGTCGTCGACGGCGGTTACACGGCCGGATGATCGCAAGCATCATTCGCGGATGCGGATCTTCCGCAGCTCGCGACGGGTGCTCTCGGAGTACCAGATGGCGACGAATTCCTCGAGGGACGCGGGGTCGACGGCGCGCATGGTCTCGGCGGTGCGCGCGCGCAGCAACGCCTTGATCGATCGAAACGCCGCCGGCTGTCCGTGGCCGAGCGAGGCGGCGCGCGCCCGGGCCACCTCGAGCAGGCGATCGCCGGCCACGAGCTCGTCGACGAGGCCGAGGCGCAGCGCCTCGCCGCCCTCGAGCAACGCGCCGCCCAGCGCCGCCCGCGACGCGGCGGCGTCGCCGGCCACGAAGCGCAGCATCTCCACGCTGCCCGCGAACAACGAGGAGCCGAACGCCACCTCGTTGAGCCCCATGCGGCCGCGGCCCTCGGCCATGACCCGCACGTCGGCGGTGAGCGCCAGCATGCACCCGCCGGCCGCCGCGTGGCCGTTCAGCGCGGCCACCAGGGGCTTGGGGAGCTCGAACAGCTCGGTGTACAGCGCCGCGAAGCTGCGCAGGAACGCCAGGAACGCCGCGGGCGTCAGGTCGTAGAGCGCGGGCACGTCGAAGCCGAACGAGAAGAATGCGCCGTCTCCGGTCAGGACGACGCCGGCGACGTCCTGCCTCGCCGCGAGCTCGCGGAAGGCGACGCGGAGCTCGTCCACCATCTCGGGGATCAGGGCGTTGACCTTGCCTCGCGACAGATGGACCGTCGCGATGCCGTCGCGGTGCTCGACGCGGATGTTGCTCATCCGCGGAGCTTAGCAGCGCCCGCGCGTAGTATATTGTCGCTTCGATGCGCTGGCTCGCCGCCATCCTGCTGCTCGCCGGCCCGGCGTGGGCGCAACGGCGCGGGTACATCGATCGCTTCGTCGCCTGGTCCGAGGACGGCAGCTTCTTCATCATGACCTCGTCGGGGACGGACGAGATGGACGTTCCCCTCCTGTGCCTGAGCGACCCCAAGGCCGGCTCGAAGACGTGGCCCAAGGAAGTGCCCCGCCCGGACAAGGACGACCCCGACGGCTGCACGCCGCGATGGGACGAGATGTTCCCCGACACCCCCATGCCGCCGACCGCCGCCATCGAGGCGGCGATAAAAAAATGGGCCGCCGCCGACCGGACCGGGCGCACCGGCCCGCACGGCGAGACCGTATCGCTGCGGACGGTGAGAAAGGGCATCGGCGAGATCAGGGTCGCGCGCGCGGGCAAGGTGGTCGCGCTCGCGCGGTTCCGCGAAAAGTTCGACGTTCCGATCAAGAGCATCCACTGGCGGAGCGACGGCGGCGCGGTCGCGGTGGAGCTCGCCAGCATGGAGCCGAACACGGGTCCCGGCTTCGGCCCGCCGGAGTATCTCGTCGTGCGCCGGCTGGACGCCGCCGCCGCCGCGGCGGACGTGGCGGCGGCCGCGGCGCGCGATAAGGCGGTCGACCTCAACAAGCAGGGCATGAAGCTCCTGCGCGCCAAGGACGTCGCCGGGGCGGCCGCGCAGTTCGAGCGCGCCGTCGCGGCCGACGGCGACAACGTGCTCGCCGGCTACAATCTCGCGTGCGCCGCGTCGCTCCTGGGCGACACCGCCAAGGCGGCGGCGCAGCTCCGCCGTCTGGCGGAGAGCGACGATCCGGACGCGTTCGACGCGCTCCGGAAGGCGCGGGAGGATCCCGACCTCGAAGCGGCGCGCAAGCTGCCCGAGGTGCGGAAGCTTCTGAACCTGTGACCTCACGAGGCGGGGCGCGGACCGAACAGCAGGCGATCCACCGAAAGCGTGCCCGGGCCGGCGCAAAGCAGCAGCAGCGCGATGCACAGGTAGGCCGCGGCGAGCTCCCACGAGCTTCCCCCCGGGTCGACGAACGGGTCGTGCTTCACCAGCACGTGCCGGCCGATCGCGAACGCCATCGTGCACGCGATTCCCGCCGAGGCCGCCGGAACGAGCAGCCCGGCGATCCACGCCAACCCGCCGCCGAACTCGGACAGCGCCGCCAGCGCCTGGAGGATCGCGGGAACGGACGACTGCGGGCCCATCCAGCCGAGGGGATTCTGGATCTTCGGCCAGCCGTGCAGCACGAACGCCAGGCCCACGACGAGCCGAAGGAGGGCGAGGGCGATCGACACGAGGGTGCCGTGGGCGGGGACCTGCAGGAGCGCCGTCATCGTCGTCACCGTCGCATCGGGGCGAGCGCGACCAGCGCCGCCGCCGCGATGAGGATCGCCCCGCCCGCCCGGTGGATGCGCCGCGCGACCGCCGCGCGACCGAGAAGCGGCGCCAGCGCGCCGGCGGCGAACGCGACGCCCGACGTGACGGTCAGCTCCAGCGCGGCGAAAATCGTCGCCATCAGGGCGAACTGCGGCAACACCGGCCGGATCGGATCGACGAACTGGGGGAGGACCGCGCCGAAGAACAGGAGCGCCTTCGGGTTGGACAGGGCGATGAGGACGCCGCGCGCGAACGAACTCGCGACCGAGCCCGGGTCCGCCGTCGCGTCGAGCCGCGCCCCGGTCCGCTCGCTCCGCCACGCGCGCAGGCCGAGCCACACGAGGTAGGCGGCGCCCGCCCACTTCAGGAGCGACAGCGCGCCGGGCGCGGCCGCGAGCAGGGCGGACAGCCCTGCGACCGAGGCGCCGATGAGGACGACCGCGCCGAACGCGTTCCCCAGGACCACCGGCACGGTCGGCCGGCTGCCCCGCGCCAGGGCGTGGCCCAAGATGGCGAGCATGGCGGGGCCGGGCGTGAGCACCGCGGCCGCCGACACGATGACGAATGCGACCATGCACACTGGGTAGGTCGGTGGCCGGGGCGCCGCCAGCGCGTTATGCTCCCCGCCTGTGAGGAAAAGTCACAGGTCGCACGGGCGGCGACGGCTGCCGCCGCTCACCGCCGCGTGCGCGTTCGAGGCCTGCGCGCGCCATGGGTCGACGGTGGCGGCCGCCGCGGAGCTCGGCGTCACCCACGGCGCGGTGAGCAAGCAGGTCGCGCTGCTGGAACGGTGGCTCGAGGTCGCCCTGTTCGATCGGACGGGCGGCCGGCTCACGCCCACGTCCGCCGGCGCCCGCTACGCGGCGACGCTCGGCCGCGCGCTCGATCAGATCGACGCGGCCACGCGCGACGCGGCCGCCGCGGACGCCGGCACCGCCGTCGTGCGGGTGAGCACCACCGCGTCGTTCGCCGCGCTGTGGCTTCTGCCGCGCCTGCCCGCGTTCCGCGCGCACCATCCCGGCATCGAGATCTGGGTGTCGGAGACGCGCGCGGCGGTCGACGTGGGGGAGGCGCGCGGCGCCGACGTCGCGCTGCGCACCGGCCGCGGTCCGTGGCCGGGCGTGCGCGCCGAGGCGCTGATGTCGGATCACCTCATCCCCGTGTGCGCGCCGCCGCTCGCGCCCCGGCTGCGCGTCCCGGCGGATCTGGCGCGCGCGACGCTCCTCCACGACGAGGACCCGCGCGCCGCCTGGCCGATCTGGCTGGACGCGGCCGGGCTCGGGCGGCCGGCGTGGGGCGAGCGCGGGCCGCGCATCGCCGACGGCGCGCTCCTGCTGCTGGCGGCGGCCGACGGGCACGGCGTCGCGCTGGCGCGCGCCCGGCTGGCCGCAGTGTACCTGCGCGACCGGCGACTCGTGCAACCGTTCGGCCCGGCGGTTCCGCTGGGGCCGGCGTACTGGCTGGTCCTGCCGGCGCGGGGCACGCCGCTTCCCCGCGCGGTGCGCACGTTCGCCTCGTGGGTTCGCGAGGCGGCGCGAAAGCAGTGAGTGCGCACTTGGTCGTCACCCATTCGACACGTGGGCGTCGCACGCGGCTGCTACCCAGGTCGGCCATGCGCGCCGCTCGAACGTTCGCCTTCCTCGCCCCGGCCCTCGTCGCCGCCTGCGCGGGCGCCCCGCGCGGCGCGATGCGGGCCGAGCCGCGCCGGGTCATCGTGATCGTGTGGGACGGGCTGCGTCCCGACTCGATCAATCCCACCGACACGCCCAATCTGCACCAGCTGCGCGAATCGGGCACGGACTTCACCGACAACCATGCGGCGTATCCCAGCTTCACGATGATGAATGCGGCGGCGCTCGCGACCGGCGCATCGCCGGGGACCGCCGGGTTCTACGGCAACGTCCTGTGGGACCCGCGCGCCAAGGGCGCCGACTCCGCGGGCAAGCCGGTCGACTTCCGCCAGCCCGTGTTCTCCGAGGACTACGCGGTCCTCGACGATCTCGACGAGGCGGCGCACGGCGCGCTCCTCGCCGTCCCGACGCTGTTCGACGCCGCGCACGCGGCGGGGCTCGCCACGGCCGCCGTCGGCAAGGGCGGCGCGATCTACCTCGGCGATCGACTGCGCCGCGGCCCGATCCTCGACGAGAAGGCGGCGCTGCCGCTCGCGTTCGCGCGGGAGCTGCAGGGCGCGCGCGTCGCGCTGCCGACCACGACGCCCGGCGCCTACCCCGCCGGCGCGCTCGCGCTCGCGCCGGACAACGCGAACCCGATCGACAACAAGCCGACGAAACGCCTCGAGGACGGCGCCACCGCCGACCCCACCGACGAGAACGGGAGCCCCTACAAGGCCGGCCTCGAGTACCTCGTGACCGTGTACCTCGAGCAGGTCCTGCCGGCGAAGGATCCGAAGCTGTCGGTGCTGTGGCTGCGCGATCCCGATTCGACGCAGCATGCCTACGGCGTCGGCAGCGCGAACTACCGCGACGCGCTGCGCGGCGACGATCGTCTGCTGGGGCGGCTCCGCGCCAAGCTCGCCGAGCTCGGCCGCGACGCGACCACCGACGTGATCGTCGTGTCCGATCACGGCCATTCGAACGTCGCAGGGCCCGCGTCGCTGTTCCCGTTGCGCGCCGTCAGCGGCGGCCGCGTCGGGGACATCGACCCGAACGGGCAGTCGGTGTCGGGGATGGTCCGCCTCGCCGACCTGCTCCGGCGCGCTGGCTTCGCCGCGTTCGACGGGCTCCCCTGCAGCAACATGCCCGTCGGTCTCGGGATCAAGGCCGACGGCACTCCCGTCTACCCCACGGCGACCGACGTCGACGGCAGCGTGTGCGGCAAGGCGGGGCAGAAGTACCAGATCGCCCCGCTCAAGGTGCCCGAGAAGCTGCCGCCGGGCGCGATCGTCGTCGCCGTGAACGGCGGAAGCGATTACCTGTACGTCCCCGACGGGGATCCCGCGGTCGTGCGCAAGGCCGTCGCGTTCCTGCAGAGCCGGAGCGAGGTCGGCGCGATCTTCGTCGCCGCGCGCCACGGCCCCGTCGCCGGCACGCTGCCGCTGCCCGCCATCCGCGCCGAGAACGCGGGCGGGCGCGCCCCCGACGCCATCGTGAGCTACGACTTCGACGAGAACGCCGCGGTGAACGGCGTCAAGGGCACCGAGTACGCGGGCGTCCTCAACAACGCGAGCTACCGCGGCATGCACGGAAGCTTCAGCCCGATCGACATGCACAGCACGCTCGTCGCGGCGGGGCCCGATTTCCGGCGGGGGTTCAAAGACCCCCTGCCGACGGGGAACATCGACGTGGCGCCGACGATCGCGCGCCTCCTCGGCATCGAGCTGCCGCGCGCGGAGGGCCGGCCGCTCCTGGAGGCGCTCGCCGACGGACCGCCCGCCGGCGACTACCGCGTCGCCGCCAGGACGATCGCCCCCGACGCGCCGGCGACGGGCCTCACCGTGAGGCTCCCGACCGATCCCGACGGCAAGGACCTGGATCCGGGCAAGTCGTCCTACACGTTCGAGCTCCGCACGAAGGTGCTGACGTACGGGGGCGCGACGTTCACCTATTTCGACTCGGCGAAGGCGATCCGCCGCTGATCGTTCGGAAAAAAAATGTCCGGCCGGGTCGCCGCCGATCGTCGTCTGACCGAAAGGAGAGACGACATGTCCGATCGCAAACCGCGTCCCGGCAAGTTCGTGTGGTTCCAGCACGTGTCCGCGGACGCCAGGAAGGCCCAGGCATTTTACGGCGAGCTGCTCGGGTGGACGGTCCGGCCGTTCTCCGTCGGCGACCTCACGTTCGACATGATCTTCGTCGGCGACACGATGATCGGCGACTACGCGGCTCCCCGGGGCGACGATCGCCGGCCGGCATACTGGATCGCCAGCGTCTCGGTCGAGGACGTCGACGCCGCCGCGAAGGCCGCCGTCGCCCACGGCGGCAAGGTGGTGGAGGCGCCCGCCGAGATCCGCGGGGTCGGCCGGATCGCGCGGATCGCCGACCCGCAGGGGGCGGAGCTATGCCCATTCAAGAACGCCACCGGCGATCCCGCCGACGAGCCGGCGACCCACGGGCGCTTCTTCTGGAACGAGCTCCATACCTCCGACCCGCCGAAGGCGCTCGCGTTCTACGAGACGGTCCTCGGGTTCTCCCATCGCGCGCTGGGCATGGGCCCCGCCGGGACGTACCACGTCCTGTCCCGGGGCGGCGTCGACCGCGGCGGCGCGACGGGCCACCTGCCGGGCGGCGTGCCGCCGCACTGGCTGCCCTACGTGTTCGTCGACGACGTCGACCCGACGATCGCGCGCGCCCGCAAGCTCGGCGCGACGATCTCCACCGGCCCCGAGGACATCCCCGGCATCGGGCGCTTCGGCGTGCTGGCGGATCCCACCGGCGCGCGGCTCGCCGTCATGAAGCCGCGGCCGCGGGAGACATGACTTCCGCGGTGGAGGTATGCTTGCCGCCATGATGCCGTTGCCGAGACCCACCGAAGAGCATCACCGGCTCAGGGCATTCGAGGGCGACTGGGAAGGCGAGGAGAAGCTCCACCCATCCTCGTGGGGGCCGGGCGGCGTCGCGCTCGGCCGCTCCCGATCCCGCCTCGACATGGACGGGTTGTTCGTGCTCCAGGACTACGTGCAAGAGAGGGACGGCGAGATCGTCTTCCGCGGGCACGGCGTCCTCGGCTGGGAGCCCGAGACGAAGAGCTACGTCTGGTTCTGGGTGGACTCCATGGGTTTCATTCCCAAGGAGCCCGCGCGCGGGCGATGGGATGGGGACGCGCTGGTCCTGCACAGCACCAACCCGCGGGGCCTGACGCGCTACACGTTCCGGTTTCCCGCCGACAGCGTCGAGGAATTCACGATCGAGGCCTCCGCCGACGGCGGCCAGACGTGGAAGACCTCCATCGAGGCGACCTACCGGCGCAAATAGTCTTCGGCGAGGCGCGGGGCCCGCGGCCGCGTCAGCACGGCGGCGCGTTGTTCGCCGAGCCGCACGTCGGGGGCGGATCCCCGGGCGGGTCGGACAGAAGGGTCAGCTGCGCCCCGGCCGGCTGCGCGGCCGCCCAGTCGGCGTAGAGCTTCAGGAACGTCCACTCATCCGCGGGTTGGAGCTCGACGTAGAAGCAGAGAATGCCGTCCCTGCGACCGTAGACGCAACGGGGCGGCCCGCCATTCGCCGCGTTGATGATCCGCGTGTAGGCCTTCGTGTATCCGTGGCCGTGGTACAGCTTCTTGTCCCAGTCGGCGAAGTGCTGGGCGACGTTGCCTTTCGGTTTCTCCGGGGTGTTGGTGCACATGGACGCTCCTTGGTTCGCGACGCTGCTGGATCGCATTCTCCGCGATCGGAAGACGCCTGCGTCGAAGGTTTTTCCCGATCGGCGGGAAAACCGTCCCGGTCCTGCGTCGTGTCATCGTGGCCTACGCGGTTGCGGTCGATCGGTTGGGGCAGCTCGACTTGATCCGACCGTCGCCGGTGCGCGACAATGCCTCGGTGGGCACGGCGACCGAGGTGGGCGACGGCCAGCTCGTCCGCTTTACGCTGATTCTTCGGCAGCACCGCGCGACGCTCGAACGCGTCGCGCGACAGCTCTCGCACAACCCGGCGGAAGCCAGCGATCTTGTTCAGGATACGTGCGAGCGCGCGCTCCGACACGCGGCGGAGCTCAAGGATGAGGTGCGGGCGCGCGCGTGGCTGGTGAAGATCCTCAGGAACTGCTTTCTCGACGCCTGCCGCCGGCGGCGCGAGATACCGGTCGCGGAGGTGCCCGAGCCTGCGCCCGAGGCGGCCGAGCGCCCTTCTCCGTGGCAGCGGGTCACCGCCGCGGATCTCCGCCGGGCGATCGCCGAGCTGCCGGAGCCGTTTCGCGAGGTGGCGATCCTCCACGACTTGGATGGGCTCTCGACCGAAAAGATCGCGGCGCAGCTCGGGATCCCCTCCGGGACGGCCGCGACGCGACTGTTTCGCGCCCATCGGCGCGTCAAGGAGATGCTCCGAGCCGTTCTCGACGAAGAAGAAGACTAGCCATGACGCGGGAATGCGAAAAGCTCCAGGAATTCTGGGACCAGCGTCTGTCGCAGGCCGAGCGCGCAGAGTTCGAGGCGCACCTTCTCGTGTGCCGAGAGTGTCAGGTTGGGCTCGACGATGCCATGCAGCTGCATGCCCTCGGGGCGGAGCTGTCAGAGCGACCCGATAGGCCGCGGGTCGCGCGAAAATCGAGCCCGTTCGGTCGGGCCGGGCCCCGGCGAGCGCCGTGGTGGTGGATGGGGGCAGGGGTGGCGCTCGCCGGGGTCTTGGCGTTTTTCCTGTGGCCGCCCGGGCCTCCGCGGTCGCGTCCGCTCGACGAGCGGATCGCCGCGGCGATGGCCCCGGACCGGATGATCGAGGACCGCGTGCCGTTCGCGGCGATGGATCGCCACCGCGCGTACGTCGTCGCCCGCTCCGGCGTCGCGTCGGGCGAGACGGTCCCGATGGCGCTTCTCGGCGAGCTCGAGCAGTCGGGGAACGCGGTCGGCGTCGCGGCCGGGCATCTGGTCGGGCGCGATTTCGTCCGCGCGGAAGCGGCGCTCGCGCGGAGCGGCGACGACCCGGCCGTCGAGCCAGCCGTCGAAGTCGAGCGCGCCGTCGCGGCGCGCGGCCGGGGTCGCCTCTCCGACGCGCTGAACCGCCTCGACGGCGTCCTGTCCCGCAACCCTCGCCACCCGCAGGCCCTGTGGAACCGCGCGCTCGTGCTGCGCGATCTCGATCTGCCGCTCATGGCCGCCGAGGCGTGGGACGCATCGGCGGCGCTCGGCGAGCCGGGGTGGAGCGCGGAGGCGAAGCGCCGGGCGAGCGATCTGCGGTCCGACCGCGCGGCGCGGGCGCAGCGCTGGCAGACGGTCCTCGACGCGTGCAACGACGACGTGTCGGGGGACCGGCTGCCCGCGCGCGAGATCATCGCCATCAGTCCGGCGACGTGCCGGCGGGCGCTCTACGAGGCGCTGCGCCTGGCGACGACGCGGGCCGCGGTGGAAGCGCTCGCGCCGATGGCGGAGACCATCGACGGCGCCATGGGCGACACCGCCGCGTCGACGCTCGTCCGGCGCATCGCCGCCAAGGATTTCGGCGCGCGCGCCGCCAGCGTGGCGGCTTATCGGTCGCTGACGCGCGCTGCCGGCGTGCCGCGCGTCGACAAGGAACGTCTGCTGGGGAAGCTTCGCGCCGCCGGCGAGGACGATCTCGTCCTCGGCGCGCTCACGCGCACCGGCCTCGTCGCGGACCACGCCGCGGAGTACGTTCGCGTGGCGCGCGCCACCGCCGATCCCTACTTCGCCGAGGCGGCCGACGAGGAGGAGGCGAACGCCCAGCTCGCCGCCGGCGATCCCCTGGGCGCCGAGGTGCGCCTCCGCCGCGCCGTGCGCGCCTGCGCGTCGCGAGAGGTGGAGCTGCGCTGCGCGGACCTCCACCTCACGCTCGCGCGCCTGTACATCGAGCTGCATCGCCCCGTCGAGGCGAAGAATGTCGCGCGGGAGGCCCTCGCCCGTTCCCGCCGGATCGGCGCGTACTGGGACGAGAAGTTCCTGTTCGACCGGCTCGCCGACGCCGCGCGCTTCGAGCGCGACCACTCGCTCATGCGCGCCTACCTCGGCGAGGCGATGCTGCGGGCCAAGGGCGATTGCCGCCAGGTCCGCTACGCCCAGGAGCTGTTCGCCATCGCGGACGTGGGCGAGCTCCGGTTCGCGGACGCGCGCCGGGACATCGATCGCGCGCCCCTGTGCGACCGTCCGCCGACGCTGGTGCGGGCCGTGGTATTGGCCGAGCTGAGCCGCTTCGACGGCACGCCCGCGGAGGCGAGCGCCCTGCGCGACGGCCTGCGGCGCGCGCGCGCCGAGCGCAAGTGGACCCCGGGCGAGCTGGCGCACGCCGACGCCATCGAGGGGCGCCTCCTGGCGGTGCGCGATCCCGCCGCGGCGAAAGCGCAGCTGCGCCGGGCGATCGCGGACGCCGACCGCCTGGCCGCGGGAGACGCCTCGGCCGCCAAGGCGCGCAGCTACGCCTATCGGACGCTCGCCTCGCTCGCGGCCGGCGAGGGCGATTTCGCCGCGGCGCTGGAGACGATCGCGGCGGCGGCGCGCGCCCGGCTGGAGCCGACGTGCGCGCTGGGGATCTCCGTCGACGACGAGCGCACCGCGATCGTCGCCCGCGGCGCCGATGGGCGGCTCCTCCACCACGTCGACGTCCAGCGAACGCGCCGCGACCCGGACCCGCAGACGCTCGTCCCCCCCGACATCGTCGCCGCCCTGGCCGCGTGCCGGCGCGTGGACGTGCTGGCGCCGGCGCCGACCTACGCGCGGCCGGGGGTGCTGCCGCCGCACATCGCGTGGTCCTACCGGGGGACCGGGCGCCCGCCCGCGCCGCCGTCGGCCCACCCCACCGTCGTCACCGTCGCGAATGCCGAGCCGCCGCCGGACCTCGAGCTCCCCCGGCTCGCGCCCGCCGACGCGTCGGCCGTCGACGGCGCCGTCATGGTCGATCTGCGCGGGGCGATGGCCACGCCCGCGCGCGTCGCCCAGGCCATGGCGGACGCCGACGTGGTGGAGATCCATGCCCACGGCTTCGTGGACCTCGGCCTCTCGGACGCCTCGGTCATCGCCCTGTCGCCGCAGGCCGACGGTCGGTTCGCCCTCGGCGCGCGCGAGATCGCCGCAGCCAAGCTGTCCCGCGCTCCGCTGGTGATCCTCGCGGCGTGCCACGCCGCGCGCGTCGCCCCCTACCTCCACGACGCGTGGAGCCTGCCCTCCGCGTTCCTCCTGGCCGGCGCGCGGGCCGTGCTCGCGCCCGCGACGCCCATCCCCGACGCCGACGCCGGCGCGTTCTTCCGGGCGGTCGAGACCCGCGTGCTCGCCGGCGAGGACGCGGCGGTCGCGCTCCGCGACGAGCGCGTCCGGCGGCTGGCGGTGGACCCCGAGAGCTGGGTCCGCGACGTCCTCCTGTTCGACTGATACGGGTCGGGAAATCCCCGCCGCCTCGTTCGTCTACTCCCGTGAGGCCTGCGGGTAGGTAGGTGGAGGCGGTCATGCGTATTCGATACGCCGTCGTCGCGGCGACGGTGGGCGCCGCGGCGCTCGCCGGTGCGGCGATCGTGGGTTGCTCGTACATGCGAACGGGCAGCGTCCTCGACAAGCTGAACCATCCGGCGCAGGGGGGAGGCGCCGCGCCCCCGCGCACCGACGTCGCGACTCGTGTCGCGCGCCTCACGCGTACGCACCTCGGCGACGCGTACCTCGACCCCACGATGGTCGCGCTGTGGATGAAGAACGTCGCCGATGAGCCCGAGGCGCTCCTCGCCTTCTACCAGTGTCTCGTCGACCAGGGCGTGTCCACCGGCGGATGCTACGACACCAAGTTCATCCCGGTGGCCGTGACCGCGCCGCGGTGGGGCGTGCCCCCGGCCCCCGACGACGCGTCCCCCGAGTCCATTCGGATCGAGGTCGATGCCGAGCGCTTTCTCGCGAACCTCATGGCCCTCGGCCCCTCGCTGGCGGCGCTGCGCACGACCGCCGGCACCGACTTCGCCGACGCCGATCTGCGCGCCGGCATCCGGCGCGGCGCCGACGAGGCCGCCGCCTACGTGACCAACCGCCGGTGGAAGCGCCGCCTCGGCAAGCCCGCGACCGCGCTCGTGCTCAGCGGCGGCGCCGCCAATGGCGCGTTCAGCGCCGGCGCCGTGTGGCGGCTCATGTCGATCCTGCGCGGGTGCCGCGGCGCGCCGGCGCCCGCGGGCTGCGGCGACGCCCACATCGACGTGGTCGCCGGGACGAGCACCGGCGCGCTCATCGGCACGATCCTGGACCTGTTCTCCACGCCGGGACAGGAGGCCGCGGCGATCGAGCTCCTCGTCGACAGCTACACCTGCAGCGTCGAGTCCGACCTGTACTGCCTCAACTCGACGTGGATCTGGGAGGTGGCCGACGACCTCAAGGGCCTCGTCCGCTTCGACGGCATCCAGCGCAAGCTCGAGCGCACGGTGACCCGCGCCATGCTCGAGAACCCGATGGAGCTCGTCACGGTCTCCGTGGACTACGCGTCGGGCGACGTCTACGGCGTGAGCGATCAGGATCCCGCCGACCTCATGCCCCTCGAGCAGACGGGGAACGCGTGGCAGGGGCGGGTCGCCGGCGAGACCCAGGCGATCTTGGCGTCGATCGTCGAGCCCGTGCTCGCCGAGCCCGTCCCCTGGGTGCCGAGCGCGCGCGGGGCGGTGCGCGGCACGTTCATTGACGGCGGGATCCGTTCGGGGCTGCCGCTGCTCCAGGCGGTGCAGCGCGGCGCCGAGCGCGCCCTCATCGTGTCGACGTCCGGCATCGACCCCGGCTCCGCCGCCAACCAGCCGCACGCCATCGCCATCCTGATGCGCACGCTCGACCTCCTCGTGTCGCAGCCGCCGGTGAGCGAGGTCCAGCAGGGCGAGCTTCAAGCCGTGGCCCGCCGATTCATCGAATACAACGTGTGCACGTGGCGCCTGGAGCTATCGACCATGTTCTCCAAGGCGGCGCGGGGAGACTTCTGCGCCCGGCGCAAGCCGCCGTTCGACGCGTCGACCGAGGGGACGCAGGGCGCCACGAGCATGTGGCTCGGCCCGGCGCAGTTCGATCAGGTCGCGACGAGCTGGCGCAGCGCCTGGCTCTACCGCCCGGAGACGCCCGCGGAGACCGCAAGCGGCTACGCGTTCACGCCGCGGGTGATGCGCCCGCTGTTCGAGGCCGGCGTCACGGTGTTCCACAGGCGCTGCGCCGAGATGCTCGACCTCCTCGACGTCCGCGGCACCATCGCGCGCAACGCCTGCGCCGAGCCGGTCGATCGCGTGGTGGCGGCGGCGCGGGCGAGCTTCAAGGACATCGATCTGTGCACCCGGGGCAAGCCGGAGCGGCGGACATGCGACTGACGCCTGACGCCATGCGGCGCATCGTCCACGCCGTCGCGTTCGGGCGCGATCCGTCGGGCGCGGCCCACGCGGGGGCGGCGGCGATGCAGGCGACGCACGCGCGCTGGTGGGACGGGCGCAACGTCGTCGGGATGTGCTTCGCGCGCAAGCTGCGCCGCGGACGCGTCGAGGATCTGGCGCTGCAGGTCTTCGTCAAGCGGAAGCGCCCCAAGGACAAAGTCCCCGCCCACCGCATGGTCGCGCCCGCGGTCGCGCTGGCGCCGCTGGGCCTGTCCGGACGCGTCGACACCGACGTCCGCGAGGTGGGGGTCGGTCGGCTCGACGTGCTCGTGACCTCGGATCGCCCGGCGCACCCTGGCTACAACATAGGCCACCGCGTCACCGGCTCGGGCACGCTCGGCTGCGTGGTGCGCCGGCAGGCCTCGCACGAGCTCGTCGGCCTGTCGTGCGCGCACGTCATCGCCCGCGACGGCAACGCTCGGCCCGGCGAGCGGGTGCTCGTGCCGTCGCTCATCGAGGCGCGGCGCAACGACATCGTGTCGGAGTCGCTTTTCGGCACGGTGAGCGCCGTCGCGCCGCTCGGGTTCCGCTTCGAGGACGGCGCCACGAACGTGGATGCGGCTACCGTCCTCCCCGATGATCCGCAGGCGCTCGCGGACACGTTCGCGCGCATCGGCGTCCGGCCGGCGGGGATCGCCGGCCCGGTCGACGTCGACTTGCCGGTGCGCAAGGTGGGGTCGACGAGCGAGCTCACCCTGGGCACCGTCGAGGGTACCCAGCTCCTGGCGTCGTTCCACTACGTCGACGCCAACGACAACGTCCGCACCGCCTGGTTCAGCGATCACATCGCCATCACCAGCTTCGCGTACCCGGGCGATTCCGGGGCGATCGTGCTCGACGAGGCCGCCCGGGCGGTGGGGATGCACCTCGGCTCGTACGACGGCGTGAGCGTGTGCACGCCCATGCGGCGGGTGCTCGACGCCGTGCGCTGCGACCTCCCATGACAGGAGCGGTTCACATGACCCGGATGTTTCCGATCGTGGTGCTCGCACTCCTTTCCCCCGCGATGTCCTCGGCGCAGAGGCCGCCCGAGGACGCAGAGGGCCGCTTGCGCCTGGCGCGTCGGGCCGCGGCCCAGGTCGACGCGGCTACGCCGATCGCGGCGTACCGCGTCGTCGATGGCCGCGAGGCCGAGCGGGTCATCGGTAGACGGCTCCCCGGACTTGGTCGGGGTGAGATGTGGGTGGAGCGCACCGGCGTGACCGCCGTACGCGTGCCCGGCGACACCAATCCCAGCTGGGTCCTGCCCGTCCGCGTCCACGTCCACGACCATGCGGGCAAGGAAGTCACCGTGGTGCCCTTCTTGACCGTCCAGGGCCTCGGACTGAAATGGGTCGTGGCCGACGGCGTGTTTCGGGGGAAGGTCGGTGTGACGCTCGTCGAGCCAGGAGAATCGGCCGGCGGCCGCCGGCTGCTGTCCGAGCCGGTCACCGTGAGCTTCACCGGCGAGGCAAGCGCGTACTCGCCCCGCGACGTCCGCTTGGCCCAGACGGACACCCTGGCCGACGTGCAGATCGAGACCGACCGCTTCGTCGACAAGCTGCGCGTGAGCGCCTTCACGACCGACGCGCGCAATCCGGTGGAGATCGACGTCCCGGTCGTCGAGAAGCTGCATGTCCTGCCCACGCCGAAAAAGATCCAGGGATTAGGCCTGGAGGTCACGAAGCTCGTCCTCATCGGTCCGCCCTCGACGACGACGCGAAAGAGCGTCATGAGCGTGACCGCGGACATGGCGACACCGGAACCGCAGGAGGTCGTCCTCGACGCCGCCGGGATGGGCACCGCGCTGCTGCGCTCGCGGGGCGTGGGCTCCGCAGTGGTCACGGCACGGCTCATGCCGGCCGGTGAGGCGAACGAGACGGTGACGTTCGAGCTGCCATGGGCGTTTGCGGCGGCCGCGCTCGTCGGCGGGTGCCTGGGCGCGCTCATCGTGCTGTTCAAGCGATGGACGAAGCCGGGGCGGCCAGTCCTCGTCACGCTCGGCCTGGGCATTCTCGTGGGGTTCGTCGTGGCCGCGGCGTACGCCGCGGGCATCAACCTTGCGGAGTTCAAGCTCGACGCGACCTACGGCGAGGCCGCCGTGTGCGTGTTCGCGGCCCTCGGCGCCGTCGCCGGCCCGAAGGTGCTGCGGCTCAAGCCGGTCTAGGAGGAGACGCATGTCGATCGCGCGCTACGGCGTGGTACGGGGGAAGGCGACGCAGGTACGGGAGGCGTCGACGCGCTCGCAGCACTACCAGGTGCTGATCGAATGCCCCGGCGAGCACCATCGCATCGCCGTCAACGTGACGTCGACGGAGAGGCCGCACGAGGTCCTCTACTTCATCGACAGCGATTATCAGAACGAGCTCCTGGCACGCCTGCTCGACGTCGGCGACGGGTTCACGCCCGTCGCGTCCGAGCCGGGCGGTCTCGCGCTCGACTACGTGCGCGGCCACCTGTTCGAGACCCGACGCATGCGGCCCTTGCCCGCCGAGGCCGGCGCCGACAACGACATGAACAAGGTGCTCGGGGGGGTCATCGCGCGGGCCATGGACGAGGACGACGCCGTCGTGTTCGCGCTGGGCCAGGGTTTCCCCCCCGACGGCCAGACCGAGGGTCCCGACAAGTACTTCGACTTCTCGCCCGAGCAGGGCATCCACGACATTCACATGAACCAGGGCAACGGCCCCGCGCACCGGCACGAGGACGGCGTGTGGCAGGACGGCGGGCTGTTCGCGTACTTCCCGCGCGCGGATCGCTGGGCGGCGGTGTTCATCGCGTTCCAGTCGCAGTCCTTCAAGACCGACGCCAGCGGACGGGCGGCCGGTGCGTCGACCGCGCCGCGCGCGCGGCGCCGGCGGCGCGACCGCAAGCACCACCCGATGGCGCCGCTCGGCGTGTCCCTGTCGCCGATGGAAGTAGCGGAGCCCGCGCGGGCGCGCGAGCCGGGCGAGCAGTTCGTGTCGACGGAGATCCCGCTCCCCCCGACGCGGACGCTGCGCGCCTATGCGTTCGACCCCAGCCGCGGCCGCGTCCTCAACAACGAGATGAAGCTCGACGTGCGCTTCCGCAAGCTGGCCCCCGGCCCCGTCGAGGTCGGCGGCGACTGCCCCAACCGCATCGCGGTGGTCGACTACGACGGCTCGACGAAGCGCTTCTACAAGCCCGTCGACCTCGACGACGAGCGCCTGCTGGCGCAAGACGGCATCTGGCCCACGGAGGCCGACCCGCGCTTCCACCAGCAGATGGTGTACGCGATCGCCCGCGAGACGATCGAGCACTTCGAGACGGCGCTGGGACGGCAGCTCCACTGGCGCCGCGCCGAGCGGGCGCCGGGGGAAGGGCACGGGTGGAAGGGCGACGACATCCAGACGCTCCTTCTCTACCCCCACGCGATGCGCGAGGCCAACGCCTACTACAGCCCCGAGGCGCACGGCATCCTGTTCGGCTATTTCGCCGCCGATCGCCGCAACACCGCCTGGACGCTGCCGCACCAGCCGGTGTTCACCTGCCTGTCGCACGACATCATCGTCCACGAGATGACGCACGCGATCATCGACGGGCAGCGACCATTCCTGATCGAGCGGACCAACCGCGACGTCGCCGCGTTTCACGAAGGCTTCGCCGACCTCGCCGCGTTGTTCCGCCACTTCTCGCACCGCGAGGTGCTCATCGACACGCTGCAGCGCACGGGCGGACGCCTGTACAGCTACCAGCTCCGGCCGGACGCCGTGTCCGACGCCGGCGCGACGCCGGCCGATCTCACCAAGGGCGCGACGCTCGCGGCCCAGATCGCCAAGAGCAACCCCCTCATCGAGGTGGCCCAGCAATTCGGCGACGCGACCGGCATGCGCCACGCGCTGCGCGAGGCGCTCGGCACGCCGGCGACCCCCGCCGCCTACCGGAGCGAGATGGAGCCGCACGCGCGCGGGTCGATCCTCGTCGCGGCGGTGTTCGATGCGTACTTCACCGTGTACGTGAAGCGGACCTCGGATCTGTTCCGCATCTACCGCGCCGGCGGGGGGCGCGACAACCCCGTCGACCTCCCCGGCCCGCTCGCGAACCTCCTGTGCGACGCGGCCAACGAGACCGCCGACCAGTTCTTCGCCACCTGCGCGCGCGCCCTCGACTATTGCCCGCCCGTGGACCTGACGTTCGGCGAGTTCCTACGCGCGTTGATCACCGCGGAGGTCGATCGCGATCCCGCCGACAAGGACGGCATCCGCGAGGCGCTCATGCAGGCATTCCGCCTGCGCGGCATCTTCCCCAACGGCGCGCGCTTCTTCTCGGAGGACGCGCTGACATGGACGCGGGGGGACGACCTCGACCTGCCGCGGCTCGCCGGGCTTCACTTCGGCGACCCCAACGGGCTGACCTGTGAGGACAAGTCGCGTATCGCGCCGGTGCTGCACGGCTATCTCGACGACCCGACGGTGCGCGCGCGCCTGGGGCTCGACGTCGACCTGCCGCTCGACGTCCCGTCGTTCCACCCCGTGTTCCGCCGGCACGGCGACGGCAGCCTGCGCCGCGACATGGTCGTGCAGGCCGTCCAGACGCGCCGGCTGCGCGTCGACGGCAACGTGAAGATCAGCTACCCCTACCGCGCCGGCGCCACGCTGCTCATCGAGCCGGAGCGCGACGGCCCGGCCGGATCCGCGGGGGCGCACGTCCGCTGGGTGATCGCCAAACCCATGTACACGCCGGGCAAGCGCGGCAACGCGGAGGCCGCGGAGCGCCACGCCCGCCAGCAGGCGTACCTGGCGTCGCAGGACCTGACCGGCGACATCGGGGTCGAGCATCTCCACATCGACTTCGGGCTCGTGCACGGAGGGATGTGACCCATGCCCAAGAAGAAGACGACGACGAACGGGGCCGGCGGCGCCGGCATCCGCATCCGCATGTATCGCGTGGGGTTCGGCGATTTCTTCCTCGTCACGCTGGCGACGGCGAAGGGCGAGCAGCACATCGTCATCGACTGCGGTGTGTTCAAGGGCACGAGCGGGACCGGCGACATCGGCAGCATCGAGGCCGCGATCGCCAACCTGGCCAAGGTGACCCGTCGCGAGCTGGCGCTGGTGATCATGACGCATCGGCACGCCGACCACATCGCCGGCTTCGGCCGATTCGCCGAGGAGTTCCGCCGCTTCAAGGTCGGCGCGGTGTGGATGCCGATCTGGGAGGAGGAGTACGGGGAGGCCAAGAAGCTCCAGGCCGAGGTCACCGCGCTCGCCGAGGAGGTGCAGGCGCATCTCGACCGACGGCTCGCGGCCACCGGGGAGACCGATCACGAGCTCTACCACCGCGTCGGCAACGTGACCGGCATCGAGCCCGCGGCCGCGGCGGCGCGGAAGCCCAACGGCAAAGCCGGGCGCACCAGCATGAACGCGGTCGCGCTCGACCTGCTCAAGACCGGGTGGAGCGTGAAGCCGCAGTATCTCAAGACCAACGACACGCCCGTCCTGCCGCCGGCGCTCGCGGCCGCCGGGCTGACCGCGCGCGTGCTCGGCCCGCCGCCGATCGAGGACACCAAGCTCGTCAAGCTGATGGACCTCAAGAAGCACGTGGGGCAGTACATCGCCCTGAGCGAGGCGGGGGCGCGCGATAGCGGCCGGTGGGAGCCGTTCTCCGGCGCGTGGTACGACGACGCCGCGGGCTCGTACCCGACGGAGGCGTTCCTGGAGTGGATGCCGAAGCGCGGCGACGAGCTGACGCTCGACAACGTGGCGCACGTCCTCGACGAGGCGCGCGCCCGCATGGAGGGCGCGCTGAAGCCGCCCCCGCGCAACGCGCTCGAGATGGCGGCCAAGGCGCTCGATTCGTTCCTCAACAACCAGAGCCTGGTCGTGCTGTTCACTTATCGCGGCAAGAACCTCCTGTTCGTGGGCGACGCCCAGGCGGGCAACTGGGAGCACTGGCTGTACGACACCGACGAGCCCGACAAGGCGCCGACCGGACCGCTGGCGCGGCGCGCGCAGGACATCCTGGGCTCGGTCGACGTTTACAAGGTGGGCCACCACGGCAGCACCAACGCCACCCCCATCGTCGTGTCGCAGCACATCCGCGAGGGCGCCGTCGCGCTGTGCTCGACGCAGCGGGGCGTCTACGGCCACGACGACACCGCGGTGCCGCTGGAGCGGCTGATGGCGGCGCTCGACAAGCGCTGCACCGTGGTGCGCAGCGACCAGGTGGCGGTCAAGGTCGACGGCGGCACGATCGCGCCGCAGGTGAAGCGCGCCCTGAAGAAGCCCGACGGCGGGAAGCTGCAGCCCGGCGAGCTGTGGGTGGATTATCTCCTCTAGGGTTCGGGGTCGCGCTGTCCGGAGGCGGCTCGCGCGCGGCGGCGTTCCACTGCGGCACCCTGCGGGCGCTCGTCGATCTCGGGTGGCTGGACCGCGTGGACGTCGTGTCCACGGTGTCGGGCGGCTCCGTGTTCGGCGGCGCGTGGATGGCGGCGCGCCTCCGGCGCGAGCCCGAGGACGCGTTCCTCGGCCGCATGGCGCGCGAGCTCGAGCGCGGGTTCGTGCTGCGCTCGCTCGGCGCCCGCGCGCTGAAGCTGCTACTCCCCGGGTTCACCCGCACCGACCTTCTGGCGGACACGTTCGATCGCGTGTTCCTCGCCGGCGCGACCCTCGATCGGCTCCCCGACCGCCCGGCGCTGTGCCTGAACGTGACCGTGCTCAATCATGCCCAGGTGGGCAAGCTCAGCAAGAAGGGCTTCCAGACGCCGTGGCTGACGGGGCCGCCGGCGGCGGCCGGAAGCACGCCCGTCGCGCTCCCCGCGTTTCCGCTCGCGCGCGCCGTCGCGGCGTCGGCGGCGTTCCCGGTGGGGCTGCCGCCCGTCGCGCTGCGCCTTCCGGGGGAGCCCCCGCGGACGGGCCCCCTCGCCGGCGCGCGCACGCTGTGGCTGACCGACGGCGGCGTCCTCGAGAACCTCGGCGCGCAGACGTTGCTTGCGAGCACGGGCTTCGGCACGTGGGATCTCCTGGTGAGCGACGCGGGCGTGCGCGAGACGGCATGGACGCGGTCGATGGCGACGCCGTTCCGGTCGCTGCTCATCTCCATCCTGAGCGCGGGCACGCTCGAGCGCATCCTGACGACGATGAACGACAAGGAGAACCGATCGATGCGCGCCGCCGTGGCGCGCGACGTCGAGGCGACGTGGGTGTCGCAGGTGGCCCGCGATCCGGCGCGCCAGGGCGACCTCGCCGAGCACGCGGCCGGCTCCGCCCGACCGCGCCGCAAGCTGTACTTCGCGCGCGTGGATCAAACCTGGTCGCGCTTCCTCTCCGGCATCCCGCGCTGGCGGTGGATCGAGCTCGGAGTGCGCAACGTTCCGACTGCGTCCCCGGCGTACGCGCCCGCGGACGCCGCCGCCGTGCTGGCGGCGCACGGCGTCGCCCTCGGCGCGGCGAAGGATCTGTATCGCGAGCTCGGCGGGGACGATCGGGCGGCGGCCCTGAACCGCGTGAAGACCGGCTTCACGGCGCTCGCCCCGGGCGACGTCCGCGATCTGGCGCTCCACGCCCGGTGGCAGGTGCATCTCGCCCGCGCGGTGTACGGTTGATCCCCGCTTTCAGGTGGCGGCGGACGCGCCGACGCCGAGGGGGACACGCTCGTTCAACCGGCGGCGGAGCGGCTTGAGCGCGACGAGCGCCAGCACCGCCGCGAGCACGTTCATCGCCGCAGCCGCGTAGAACACGGTGTGCCAGCCGCCGGACTCGGCGAGCACGCTCGACAGCGGGACGAGCAGCGACGCGGTCCCCTTGGCGGTATAGAGGAGGCCGGCGTTCGCGGCGGCGAAGCGCGAGCCGTAGGTGTCGCCGCAGGTGGACGGGAACAGGCTGTAGATCTCGCCCCAGGCGAAGAACACCAACCCGCTGAGGAGGACGAACGCCGCCGGGTTACGGCCGTACTGGCTGAGGGCCAGGATGCCGGCGGCCTCGGCGAGAAACGCCACGAACATCGTGTTCTCGCGGCCGAACCAGTCCGACACCCAGCCGAAGAACGGCCGCGCGACGCCGTTGAGGATGCGATCGAAGAGCGCGGCGAACGTCACCGCCGTGAGCGTCCAGCCCATGACGGTCGCCACCGGCACGTCGGAGACCTTGAAGTCCTTGGCGATGGGGGCGAGCTGCGCCGTGGCCATGAGGCCGCCGGTCGCCATGAGCACGAACATGAGGTACATCACCCAGAAGACGGGCGTCTTGGCCATCTGGACCGGCGTGTAGTCGGCCCGGGCCACCGGGACGCGCTTGGGCTTGGGCAGCGCCGCGAGCACATCCGCGCCGGGCGCCTTCAGCAGCCAGCCGAGGACGAACACGACGACCCCCTGGCCGATGCCGAAGTACAGGAACGTCTGCTCGTAGCCCACCGACTTGATCATCGACTGGATCGGGATGACGGTGAGCGCGGAGCCGGCACCGAAGCCCATGGCGGTCAAGCCAGCGGCGAGCCCGCGACGGTCGGGGAACCACTTGAGCGCGTTGCCGACGCACGTCCCGTACACGGCCCCGGCGCCTACGCCGCCGATGCCGGCGGCGAGGTAGAGGACAGGGAGCGAGCTCGCCACCGCGTCCATCGACCAGGCGATGGCGACGAGGATGCCGCCGCCGACGGTGACGAGGCTGGGGCCGAAGCGGTCCACCAGATATCCCTCGACGGGGACGAGCCACGTCTCGAGGAACACGAACACGCTGAACGCGACCTGGATCGCCGATTTGGTCCAGTGGTACTTGTCGCTGAGCGGTCCGACGAAGAACGTCCACCCGTATTGCAGGTTGGCGATCATCGCCATGCAGATGACGCCGATCACAAGCTGCAGCCAACGACCTTGGGCGGCCGCCCGGCCGCCGATGCTCGAGGGGCTCGTGGAAGTGTCCATCCATCCTCCCATCGCGATGGCGCGCGCGCGTGCGCCGTTCCGGTCCTGGAAGCGATGGCATTCTACCGGATTTTCGCGGCGGCGCTGTTGATCCGGGCGCCCGAACGTACGACAGTCCCCCGCCAGGAGGACACGATGCCCTGGTCACGCCGTGAATTCCTCGCCGCCAGCGTCGCGAGCTCGCTCGCGCTGGGTCTCGAGCCGGGCGACGCCGACGAGGCGCGCGCGCAGCCGCCGCGCGGCCCGGGGAAGCGCCCCATCATCATCAGCGCCAACAACGGGTTCAAGTACCTCGACGACGCCTTCGCATTCCTCGCCGGCGGCGGCGACACGCTCGACGCCGCGCTGCGCGTGGTCAAGGGCCCCGAGGACGACCCCGAGGACGACAGCGTCGGGCTGGGCGGCCTGCCCAACGAGGAGGGCGTCGTCGAGCTCGACGCCAGCTGCATGCACGGCCCGACGCGGCGCGCCGGCTCGGTCGGCGGCGTGCGCAACATCAAGAACGTGTCGCTCGTGGCCAAGGCGGTCATGGTCCACACCGGCCACGTCATGCTCGTCGGCGAGGGCGCGGAGCGCTTCGCCGTCGCGTCCGGCTTCGCCCGCGAGAACCTGCTCACCGAGCGCTCGCGCAAGGTGTGGTTCCTGTGGAAGCAATACCACTCGACGAGCGACTGGTGGGGACCGGGCCCCGCCGACCCGCGCTTCCAGGCGCCGGAGGCGGGCCCGCCGGCGCCCAGGCCGCGCGGCGACCTGGGGCCGGACGCGCTGCGCCGGCTCGAACGGCTCGCCGCCGACGTCGGCATCGAGCCCGCGTTCCGCCGCGCCGCGATCGAGCGGGTGCTGTCCCCGCCCACCGGCACGATCCATTGCTCGGCGCTGAACGCCAAGGGCGAGATCTCCGGTTGCACGACGACGAGCGGGCTGGCGTTCAAGCTGCCGGGGCGCCTGGGCGACTCGCCCATCATCGGCGCCGGCTGCTACACCGATCAGGACGTCGGCTCGGCGGGGGCCACCGGCAGCGGCGAGGAGAACATCAAGGTCGCCGGCGCGCACACCATCGTCGAGAACTTGCGCCGCGGCATGGCCCCGCTCGAGGCCGGGATGGACGCGCTCAAGCGGATCGCCCGGAACTACGGCGACGACCAGACGCGCCTGCGCTTCGTCGACATGACCTACTACATCCTGCGCAAGGACGGCGCCTACGCCGGCGTCTCGTTGTGGGAGGGCTACACCCCGGAACGGCCGCACAAGATCGCCGTGCACGACGGGACCAAGCGCGCCGAGGTCACGGTCAGCCTGTTCAAGGGCGCGTCGCGCGCGTATCCGCCGTTCCCGAAGCTGCCGCCGGACGAGACGCGACCCTAGCGGCACACCGTCCGCGCCAACAGGCTCGCGCACGCGTACACCGCGGAGATGTGCGGCGTGGGCGTCCCGGTCAGCTCGCCCAGCTCGACGACCGCGCCGACGAGCGCGTCGAGCTCGATCGGCCGACCCTGCTCAACGTCGACGAGCATCGACGTCTTGTGCGCCCCCACCTTCTCGGCGCCGGCGATGCGCCGCTCGATCGAGATGCGCATCCTGACCCCGAGCTTCTCGGCGATCGTCTCGGCCTCGCGCATCATCGCGGCGCTGAGCTCGCGCGTGGGCGGAAAGCGCACGATGTCGACGAGCGTCGCGCGCGTGAGCGCGCTGATGGGGTTGAAGCTGAGGTTGCCCCACAGCTTGAGCCAGATCTCGGCGCGGATGTCGCGCACGACCGGCGCCTTGAGCCCGGCGCGCGCCAGCGCGTCGGAGATCGCCTGCGCGCGCGGCGTGACGGCGCCGTCGAGCTCGCCCAGGCTGAAGCGGTTGCCCTCGACGAGCTGCACCACCCCGGGCGCCGCCAGGCTCGCCGCCGGATAGACGACGCTGCCCATCACGCGCGCCGCATCGATGTGGCGCGCGATCGTTCCGTCGGGATCCACGGCGCGCACCGGCCGGCCCTCGAATTCGCCCCCGTGCTTGTGGAAATACCACCAGGGGATGCCGTTCTGCATCGTCACGATGGTCGTGTCGGCGTGGCACAGGCGGCGGAGGCCCTCGGCCACTGCGGCGACCTGGTGGGCCTTGACGGTCAGGAGCACGACGTCGTGCGCGCCGGCCTCCTCGGGCGTCGCGACGGCGGCGACGTCGCGGGCGTGCTCCTCGACGCCCTCGGGGGACACGAGCTTCATGCCGCCGGCGCGGATCGCCGCCAGGTTGGCGCCCCGGGCGATGAACGTCACGCTCTCGCCGGCGAGGGCCAGGCGCACGCCGAGGTAGCCGCCGATGGCGCCCGCCCCGACGATGGCGAGCTTCATGCGAGGCCCAGCTTCTGGGCGAGGCCGATGCGCTGCAGCTTCCCGGTGGCGCCCTTCGGGATCTCGGCGCGGAACAGCACCTTCCGGGGGACCTTGAAGTCGGCGAGGCGCCGCGCGGCGAAGTCGCGCAGCTCGGCTTCCGTGGCCGCCGCGCCCTCGCGGAGGACGACGACCGCCGCCACCTCCTCGCCGAGCTTGTCGTGCGGCAGGGCGAACGTCACGACCTGCTGGACGGCGGGGTGCTCCATGAGCACCTCGTCCACCTCGCGGGGCGAGATCTTTTCGCCGCCGCGGTTGATGATCTCCTTGAGGCGCCCGGTGATGGCGATGTAACCGTCTCCGTCCATGACGCCCTGGTCGCCGGTGCGGAACCAGCCGTGGACGAACGCCTCGGCGTTCGCCTTGGGATTCGCCTCGTAGCCGGACATGACGTTCGGGCCGCGGATCGCGATCTCGCCCGTCGTGCCGGGGGTCGCCGGCCGCCCGTTCTCGTCGAGGATGCACACCTCGGGACCTGCCGCGGTCCCCACCGTGCCGGGCTTTCGCGCCGCCGGCGGCAGCGGGTTCGACGCCATCTGGTGCGCCGCCTCGGTCATGCCGTAGGCCTCGATGACCGGGGCGCCGAACGTCTCCTCAAGCTCGCGGATCACCTGCGGGGGCAGCGACGACGACGACGACCGAATGAACCGGAGCGGATGGGCGCGAATCACGTCGAGGTTCTTGCGCGCGCGCATGAGGATCGCCTGGTGCATCGTCGGCACGGCCGTGTACCAGGTCGGCCGCGCCTCGGCCATCCAGCCGAAGAACTTGAGCGCGTTGAACCCGGGCGTGCACCACACCTCGCCGCCGGCGGACAGCGGGGCGAGGACGCCGGCTATGAGCCCGTGGATGTGGAACAGCGGCATGATGTTCAGCGCCCGATCCGCGGCCGTCAATGCCACGGATCGGCGCACGGCGTCCGCCGACGCGCACACGTTTCGCTGCGACAGCGGCACGAGCTTGGGCCGGGACGTCGTCCCCGAGGTATGGAGGACGAGCGCGATGTCGTCCGGCCCGGCGGGGTCGTGCGTGCGCGCGGTCGCGGCCGCGCCCACGGGCCCGTCGGAGAAGACCAGCGCCAGATCGCCCGCGCCCCGTTCGGGCGCCGGCGTCAGCCGCGCCGTCGGGATGCCGAGCTTGGCCGCGACCTCGGCGGCCAGGGCGCCCGCGCCGGCCTCGGCCACGAGCAGGCGCGCGCGCAGATCGGAGAGGTAGAACTCGAATTCCTCCGCGCGATAGGCGGGGTTGAGGGGCGCGGCGGTCGCGCCGGCGGCCACGGCGAGGAAGGCGCTCGCCATGTGCGCGCCGTTGTCGAGCACGAGCGCGACGCGATCGTTGCGACCGATCCCGTGCGCGCGGAGATCGGCGGTCGTGGCGGCGACGAGCGCGCGGAGGCGCCGGTAGGTGAGCGGCGGCGCGCCCGGCGCGCCGAGGGCGCTCGCCTCGTCGGCGCCGTCGCCCAGGAGATCCATCACCGTGGCGATCGTCATGGGCAAAACCTCGCCCTCGGATCTTAGGGGATGGATCCCGCGATGTCACGCGCCGGCCCGTCTGCTATTCTTTGCGCCATGCGCCGCACGATCATCGTCCTCTGCGTCGTCGCGGCCGCGATCGCCGTCTGGCGCTGGCAGGGCGCCGAGCCGGCGCGCGGCGGCCGCGCCCTCTTTTACGACAGGATCTGGATCGACCACATCCCCGCGAACGAGACCGACCCGGTGCAGATCTTCGTCGCGCTGACGGAGGAGCCGGTGGGCCTGTTCCAGGAGACCACGCGCTGGCGCGGCAGCTTCGAGCAGTTCCTGCACGAAGGCAGCCGCGACGGCGAGGTGCGCATGCGCTTCCCCCAGACGCGCAGCGACGACCGCGTGGTCTACAGCGCCGGCGCGTGCAAGGCGCGCGGCTTCGACTACTGCCTGGAGCTCCGCGGGACGTCGCGGGGCGTCAAGCGGTACTACTCGAAGCGCGGCTGGGAGGTGTCGGGCGGCCTCACCGCGGCCCGGGCCGAGGCCCAGCTCATCATCTCGACCCCGCCGCCCTGACGCCGCGGGATTCGACCGTTCGCCGGCAGCCTTTCCGCGTCTGACACGACCGGGCTTGGACATCCGGTGCCAGTGGCCGTCGCCGCCGGGCGTGGGATGATCGCGGCGAGCATGCCCCGCGAGCTCGCCCTCGGTCTGGCCGTCGCCGCGCTGGCCGCGTGCTCTCCGCCCGCCCAGGTGCCCCCCGGCACGGGCGCGCGCGGGCCCAACGATCTCGTTGCCGCGGTGACGCGCGGGGACGCGACGGAGGCGCGCGCGCTGCTCGACCGCGGCGCCGACCCGAACGCCCGCGATGCGAACGGCAACAGCGCGCTCGTGCTGGCGGTCCTCTACGCCGACGCGCGCATGGTCGGTCTCCTCCTCGAGCGCAAGGCGGATCCCAACCTGGCGAACGCGGGCGGCGCCACGGCGCTGCACTGGGCTGTCGACGATCCCGCCGAGACCGCCGCGTTGCTCGCCGCCGGCGCCGATCCGAACGCCGTCGCCGCTTCGGGGCTCACGCCGCTCATGGCGGCGGCCGCCCGCGACGACAGCGGCGCCGTGGTGCCGCTGCTGCTCGAGCGCGGCGCCGACCCGAACCGCGGCGGCGGCGGCACCTGGGCCGTCATCCTCGCCGGCGGCGGCGACCCGGTCTCGCTCGCGGCGCTCGTCGATCGCGGCGCCGACCCGCGCGCGGCGACGCCGGGCGGCTACACCGCGCTGCACGCGGCGGCCAAGGCGAACGCGACGGCCAACGCGCGCCTGCTCCTCGCGCGCGGCGCCGACCCGAACGCCCGCGACGGCCACGGCCGCACGCCGCTCATGTGGGCGGCGCAGATGGGGTCGGACGACATCGTGGCGTTGCTCCTCGCGCGCGGCGCCGACGCGAACGTCGGCGAGAGCTTCAGCGGCACCACCGCGCTCATGCAGGCCGCCGCGTCCGACCGCGCCGACGAGGCGATCGTGCGCGCGCTCCTCGCCGCCGGCGCGAACGTGCGCCTCGTCGACGATGAGGGCCTGAGCGCGCTGGCGTGGGCGTCGCGCCGGGGCGACGCGTCGATCGTGGGCGCGATAAAGGCCGTGGATCGCGCCCACCGCGAGCCGCCGGCGGCGCCGCCGCCCTCTCCGTCGGACGACCGCGTGGGCGCGGCCAACACCGTGAAGCGGGCGGTCGCCCGCGCGATTCCCCTCCTGGAGCGGGCCGGCCCCGCGTTCCGCGCGAAGTCGGGGTGCCCGTCGTGCCACAACGGGAGCCTGCCCGCGATGGCCCTTGCGCGGGCGGCGGGCGCCGGGTTCGCCGTCGACGACGCCGCGCGCCGCTACGAGGCGCGCGTCACGGTCGACTCCCTTCGCTCGCTGCGCGAGCGCCTGCTCCAGGGGGTCGGGTTCGCCGACGTCCTCGAGCCCGCCTACTTCCTCGTCGGCCTCGACGCGGCCGGCTACCCGCGTGACGACATGACCGACGCGATGGCGCGCTACCTCGCCCTGCGCCAGACGCGGGACGGAAGCTGGCGCACGCAGATGCAGCGCATTCCCATCGACGGCAGCGACGTCAGCTTCACCGCCCTCGCGGTGCGCTCGCTCCGCGCGTACGCGCCGCCGTCGCGCCCCGCGGACACCGACGCACGCGTCGCGCGGGCGCGCGTCTACCTGGCGCGGATGGACGCCCGCACCAACGAGGACCTCGCCTACCAGGCGCTCGGCCTGCGCTGGGCGGGCGGGGGCAAAACCGACGTCGCGCCCATCCTCGCCAAGCTCGTCGCCCGCCAGCGCCCCGACGGCGGCTTCGCCCAGCGCGACTCGCTCGCGAGCGACGCGTACGCCACCGGCCAGGCGATCGTCGCGCTCCGCGACGCCGGGGAGGTCCCGGCCGACGATCCCGTCGTCCGGCGCGCGGCGGCGTTCCTGCTCGCCGATCAACGCGCCGACGGGAGCTGGTTCGTGGCGACGCGGGCTCTGCCGTTTCAACCGTTCTTCGACAGCGGCCTCCCCCACGGCCGGTCGCAGTACATGTCGGCCGCCGCCACCTCCTGGGCGGTGCTGGCGCTGGCGTCGGTGGGGGACTGACCCTCAGTCGGGGAGGCCGATGCCGGCCGCGGCGAGCGCCTCGTCGATCTCGCGCCCGACGGGCACCAGGCGCACCACGGCGTAGCGCTGGAACGCGACCGCGTGCACCGACTCGAGCGAGATCGCGCCGGCGCGCGCCTCCGCGCCGAGGTTCTCGTCGATCAGGCGGCGGCACACGTCGGGCGTGAACGCCCGACCCATCGCGCGCAGCACCTCGAGCTGCGCGCGCACCTCATCGACGGGCAGCGCGGCGAGCTTGCGCTCGAGCGCGGCGCGGAACGCCTGCGGCGTATCGCCCCCGCGGGCCAGCGCATCGGCCCACAGGCGGATGGTCAGACCGGTCATGAGCCGCGCGGCGGGCTTGTTCTCCACCGCGGCGATTCGATCCAGTCGCGCGACGGCGTCGGTCCAGCGACCGTCGAGGGCGTCGAGGACCGCGAGGATGAACAGCCGCTCGGTCAGCGACTCCGCGTGGCGGATGTCGTAGCGGGCGAGATCGTCCTCCAGGCCGGCGCGCACCGGCCGCGCGAAGTCGGCGAACGCCTGGGCGTCGACGACGAGCCGGCCCACGTCCGCGGGCACGGCGTAGGTCCGGGCGGGAAGCTGGTCGGGGCGGTCGACGCGCTGCCGTGGCGCGGCGGCGCAGGCGGCGCAGGCGGCGCAGGCGACGAGCAACAGCGCGCGGGCGACTCGGGTCCACGTCATGATATCGCGCTCCATCGTACGACATGGCGCGCCGCGGCGCTCGCCAGCTCGTCGCGGAACGCGGCGAAGCCGGCGAGCTGGTGGACCGTCTTGCGGGCGACGAGCGCGATGCGGCGGGCGACGCCGGCGAGCTCGCGGTACGACGAACGGGCCAGCCCCGCCTCCGC
>DATFWE010000046.1:0-26322 GCA_035259575.1 Haliangiales bacterium
CCGGCGCACACGTTCAACAAGAACGACATCCGCGTGAACGTGACCGGCGGCGTGCCCATCGGGCAGTTCATCGGCGAGATCGAGTTCGACGCGGCGCCGTTCGACGGCGGCCCACCCGCGCCGCTCCCGGCGTTCCCATGGGACATCGGCGACGGCACGCTCGGGAGCGAGTGGCAGTGCGACACGAACTTCCACAACGCGATCCGCGGCTACGTGTGCGGCGGCACACCGCCGACGCACCAGGCGATCGTGGCTCGGTCGAACTCGACGGTGAAGGCGGCGAATGTGACCTACCAGCAGTCGCCCGCGCAGCACCCGGAGGACTTCCAGTCGATCAACCCGACCGACTCGATCCTCAACAGCCCGTTCTGCCAGACCGACTCGCGGTGCACGCCGGAGGTGAACTGGCCGTAGCGTAGGCCCTTCCCAATTCAAAACGGCATAGAGCCCGCCCCCACCCGGGGGCGGGCTTTTTCATGTCGACCGACGGCCGTGGCGCACCCCCTCACCGTCGGACATCCCCCTCTGGAGCCATCGCCCGGATTTGAACCGGGGACCTACGGTTTACGAAACCGTTGCTCTACCGACTGAGCTACGATGGCGAAGCGGCGGAGAGATTGCCAGAGGAGAGCCCGCGCAGCAAGGGGTTTTGCGCGCGCCGCCCCCCTTCGAAAACTTGCCCCCCCTCCGAGCCCGGGCCTAGGGTGTCCCATGCGTGGCGCGTGGGCTCTGGCGTGGGTCCTCCCGGCGGCGGCGGGGGCCCAGGCGTTGCCGGATGAGGTCCGGCTCAGCTCCGCCGCCGCGGCCCGGGCCGTGTGCGACGACGCCGCGGGCGGCGGACGCAAGGCGCAGAACGCGTTCGCCCCCGTCTACGTCATGACGGTCGAGCCGGGTGGTTTCGCGTTCCAGCCCTACGACGCGCGCCGCGCCCGCCTCGCCCTCGACGCCGCGGGGTTCCGGGGGCCCGCCGGCCTCGAGCTCACCCCCTACGACCTGGTCGGAGCCGCGCGCGCCGGAGGCCTGGATCTGTCGGTCCCGGCGTCGCCCGAGGAGGCCGAGGGGCTCGTTCGCGCGCAGCGCGGCGCCGCGCTGTCGCTGTCGCTGTGGTTCCACGTCGCGCGCCTCGCGGAGGGCCGCCCGTGCGCGGTCACGCACCGCGGCACCTACGATGGGCTGCGCCTCGCGATCGAGCCGCTCGCGTTCGAGCTGCGCCAGGGCACCGCCCGCGTCGCCAGCGGCGAGACGCCGGCGTTCGCCGCGCTCCGCGCCGAGGCGAGCCCGGTGCTGCAACCCCGCGTCGTCGTCGGCGCGCCCTTCCGGACCGACGTGCGCGGCAAGGCGCCCGCGGCGATCGCGCGCGCCGCGCAGATGCTGCAGCCGAGCCTCATGGTCTGCTATCGCCGGGGCCTCAAGAGCGATCCGTTCCTGCGCGGTCCGCTCGCGCTCGGCGCCGAGGTCAGCGTCGACGGTCGCGTCACCGCCGCCTACGCGGAGGTCGACGGCCTGGGCGCGCCCGACGTCGTCACCTGCGCGGTCGAGACCCTCCGCGGCGCCCGCTTCCCCCGCGGATCCACGCGGCTGTCGATCCCGGTCGAGTTCACCGACTAGGACACTTCACGGGTCCTCGCCGTGGCTCAACACAAGCTGCACCACGCCACGGATCCGCTCGCGCGGGATCGCGCCGTACTCGCGGCTGTCCGTCGCGCGGCGGTCGTCCGCCAGGACGAAGTATCCCGTCGACGACCGCTCGGCCATCTCGCGCCTCCGGCCGGCATCGTCGTCGACGATGGGCCACGTCCGCCCGCCGATCGATTCGTCCCACAGGGCCACCGTCCGCCCCGCGCGCTCGAGCTTGCGCGCGCCGCGTCGCTCGGCGGCCGCGCCGTCCACCACCGGGATGCCCCCGCGCACCGCCACCTTCTCGCCGGGCAGCGCGATCGCGCGGCGGACCTGGAGGCCCTCGCCGGGGAGCTCGAACGCCACCATGTCGCCCCGCCGCGGCTCGATCCGGCGGTTGATGAGGATCCACGCGCCGTGGCCGCACGTCGGCCACATGTCGAGGTTGTCCATGCGCGCCAGGTCGTACACGACGAGGCGCAGGACGAGCGCCGCGCCGCCGAGGATCGCGACCAGCCCGAGCACGACGAAGAACACCCTCTTCATCGTCGACTCCGCTCGCTCACTCTCCGACCAGCTCCGTCACCGCCGCGGCCGGATCCGCGGCGGACCACACCGCCCGGATCGCGGCCACGGCGTCGGCCCCGGCCAGCCGCGCCTCGGCCGCGCGCGCGGGAGTGACGCCGCCGAGTGCGACGAGCGCCCCGCGCACGCGGCCGCGCGCCGCGCGCAGCGCCTCCACGCCGAGAGGAGGTCCCTTGCCCGGCACCTCCCAGATCGGAGCGAGCAGGACCAGGTCCGCGTCCCCGCGCGCCGCCGCTCCGTCGACCGAATGCGCCGAGACGCCCACGATCGCACCGGGCCGGAGCAGCCCGCGCGCGACCGCGGCCGGCACGCCGTCCTCCGGCAGGTGCACGCCGTCGGCGCCGGCCGCGAGCGCCACGTCCACGCGATCGTTCACGAGGAGCTTCGCCCCCGCCGGCCGGCACACGCCGACCAGCGCCTCCGCCAGCGCGTGAAGGTCCCGCCCGCCCAGGTCCTTCTCGCGCAGCTGCACCCAGACCGTCCCCGGCGGCGCGCCCGCCAGCGCCCGGGCGACCGCCGCCGGCACGTCCCCCATCGAGCGCCGATCGGTCACGAGCACAAGGCGGAGCACCTACTCGATCATCCCCTCCGTCGGCGACGACGCGCTGGCGTGCAGCCGCTTGGGCATCCGCCCGGCCAGGAACGCCTTCCGCCCCGCCGACACCGCGTCGCGCATCGCCTCCGCCATGAGGACCGGATTCCTCGCCGCCGCGATCCCCGTGTTCATGAGCACCGCCGTGCAGCCGAGCTCGAGCGCGACCGCCGCGTCCGACGCCGTGCCGACGCCGGCGTCGACGATCACCGGCACCTTCACCGTCTCGAGGATGATCGCCAGGTTGTGCGGGTTGCGGATGCCCAGCCCCGACCCGATCGGCGCCGCCAGCGGCATCACCGCCGCGCAGCCCACGTCCTCGAGCTTGCGCGCGACGACCGGATCGTCGGTGACGTAGGGCAGGACGGTGAAGCCCTCCTTCACCAGCTTCTGCGCCGCCGCCACCGTCTCGGCGTTGTCGGGGAAGAGCGTGCGCGGGTCGCCGATGACCTCCAGCTTCACGAACTCGGCCATCCCGAGCTCGCGGGCCAGCCGGCAGGTGCGGATCGCCTCCTCGGCGGTGTAGCACCCCGCCGTGTTCGGCAGGAGAACGACGCGGCTGCGATCGATCGCGTCGAGCACCGACGGCTCGCCCGAGCCGAGGTTCACCCGGCGCAGCGCGACCGTCACCATCTCCGCCCCCGACGCCGCGATCGCCGCCCGCGTCTCCTCGATCGACTTGTACTTGCCCGTGCCCACGATGAGGCGCGACGTGAACGTGCGCCCGCCGAGCACCCAGGTGTCCGCCATGGATGTCATCCTCCGCCGACGAACGCGACCACCTCGACGCGATCTCCCGCCTCGAGCGTCACCTCGTCGTATGCCTTGCGCGGGACCACGTCCTGGTTGCGCTCCACCGCGACGCGCGTCCGCTCGACGCCCAGCCGCACGCACAGCCCGGCGACCGTCGTGCCCTCCGGCAGTTCCTGCGCCTTGCCGTTGACGACGACCTCGATCATGGCCCGCGGGGACGCTAGCATTTGCGAGACACACCGGCAACCATGACAAATTCGTCATGGATGATTGTCCCCACATGTACCTAAACGACCGAAATGACTCGGCTGTCAAGGGTGGCATCCCCCTTGCTCGACCATGACAACATGTCAGTCCAGATGGCCACGGCCAAGCCGCCGCTCAATCCGTTCCAGCTCGACGAGCAAGCGCGCATCCGGGCCACCCTGGCCCGCGTGACGATCTTCAAGGACTTGCCCGGAAACCTCCTCGACGACATGGGGCGACGCGTGACGCTCCGCCGCGTGCCCGGCGGCGCCGCGATCCTCGCCCAGGACACGACGGGCGAGGCGCTCCACATCATCATGAGCGGGCGCGTGAAGGTGGTGATGTCGGGGGAGAGCGGGCGCGAGGTGACGCTGTCGGTCCTGCGCGCCTCGGACATCTTCGGCGAGATGGCGCTCTTCGACGCCCGATCGCGCTCCGCCGCCGTCGTGGCGCTCGATCCGGTGACGGTGCTGCACCTCGCGCGCGACGATTTCTTCCGCCTCCTCTCCGCCTATCCCCAGATCTCGCTCGCGCTCCTCGGCGAGATGTCCCGCCGCCTGCGTCGCGCCGACGAGACCATCGCCGAGCTCGCCCTGTGCGACGTGCGCGACCGCCTGGTGCGCCGCCTCATCGCGCTCGCCCGCGACGACGGCCAGGAGCTTCCCGAAGGCGTGCTCATCCGCCGCCGCCCCACCCAGCAGGACCTCGCGAACATGGTGGGCGCCTGCCGCGAGACGATCAGCCGCACGTTCAACACGCTCGCCCGCCGCGGCCTCATCGTGCCGCGCGGCCGATCCCTCCTCGTCACGCGCCGCCTCTACGCCGCCTCCTGAAATTCTCGAAAAGCGACGGGCGTTTCCTTGACAGAGATGCCCGTACATCGCTTAATCCCAGAAGACATGCGACGCCCCGACGACCTCTTGACCGGGCCGATCCGGAAGACCCGCGCGGAGATCGATTTGGGCACAGTCGTACGAAACTTGCACAGCGTCCAGTCGCGGGTCGGCGACCACGTGGGCATCCTCGCGGTCGTCAAGGCGGACGCCTACGGGCACGGCGCCATCCCGGTCGCGCGGGCGCTGGAGCGCGCCGGCGTGCTCGGCCTGGCGGTGTCGCTGGCCGAGGAGGGCATCGAGCTCCGCCGGGCCGCGATCGGCGGGCTCATCGTCGTCATGGGCGGCGCCTACGACGTCGCCCACCGCGAGATCCTCTCCCACGGCCTCGTCCCTGTCGTGTCCGATCTCCACGACCTCCACGCCTTCGCCCGCGCCGCCCGCTCGCTGGGCACGCGCGCGCGCATCCACGTCAAGATCGACACCGGCATGTCCCGCCTGGGGCTCCGCCCGGCCCAGGTCGCCGCGTTCCTGGCGGCCGCCGCCGTCACTTCCGACGTGGAGATCGTCGGCGTCTGCACCCATCTCGCGTCGGCCGAGAGCGATCCCGCGTTCACGCGCCAGCAGCTCGCGCGCTTCGACGCCGCCCGGCGGGCGTTCCCGCCCGGGATCATGGTCCACGCCGCGAACTCCGCCGCGACGACGGAGCTTCCGGCGTCGCACTACGACGCGGTCCGCCCCGGCATCCTCCTTTACCGCGATGCGATGCGCTTCGTCACCGCGGTATCGGCGGTGCGCGACGTCGTCGCCGGCGACCCCGTCTCCTACGGCGGGCTGTGGCGGGCGCCGGGCCCGCGCCGCATCGCCACCCTCCCGGTGGGCTACGCCGACGGGTACCCGCGCCGCCTCACCGGCGCCGGCGAGGTGCTCGTCCGCGGGCGCCGCTGCCCGGTCGTCGGCGCGGTGTGCATGGACATGACGATGATCGACGTGACCGAGGTCCCCGGCGTCGCCGTCGGCGATGAGGCCGTCCTTCTCGGCGCGCAGGGGCAGGAGCGCATCAGCGCGCGCGAGCTCGCCGACCGCGCCGGCCTCATCGAGTACGAGATCACCTGCGGGGTGTCGAAGCGCGTGCCACGCTTCTACTTTCCGTGAGCGACGCCAAGCCGCAGCAGACCGAAGACCAGCCGCCGCGCACGGGCCTGTGGAAGGCCCTCGGCGACGGACTGGCCGGCGCGGTCGGCCCCGCCCGGCGCGGCATCGAGATCGTGGGCGACCACCTCGTCCTCCTCGCGCAGGTCGCCTACTGGGGCGTGCGCCGGCCGTTCCGCTCGCGCCTGTTCGTCGACGCGATGGAGTACATCGGCATCGGGTCCCTCCCCATCATCACCCTCGTCGGCGCGTTCACCGGCGCGGTGACCGCGCTGCAGGCGGTGAACGCGCTGCGCATCCTCAAGGCGGAGGGGTTCGCCGGCAGCATGACCGGCATGACCCTCGCGCTCGAGCTCGCGCCGGTGCTGACCGGCCTCATGCTCGCCGGGCGGGTCGGCGCGGGCATCGCCACCGAGCTCGGGACGATGCGCATCACCGAGCAGATCGACGCGCTGGAGACCATGGCGGTGTCGCCCATCCAGTACCTCGTCGTCCCGCGCGTCGTCGCCGGCACGATCATGGCCCCCATCCTCACGATGTTCTTCTTCCTCATCGGCATGGTCGGCGCCTACATCGTCGCCGTGTTCGGCGAGAACGTCGACCCGGGATCGTTCGTGGAGAATTTCCGCTGGACGGTCGACCCGAAACACATCGTCCAGGGGTTGATCAAGGCGGTCGTGTTCGGTACGTCGCTCACGCTCGTCGGCTGCCAGCAGGGCTACAACGCGTCGGGGGGCGGGCGCGGGGTCGGCCTGGCGACGACGCGTGCGGTCGTCGTCGGATCGGTTACAATCTTGATCCTCGACTACTTCCTGAGCGACGTCCTGCTGGCCGTGCTCAAGTGACCTCGTGATTGGTAAAGACGCGTCGCAAAAAGACGAACGCTGGCAGATCCGCATCCGCGGGTTGCGCAAGCGCTTCGCCCCCGACGCCCCGGAGGTCCTCCGCGGGGTGGACCTGGACTTCGAGCGCGGCAAGGTCAATGTCGTCATCGGCGGATCGGGCCAGGGCAAGAGCGTGCTCATCAAGCACGTCATCGGCCTCCTGCGACCCACCGAGGGGAACGTGTGGGTCGACGGCATCGACGTCCAGTCGCTCGATCCCACGCGCCTCGCCGAGTTCCGCAAGAAGTTCGGCATGGTGTTCCAGACGTCGGCATTGTTCGACTCGCTCACCGTCGAGGACAACGTGGCGTTTCCGCTGGTGGAGCACACCAAGCACTCGCGGCGCGAGATCCACGACCGCGTCATGGACAAGCTCAAGGTCCTCGAGCTCGACGGCGCCGAGGTCAAGTACCCCGGCGAGCTGTCCGGGGGCATGCGCAAGCGCGTCGGGCTCGCCCGCGCGCTCATGCTCGAGCCCGAGATCATCCTCTACGACGAGCCCACGACCGGCCTCGACCCGATCATCACCGAGAACGTGGACAACATGATCACCGACGTGGCCCAGCAGTTTCACGTGACGTCGGTGGTGATCTCCCACGACATGGCGTCGGTCTTTCGCATCGCCGATCGCATCGCCATGATCCACGAGGGGGTGATCGAGCAGGCCGGGACCGTCGACGAGATCAAGCACACCACCAACCCGCTGGTGCGCAAGTTCATCACCACGTCGGGGGTGGGGGCGGCGACGGCCCCGCCCCAGCGAGGCCTGGCAAGCAAATGAAGTCGCTCAGCGCCGCGTTCAAGGTCGGGTTCCTCGTCATCGCCGTCGCCATCCTCGGCTACATCATGTTCCGTTCGGTCAGCGAGCAGGTGTCGGGCGGACAGGGCTATCGCCTGTTCGGCCGCTTCCACGACGCATCCGGCCTCGTCGACAAGTCGCGCGTGGTCATCGCCGGCCTCACCATCGGCGAGATCGTGGACAAGCGCCTCGACGGCAAGCTGGCGCGCGTGACCGTGCGCGTCCGCGGCGACACCGAGATCTACGCCAACGCGGTCATCGCCAAGAAGTCGTCGTCGCTCCTGGGCGAGTTCTACCTCGAGATCGATCCCGGCTCGCCGGAGGGCGTCGACCGGCAGGGCAGGATCGTCACGTTCGAGCGGCTCAAGGACGGCGACGAGATCAAGGTGGTCCTCGAGGCGACGTCGACGCAGGACATCATCAACCAGGTGGGGCGCATCCTGCCGCGCTTCGAGGAGGTGGCCGAGGAGGTGCGCGACCTCGCCGCCGACGCGCGCAAGCTGGTGAACGGGCCGATCGCCAACATCGCGGGGAACCTCGACAGGGCGGTCGAGGAGGACGCCAAGCTGGTGAACAGCTTCCTCGTCAAGGCGGACGACATCGCCACCGAGGTCCGCGACGCGGTCGCCGACGGGTCGCCCAAGCGCATCATGGGCAACGTCGAGAAGGCGAGCCGCGAGCTCAACACGCTCCTCACCAGCGCGCGCAACGAGGTCGAGCTCACCGGCGCGGACATCCGCCAGCGGGTCCAGCGCCTCGACAAGAGCCTGGCGTCGCTCGAGGAGACGATGGGCAACGCGGCGTCGATCTCGCGCAAGATCGATCAGCCCGACCAGGGCACGCTGGGCAAGCTCGTCAACGACCCGACGATCGCCGAGAACGTCGAGCAGGTGACCGAGGACGTGAAAGGGTTCACGCAGAGCCTGTTCGGACTGCAGACGATCGTGGGCCTTCGCGCCGAGTACGCGTTCGTGGGCGCCATCTCGCGTGGCTACTTCTCGGTCGAGGTGTGGACGCGGCCGGACAAGTTCTACCTGTTCGAGCTGGCGGTCGACGGGCGCGGCGACGTCAAGACGACTTATACCGTCGACGCGAACTCGAACCTCGTCCGCTACCAGACGTTCGACATCCCCGGGCTCCGCTTCACCGCGCAGTACGGGCGGAAGTTCGGCTGGCTCAGCCTGCGGGCGGGGCTCAAGGATTCGACCGCGGGGGTGGGCGCAGACGCCGAGCTCCTCGGCGAACGGGCCAAGCTTTCGGCCGATCTCTATCAGTTCACGTTCGACAAATTCCCCCGCCTGCGCATCAACCTGGCCTGGCGCCTGTGGCGCTACCTCTACCTCATCGGCGGGGTGGACGATATCCTCAACAATCCCGAGACGCGGAGCATCAGTGGCAACGATGTGTCGGGCGACCTGGCGAGGCGGTACTACTTCGGGCCGGACGTGTACTTCGGCGCGCAGATCCGCTTCAATGACGAGGACTTGCGCTCGCTGCTGTTCGCCCTCGGCGGGACCGTGGGCGCCGTGGCCGCCAAGTGAGCGAGCGCGGGCGTGGGAGGAGCGCCCCTGGAGCGAGGCGCAGCCGAGCGACCTGGCGCGCCGAGCCCGCGCGAGCGAACGACGCAACAGTGAACTTGACTCCGGGCAGCCCCCCTCTATAGTACGCCAGCTTCTCATGCGCCCGGACGAGCGACCCTACACGGTCAGACTCACGGAGATTCCTCCGGATGGGCTCCTCCGCGCGTGGGATTTGTCGGGTGATTTTGCGCGGATGGCCCTCCAGGGCACAGAGGCGGATCTCGACACCGCGGAGCTCGAGACCGAGCTCCGTCTCGACAAGCAGCAGCGCGACGTCTATGTCCACGGCTCGCTCACGGGGGCGGTGACGCTTCTGTGCAGCCGGTGCTTGGGCCCGGCGCGCGTACCTGTGGCTGCGAAGATCGCCGTCCTGTACGCGCCGCGCGGGCGCGAGACCGACGAGGAGGTCGATGCGCTCGGCGAGCCTGACCCCACCGCGCCGGATCTCCTCCCCTACGACGACGAGATCGTCGATCTCGGTGAGATGCTGCGCGAAGAGACGCTGCTGGCGCTGCCGATGGCGCCGCTGTGCAACGAGGCGTGCAAGGGGCTGTGCCCCAGCTGCGGCAAGGATTGGAACCAAGGCCCCTGCGACTGCGTGCCGGTGACGATCGACGACCGGTGGGCGGCGCTCAAGAGCGTGAAGATCAAGGAGTCCTAGCGATGGCGGTTCAGAAACGACGACAGTCGAGCGCGCGCCGCGACAGCCGGCGCGCCCAGTGGATGGCGCGCGTGGCCGTTCCCAACGTCACCCGTTGCCCCCAGTGCGGCGCGGCCAAGGCCTCGCACCGGGTGTGCTTCGAGTGCGGCTACTACAATGGCCGGCAGGTCGTCGAGATCAAGCAGGAAGAGGGCGAGACCAAGTAAGGGCCGTCCATGCGCCGCATCGCCTTCGACGCGATGGGCGGCGACCACGCGCCCGAGCCCGAGCTCGACGCGGCGGTGGCCGTGCTTCGCGAGGGCCGGAAGGACATCGGCATCACCCTCGTAGGCGACGAGGCGAAGATCCGCGACGGCCTCGCGCGCCGCGGTGCGTCGCCCGGCCACGCGCTCGCCGTCCACCACGCCCCCGACGTCATCCGCATGGACGATCACCCATCGGTGGCCGTGAAGGGCAAGAAGCAGTCGTCGATGCGCGTCGCCTTCGACCTGGTGAAGGCGGGCGAGGCGCACGCGGTCGTGTCCGCCGGAAACTCCGGCGCGATGCTGGCGTGCGGCCTCCTGGTGTGGAAGCGCCTGCCCGGCGCGATCCGCCCGGGCATCGCGACGACGTTCCCCACGCTCGACGGACAGTGCGTCCTTTGCGACATGGGCGCGAACGTCGACGTGCAGGCGCCGATGCTCGCGCAGTTCGGCCTGCTCGGCGCCACCTACGCCCGCGTCATGCACGGCAAGCCCCGCCCGCGCCTGGGCCTGCTCGCCAACGGCGAAGAGGAGAGCAAGGGGACCGACCTCACGCGCGAGGCGCACGCCATCCTGCGCGGGCTCGACGGAGCGGCGTTCGAGTACGTGGGCTACGTCGAGGGGCGCGACATCTTCGGCGGCGAGGTCGACGCCATCGCCACCGACGGGTTCACCGGCAACGTCGTGCTCAAGACCGCCGAGGGCGCGGCGCAGACGCTGGTGGAGATGCTCAAGCGCGCGTTCGCCTCGTCGCCGCGGGCCCAGGTGGGCTACGTGCTGGCGCGGCCGGCGCTGCGCCAGTTCAAGCGCCGGCTGGACTACGCAGAGACGGGCGGGGCGCCGCTGCTCGGCGTCGACCACCTGGCGCTCATCTGCCACGGACGATCGAACGCGACCGCGCTGAAAAACGCGATCCACGCGGCGGCGAGGTACCTCGACAAGCATCTCATCGACAATGTGGCCGCGGCGCTCGCGGGCGCCGACGTCGGCCACAGCCAGAAGCTGAAACACGTGAGGGCCAAACCATGATCCGGACACGCATCCTGGGGACGGGACGCGGGGTGCCGCCGAAAGTGCTCACCAACCACGACCTGGAGAAGCTCGTCGATACGTCCGACGCGTGGATCAGCGAGCGCACCGGCATCCGCGAGCGCCGCGTCCTCGACGAGTCGCTGACCACCAGCGACCTATCCGCCGAGGCGGCGCGCAACGCGCTCGACGCCGCGGGCGTCGCCCCGTCGGAGCTCGACTGCATCCTCGTCGGGACGGTGACGCCCGACATGCCCATGCCGGCGTCGGCGGTGATCCTGCAGAAGAAGCTCGGCGCCGGCCCCTGCCCGGCGTTCGACCTGTCGGCCGCCTGCGCCGGCTTCATCTACGGCCTCGGCATGGCCGACGCGTTCATCCGCGGCGGACAGTACCGCCGCGTCCTGGTGGTCGGCGTCGAGATCCTGACGCGCGTCCTCGAGTGGACCGATCGCAACACGTGCGTCCTTTTCGGCGACGGCGCCGGCGCGGTGGTGCTCGGCCCCGAGGAGGACGGGCGCGGGCTCTACTCCACGCACCTCCAGGCCGACGGGAACCTGTGGGAGGCCCTTTACCAGCGGACGGGGGGAAAGGTGAAGATGGCCGGGCGGCAGGTGTTCTCGCAGGCGGTGAAGAACATCTCGTCGAGCTGCATGATCACGCTGGACCACAACGGCAAGACCGCCGCCGACGTCGATCTCGTCGTCGCCCACCAGGCGAACCTGCGCATCCTCGAGGCCGTGGCGCACCGCTGCGGGCTGCCGATGTCGAAGTTCTATCTCAACATCCACAAGTACGGGAACACGTCGTCGGCGTCGATCCCCATCGCGCTCGACGAGGCGGTGCGCGACGGGACGGTCTCGGACGGGATGACGATCCTCATGTGCGCGCTCGGCGCCGGGCTGTCCTGGGGCAGCGCGCTCTACCGGTGGTGATGCGCGCGCTCCTGTTTCCGGGGCAGGGATCGCAGAAGGTCGGGATGGGCGCGGCGCTCGCCGCGACCAACGCGGCCGCGCGCCGCGTCTACGAGGAGGCCGACGAGGTCCTGGGCGAGAAGCTGTCGCGCGTGTGCTGGGAGGGGCCGGAGGCCGACCTCGTGCTCACCGCGAACGCGCAGCCGGCGATCCTCACCACGTCGATCGCCGTGCTGCGGGCGATGGAGACGCCGCCCGACTTCGGGGCGGTCGCCGGGCATTCGCTCGGCGAGTGGAGCGCGCTCGTCGCCGCCGGCGCGATCCGCTTCGGCGACGCGGTGCGGCTCACGCGTCTGCGCGGGCGGGCCATGCAGGAGGCCGTCCCCGCGGGGACGGGGGCGATGGCGGCGCTCCTCGGGCTGGCGGCGGACGTCGTCGATGCGGTGTGCGCCGAGGCGGCCGAGGGGCAGATAGTGTCCGCGGCGAACCTCAACGGCGCGGGACAAGTGGTCATCGCCGGGCACAAGGCCGCGGTCGAGCGCGCGATGGCGCTCGCGCGGGCGCGCGGCGCGAAACGGGCGGTGCCGCTGGCCGTGTCCGCGCCGTTCCACTGCGCGCTGATGGCGCCGGCGGCGGAGCGGCTGGCCGCCGCGCTCGCCGACGCGGCGGTGGCGGACCCGTCGGTGCCGGTCGTCCACAACGTCGACGGCCGGCCGAACCGCGACGGCGCCCGCGTGAAGGAGCTTCTCATCAAGCAGGTGACCGCGCCGGTCCGCTGGGAGGCGTGCGTGCAGACGCTCGCGTCCCTGGGCGCGAGCGAGGCGCTCGAGCTCGGCGCCGGCAACGTGCTCGCCGGGCTGGTCAGGCGGATCGCGCCCGGCATCGCGGTGACCTCGATGGACAAGGTGTGACCATGGCGATCGTGGATCGTGCGCTCGAAGGCAAAGTCGCCCTGGTGACCGGGGCGTCGCGGGGGATCGGCCGCGCCATCGCCGTCGCGCTGGGCAAGCGCGGCGCGACGGTCGGCGTGGCGTATCAATCGCGCGAGGACGCGGCGCGCGACGCGGCGGCGCTCGTCGACGCGGCGGGAGGCGCGGGCTTCCCCCTGCAGATGGACCTCGGCGACGTCGCCTCGGTGGAGGCCGGCGTGAAGGCGTGCGCCGAGCGGCAGGGGCGGCTCGACATCGTCGTGGCCAACGCGGGCATCGCGATCGACGGCCTGCTCCTGCGCATGAAGGACGACGACTGGCGGCGCACGCTCGACGTCAACCTGACGGGCACCTACGCCTGCCTGCGGGCGGCCTGCCGCCACCTCCTCAAGGCCAAGGAGGGCGGGCGCATCCTCACCCTCACGTCCGTCGTCGGCGAGATGGGGAACACCGGACAGGCGGCGTACGCGGCCGCGAAGGCCGGCCTCATCGGGCTGACCAAGACGCTGGCGCGTGAGCTCGCCTCGCGGGGCATCACCGCGAACGCCGTGTCGCCCGGGTTCATCGAGACGGACATGACGGCCGCGCATGTCGCCGGCGAGGCCAAGGAGAAGCTTCTCGCGCAAATTCCGCTCGGGCGTATCGGGCGCCCCGAGGAAGTGGCCGATGTCGTGGCATTTCTGGCCGGCCCGGAAGGGTCGTACGTGACCGGTCAGGTCGTCCGCGTAAACGGCGGCCTGTTGATGTAAAGTCTCCCAGCGAAAGAAGAACACTATGGATGCGCACGAGATCGAAGCCAAGGTGAAGGACATCATCTGTTCCCAGCTCGAGGTATCGCCCGAGCAGGTCAAGCCGGCCGCGTCGTTCGTCGACGACCTCAAGGCGGACTCGCTGGCGGTGGTCGAGCTCGTCCTGGCGCTCGAGGAGGCGTTCAAGATCGAGATCCCCGACGAGGACACCGAGCAGATCAAGACCGTCCAGGACGCGATCGACTACATCAAGGCGCACAACAAGTAGCGTCGCGTCCCTCGTCGGGTCATCTTAACCCGCAGAAGCTTTGTACGAACCCCACTGGTCGGACCTCCGACCAAGAGTAGAGGAGCAGCGATGCGAAGGGTCGTCATTACTGGCATCGGCTTGGTCACGCCGCTCGGAATCGGCGTGGAGGAGAACTGGCGCGCGTTGCTCGCCGGCCAGTCGGGCATCGGGCCCATCACCCTGTTCGATGCCTCCGCGCTGGCGACCCACTTCGCCGGTGAGGTGAAGCATTTCGAGCCGACGAAGTGGATCGAGAAGCGCGAGGTCAAGACGCTGGATCGGTTCCTCCACTTCGCGATCGCCGCGGGACACATGGCGATGGAGGACGCGGGGCTGCCCCACCGGTTCGAGGGCGAGGCCGCCGAGCGCGCCGGCTGCTACGTGGGCGCGGGCCTGGGTGGGCTCATCGGCATCGAGAAGACGTACGCGTCGTACCTGGAGAAGGGGCCGCGCCACGGGATCTCGCCCTACTTCGTGCCCTCGGTGATCGTGAACTTGGCGCCGGGGCAGCTGTCGATCCGGCACCATCTCCTCGGACCGAACATCTCGCACGTGTCCGCCTGCTCGACGGGGGCGCATTCGATCGGCGAGGCGGCGCGCGTGATCCAGGCGGGGCAGTGCGACGTCATGGTCGCGGGCGGGTGCGAGGCGACGGTGTCGGTCCTCGGCGTGGGCGGGTTCAACGCGGCGCGCGCGCTGTCGACGCGCAACGAGGACCCGCAGCGGGCGAGCCGGCCGTTCGAGCGCGACCGCGACGGGTTCGTCGTCGCCGAGGGCGCCGGCGTGGTGGTGCTCGAGGACTTCGAGCACGCGCGGGCGCGCGGCGCGCGCATCTACGCCGAGGTCAGGGGCTATGGCGCGACGGCCGACGCGCACCACATCACCGCGCCGCATCCCGAGGGGGAGGGCGCGCAGCGGGCGATGCGGATGGCGCTGCGCGACGCGAAGCTCGCCCCCGAGGCGATCGGCTACATCAACGCCCACGGCACCTCGACGAAGTTCAACGACGCCGGCGAGACGCGCGCGGTGAAGGGCGTGTTCGGCGACCACGCCAAGAAGCTCATGATCTCGTCGACGAAGTCGATGACCGGGCACCTCCTGGGCGCGGCGGGCGGGGTGGAGACGGCTTACTCCGCGCTTGCCCTGCACAAGAACGCGATCCCGCCGACGATCAACTACGAGAACCCCGATCCCGAGTGCGACCTCGACTACGTGCCCAACCAGGCGCGCGAGGCGCGCGTCAACGCGGTCCTGTCGAATAGCTTCGGCTTCGGCGGGACGAATGCGGTGCTGATCCTGACTCGGGTGTAACCATGAAATGGTACGCCGGCTCCGACCACGCGGGGTACGAGCTGAAGGCGGCGCTCGTGGGGTTCCTGCGCGGGCTCGGCGACGAGGTCGAGGATCTCGGCACGACGAACGCCGCCGACAGCGTCGATTATCCCGAGTTCGGCGCGCGCGTCGGCCGCGCGGTGGTCGCCGCGCCCGGCGCGATGGGCCTCGCCGTGTGCGGCACCGGCATCGGCATCTCCATCGCCGCCAACAAGGTCGCCGGCATCCGCGCGGCGCGCGTCACCGACGAGTTCTCGGCGCGCATGGCGCGCGAGCACAACGACGCGAACGTCGTGTGCCTCGGCGGGCGCGTTACCGGACCGGGCCTGGCCGAGGGGATCGTGCGCGCGTTCCGCGACGCGACGTTCGCCGGCGGTCGTCACCAGCGACGGGTCGATAAGATCGAGGGTTTGGAGTAGGATGGGCCGCGAGGGATGGCCCACGACCGCGAGACGCAGGATGAGGAAGGCTGGATAGCGGAACGAAGCTCCGGCTCGCCGCGTCCGGGTCTCCTCCTCCTCTACACCGCGGGCGCCCCCACGCTGCGCGCGCTGCCGCTCCTGGCGGGAAAGATCCACCTCGGACGCGAGGACTGCGGCGGCCAGAGGCTCGACGACGAGCGGGTGTCGCGCGAGCACGCCGAGGTGGAGTTCGACGGCCAGCGGTTCGTGGTGCGCGATCTCGAGAGCCGGAACGGCACGTTCGTCGACGGCGGGGAGATCCCGCGCGAGATCGTCGCGCGCAGCCCGCGCACGCTCCGCATCGGCCAGTCGGTGTTCCTGTTCTGCGGCGACGTGCGCCCGTACGAGGGCGCGGTGGTGGAGGTCGCGCGCGGCCTCATCGCCGGCCCGTCGACGCAGGCGGTGTTCGCCCGCGTCGGACGCGCCGCCCAGACCGGAGAGTGCCTGCTCATCAGCGGCGAGTCGGGGAGCGGCAAGGAGCTCGCCGCGCGCGGCTTCCACGATGCCGGCCCCCGCGCCGGCGGACCGTTCATCGCGGTGAACTGCGCCGCGATCCCCGAGGGGGTGGCCGAGCGGCTCCTTTTCGGCGCCAAGAAGGGGGCCTATTCGGGCGCGACGCAGGACCAGGACGGGTGGGTGCAGGCCGCCGACGGCGGCACGCTGTTCCTCGACGAGATCGGTGAGCTCGACCAGGCCGTCCAGGCCAAGCTCCTGCGCGTGATCGAGACCAAGGAGGTCATGCCGCTGGGGGCGGCCCGGCCGCGGCCGGTGACGTTCGGCCTGGTGTCGGCGACGCACCGGGACCTGCGCGGAGCCATCGCCGCCGGCAGCTTCCGCGCCGATCTGTACTTTCGCGTCGGCCAGCCCGACGTGCGCATCCCGCCGCTGCGCGAGCGCCCCGAGGAGATCCCCGTCCTCATCCACCGCGAGCTGGCCAAGCTCCCCGGCAAGCTCGCGCCCCACGCCAAACTCATCGAGACGTGCCTCCTCCGCCCCTGGCCCGGGAACGTGCGCGAGCTCCTCGGCGACCTGCGCCGGGCCGCCGGCGAGGCGCAGGCCGAGGGCACGAACGTGGTACGCGCGGAGCACCTCGGCAACCGCGCCGGCATGCCCATCGCGGGATCGCCGAAGATGGAGTCGAGTGGCTCGAAGCAGCGCGAGGCCAACGATACGCCGCCCCCCTCGCGCGAGGCGATCGCGAGCGCGCTGCAGGCGCAAGCCGGCAACGTCGCCGCGGCGGCGCGCGCCCTGGGCGTCCATCGCACGCAGCTGTATCGGTGGATGAAGCGGTACGGCATTGCCCCGCGAAACTGACGAGCGATGGATGCGGCGGTGCCTGGCCCTGGCGCGGCGCGCCGAGGGCCGGACCGCGCCGAACCCGATCGTCGGCTGCGCGATCGTCGGCCGGCGGGGCGCGATCGCCGACGGGTGGCACCGCCGGGCGGGCGAGCCCCACGCCGAGGCCGACGCGCTCGCCCGCGCGGTCGGTCGCGCGGCGGGCGCGACGCTCTACACCAACCTCGAGCCGTGCGGCCACCGCACCGGCCGGCGCACCCAGCCCTGCGCGCCGCTCATCATCGCCGCGGGCATCCGGCGGGTCGTCTACGGCCTCGCCGATCCGTTCCCCGGCCACGGGGGGAACGCCGAGCTGCGCGCCGCCGGCATCGAGGTGGTCGGCCCGGTCCTCGAGGAGGCGTGCCGCCGCGCCAACGCGCCGTTCGTGGTGTGGGCGACCGAGAGGCGCGCGCACGTGACGCTCAAGGCGGCGATGACGCTCGACGGGCGCATCGCCACCCACGCGGGCGAGTCGCGCTGGATCACCGGGGAGCCGGCGCGCCGCGCCGTCCACCGGCTGCGCGACGCGGCCGACGCCGTACTGGTCGGGGCGGGGACGGTGCTTCACGACGACCCGGCGCTGACGGTGCGCGGCGTCCGCGGCGGCCGCGATCCCGTACGCGTCGTTCTCGACGGCCGCCTGCGCGTGTCGCCGGCCGCGCGCGTGTTCGCCGGCGGGCGCGCCATCGTGGCGACCGGCGCGCGGGCGCCGGCGGCGCGCGTCCGCGCCCTCGAGGAGGTCGGGGCGGAGGTCATCCGCTTCCGCGGCGCGCGCGTCCCGGCCCGCGCGCTCCTCGGCGCGCTGGCCGAGCGGAACATCCTGTCGGTGCTGGTCGAGGGCGGCGCGGAGACGCACGCGACGTTCGTCGAGGCTGGCCTGTGCGATCGGCTGCTCCTGTTCGTGGCGCCGCGCGCGTTCGGCGGCGCCGCGCCGGTGTGGCTCGGCGGCGACGGGGCGGCGCGCATCGCCGCCGCGCCGCGGTTCCGCTTCGACGGGCCGCCCCGCCGCCTCGGCGACGATCTGCTCGTCGAGGCGGTGATGCTAGAATGATGCCCGACCAAGCGAATGGCGCAGGCGAGGACAACGCGACGCGGAGCGAGGCGCAGCCGAAGCGACTTGGAGCGCCGAGCCTGCGCCATGAGCGGAGACAATTGATGTTCACCGGGCTTGTCGAAGACATCGGCCGTGTCGAGCGGCTGGATCGCCGCTCCGAGGCGGCGATCCTGACGATCGCGCCGACGTCGATCCCCGCCGAGGATCTCGCCATCGGGGAGTCGATCTCCGTCGACGGCGTCTGCCTGACCGTCGAGGAGCGCGAGCGCGGGCGCTTCCGCGTGCAGGCGGGGGCCGAGACGCTCGCCCGGACGACGATCGGGGCGCTGCGCCCGGGCAGCCGCGTCCACCTCGAGCGCGCGGTGCGCCCCCACGATCGGCTGGGCGGCCACATCGTCATCGGCCACGTGGACGGCGTGGGGGAGATCGCCGGCCGCCGGCCCGTGGGCCCGTCGGTGGAGATGTCGTTCCGCGCGCCGCGGGAGGTATTGCGCTACGTGGTGGACAAGGGCTCCATCGCCGTGGACGGGATCAGCTTGACGGTGAACCGGGTCGACGACCATGCGTTCGACGTCCTCCTCATCCCCCACACCCTCGACAAGACCGCGCTCGGGGACAAGCGACCGGGGGACAAGGTGAACCTGGAAGTGGACATCATCGGCAAGTATGTGGAAAAGTTCGTGAAAGAACGGTGATCTGCGATGCGATTCGAACGAGTGCTGCGTGCCATCGACGAGATCCGCGCCGGACGGATGGTGATCCTCGTCGACGACGAGGACCGCGAGAACGAGGGCGACCTCACCATGGCGGCCGAGAAGATCACCTCCGACGCGGTGAACTTCATGGCGCGCCACGGGCGCGGGCTCATCTGCCTGACGCTCACCGAGGAGCGGATCCATCGGCTGCAGTTGCCGATGATGGTCACCGAGAACCGGTCCCCCATGGGGACGGCGTTCACCGTGTCGATCGAGGCGCGCAACGGCGTGTCGACCGGCATCTCCGCCGCCGACCGCGCCCACACCGTGAAGACCGCGGTCGCCAAGGACGCGCGCCCCGAGGATCTGATCTCGCCCGGCCACGTGTTCCCGCTCCGCGCCAAGCGCGGCGGTGTGCTGGTGCGCACCGGGCAGACCGAGGGCTCGGTCGACCTGGCGCGTCTGGCCGGGCTCGAGCCGGCAGGCGTCATCTGCGAGATCATGCGCGACGACGGCGAGATGGCCCGCATGCCCGACCTGGAGAAGTTCGCCGCGCACCACGGCCTGATGATCGTCACCATCGCCGAGCTCATCGACTACCGCCTGCAGAACGAGCGCCTGGTGCGCCCCACCGGACTGTCCAAGGTGCGTCCGCTCGGGTTCGACGTGGACTTCGACGCCCGCGTGTACATCACCGACGTGGAAGACACCGAGTACCTTGCGCTCACCATCGGGGACGTGCGCGCCGCCGCCGAGCGGGGCGAGTCGATCCTGGTGCGCGTCCAGTCGATGTGCCCCATCGGTGATCCGTTCACCACGAGGTCGTGCGACTGCGGCTGGCAGCTGCGCGAGTCGATGCGCACCATGGCCAAGGAGGGCAGGGGCGCGTTCCTATACGTCCACTCGCGCTCGCGCACGTCGCTGCTCCACGCGTTCGAGTCGCACGTCCTCCACTCGCCGCGCGGCGACGCCGGCGCGCTGCGCGACTTCGGTCTGGGCGCGCAGGTGCTGCACGACCTGGGGCTGAAGCGCATCCGTTTGCTCACCAACAACCCGAAGAAGATCGCGGGCCTCACGGGGTTCGGCATCGAGGTGGTGGAGCGCGTCCCCATCGAGCAGACGACCTCCGAGAACGCCCCGTGGCTCGTGGGCCGCCGCGAGCGCGAGGGCTACCTCCTGTCCATCGAGGGCAAGAAATCATGAAGACCGTCGAGGGGATGCTCCACGGCAAGGGGCTCCGCGTCGCCATCGTCGCCTCCCGGTTCAACGCGTTCGTCGTGGATCGGCTGATCGAGGGCGCCCTCGACGCGCTCCGGCGCACCGGCGTGGCCGAGGACGCGGTGACGCTCTACCGCGCGCCCGGCTCGTTCGAGGTGCCGCAGCTGGCGCGGCTCGTCGTCGAACAGGGCGGGATCGACGCGCTGGTGGTCGTGGGCGCGGTCATCCGCGGCGGCACGCCCCACTTCGAGTATGTGGCCGACGCGGTGGCGCGCGGCGTGGCCGAGCTGAGCCGCTCCGCCAAGATCCCGGTCACGTTCGGCGTGCTCACCTGCGACACCGTCGAGCAGGCGATCGATCGCGCGGGCGCCAAGTCGGGCAACAAGGGGTTCGACGCGGCGATGGCCGCGATCGAGATGGTGAGCCTGTACCGGGCGGTGAAGGGGGCCTGACGCCGATGGGCCCGCGGCGACGCGCGCGCGAGCACGCGCTCCAGATCTTGTTTTCGCTCGACGGCGACGGGGGCGCCCCGCTGGCGCAGGTGCTCGCCCACTTCTGGCGCGACTTCGCGTCCGCGGAGGCCGACGCCGAGGGCGCGCGCGACCCGCAGGTGGTGGGCTTCGCCGAGGCGCTCGTCAAGGGAACGATCGAGCACCTGGCCGAGATCGACGCCGTACTGCAGAAGGCGTCGCGGAACTGGCGTCTCGAGCGGATGGCGCGGGTGGACCGCAACGTGCTGCGGCTGGCGACGTTCGAGCTCAAGTTCCAGCCCGAGGTGCCGGCCAAGGTGATCATCAACGAGGCGATCGAGGTGGCCAAGCGGTTCGGCGCCTCCGAGTCGGCGGCGTTCGTGAACGGGCTGCTCGACCGCATCTCGCAGGAGCTGCGCCGGCCGTGACGGTCCATTTCCTGGCGAGCGAGCTCGGCCGGTGGGACGCCGCGCCCGAGGGGCTGTCGCTCGCGCTCACGTTTTTCTCCGACGAGCGCCCGCTGCGGGGCGCGGCGGGGCTGGCGGACTGGCGCCTGTGCGGTCGGATGTCGCGCCTCATCAAGTCGGGGCGGATCGCCGGCACCGCCGGCGAGGTCACGCTGCTCGCGCCGGCGGGCCGGCGGCTGGCGTTCGAGCGCATCTTCCTGTTCGGTCTGGGCGCCCAGTCCGGTTTCGGCGAGGCGGCGTTCCGCGCCGCCACCCGCCGCATCCGCGACGTGATGGCGAAGGCGGGCGTCCTGCGCTACGCGGTCCAGCCGCCGGGGCGGGCGACCGGGCTGGTCGCTCCGCGCCGCGCGCTCGAGCTGTGGCAGGAGGAAGCCGCCGCCGACCGGCACGAGGCCGAGGTCACGCTGATCGAGTCGCCCAGCGGGCAGAAAGAGATGGCGGAGGCGCTGCGGGGGCGGCGCTGATGGTCACTATTGCACCGCTCGCTCGCGACGCCTCGGGGCGCCAAGTCGCTCGGCTGCCCCTCGCTCCAGGGGCGCCCTGGTCCTCGGCGTCGCTCGCTCGCGTCATTCGTCGTCCACGTTGTTGCGCGCCCACGGCACGGCGCCCAGGCGGGCATAGGGGATGGGCTCGCCAGTCGCTTCGCTGACCCCGTAGGTGCCGGCGTCCATCTTGGCGAGGGCGCGCTCGACCTCGGCGAGGAGCTTGCGCTCGTGATCGGCGAGATCGAGGAGCTCGTCGGTGGTGGCCGAACGCATGGCGACGTCGCCGTCGTCGATCAGCTCCTCGTCGGAGCGCGTCGCTCCCTCCACGTGCGCCCTGCTCTTGCGGCGAAGCTCGTCGCGCTTCCGCGCGAGGGCCTGCCGGAGCTTGGTGAGCTGGGCGTCGGTCAACGCGTGCGTGCGTTCGGAGGGCATGGGGTGTCGCTCCTTTCCCCGGGAATGATGGCACAGCCGCGAGGTATAATCGCGCCGGTGCCTCACCGCGTGCTCCTGGTCGAGGATTCCCCGGCGATGCGGTCGTATGTCGCGGCCGCGCTGGAGACCGACTACGAGATCGTCGGGGTCGAGAGCGGCTTCCAGGCGCTCCAGGCCCTGCCGAACGGGCACTACGACCTGGTCATCAGCGATGTCCACATGCCGGACATCAACGGGCTGGAGCTGGCCAAGTTCATGCGCTCGAGCCCGACCTACCGCAAGGTGCCGCTGATCCTCATCTCGACCGAGGGCTCCGATCGCGACGTCGGGCGCGGGCTGGAGCTGGGCGCCAACGCCTACCTGCCCAAACCCTTCTCGCCGGCGGCGCTGCGCGAGCTGGTGAAGCGGTTCGTCGAGACATGACGTCCGACAAGGCGTTCCAGGACTTCCTCAGCGAGGCGCAGGAGACGGTCGAGAACTTGAACCGCACCCTGCTCGCCCTCGACGCGGGCAAGGTCGACCCCGATCTCGTCAACGACGCGTTCCGCGCGGTTCATTCCCTGAAGGGGCTCGCCGGGCTGTTCGGAGTGGGCCGGATGGCGAGCCTGTCGCACACGCTCGAGAACCTGCTCGACTCGCTGCGCCTCGGGCGCGTCGCGGTGAGCGCCGCGATCCTGGACCTCTTGTTCGAGGCGGTCGAGATCTACGGCCGGCTGATGGCCGCGGTGTCGGAGGGGCGGCCGGCGGACTCGCCCGAGGTGGACGGCTTCGTCGCCCGCATCGAGCAGGCGGCGCGCGCCGGCGCCCGCGCCCAGACGCAGAAGCGGCAGGACCTGGCGCTCGACCCGTCGATCCTCAGCGTCCTGAGCGAGTACGAGGAGCATCGCCTGCGCGAGAACCTCGCCGCGGGGCGGACGCTGTTCCGCGTCCATGCCGCGTTCGACCTGGCGGGGATCGACCACGGCCTCGACGAGCTCAAGGCGCGGCTCAAGCCGCTGGGGGAGGTCATCACCTACCTGCCCACCCCCGATTCCGGCGACGGCGAGGGCATCGAGCTCGATGTGATCCTCGCCACCGACGCGCACCACCCGGCCGTCGCCGGCGCCGTCGGGGGCCGCGCCGAGGTGACCGAGCTGGTGGCGGGGCGCGCCCCGCTGGCGGCGGCGACGGGCGCGCGCGCCGAGGAGGACGCCACGCTGCGCTCGGTGTCGCGGACCGTGCGCGTCGACATCCGCAAGCTCGATCACCTGATGAACCTCGTCGGCGAGCTCACCCTGGCGCGCGCCGGCGTCCAGGGGGTGCTCGAGGACCTGCGCGGGGAGGGGCACCTCGAGCTGGCGCGCCGCCTGCAGCAGGAGAGCCGCGTGCTCGAGCGCAAGCTCGATGAGCTCCAGTCGGGGATCCTCGAGGTGCGCATGGTGCCCCTGGGACAGATCTTTGACAAGCTGTCGCGCGTGGTGCGGCGCATCTCGCGCGACGCCGGCAAGGAGATCCGCCTCACCATCAGCGGCGCCGACACCGAGCTCGACAAGCTGATCGTCGAGGAGCTCAGCGATCCGCTGATGCACGTCATCCGCAACTCGATCGACCACGGCATCGAGCCGACCGACGTGCGGCGCGCCGCCGGCAAGGACGAGACGGGCACCATCTGGGTCTCGGCGCAGCAGCGCGGCAACCACGTGGTCATCGAGGTGCGCGACGACGGGCGCGGCTTCGACGAGGATCGCATCCTCGAGACGGCGATCCAGCGGCGGCTGATCGATGCGGCCCAGGCGGCGGACCTGTCCCGGCGCGAGCTCCTGAACCTCGTGTTCCTGCCCGGATTCTCGACGCGCGAGCGCGCCTCCGAGCTGTCGGGGCGGGGGGTCGGCCTCGACGTGGTCAAGACCAACATCGCGCGCCTGTCCGGCATCATCGACGTCGAGTCGACGCGCGGCAAGGGGACGTCGCTCATCATCACCCTGCCGGTGACGCTGGCCATCATCCAGGCGCTCATCATCCGCGCCGCCGGGCGGAGCTACGCCATCCCGCTCAACAGCGTGCTCGAGACGATCACCGCCACCCGCGGCGAGGTGAAGACGATCGAGCGGCGCGAGGTGCTCACCGTACGCGGCCAGACGCTGGCGCTGGCACGCGTCGAGCAGGCGCTCGACGTGGCGCGCGCCGGGCCGACGCCCGAGCGCATGTACGTGGTGGTGGTGGGCCTGGCGCAGCATCGCCTGGGGCTCGTCGTCGACGACTTCGTGGGGCAGGAGAACATCGTCATCAAGAGCCTGAGCGGGCCGCTCAACGCCGTCCCCGGCATCGCCGGCGCGACCGAGCTCGGCGGACAGCAGGTGGTGCTGGTGCTCGACGTGGCCGCGCTGGTCGAGGAATCGCTGCGCGGCGAGGAGGCGGCGTGATGCCCGACAAGGACATCGTCTTCGCCACGGAGGACACCTACCACCACGGCTACGCCCAGAAGCAGCGGGCGGCGTTCTCGCGCGAGGTGCTGTCGTTCGCGCTGGGGGGCGAGGAGTACGCGATCGACATCCTGCGCATCCGCGAGATCCTGAAGCACCGCGCCGCCACCGAGGTGCCGCGCGCGCCCGCGTTCATCCTCGGGGTCATCGCGGTGCGCGGCCAGATCATCCCCGTCATGGACCTGCGCCTGCGCGTGCGCGTGGCGGCCGCGCCGCCGGCGAAGGAGAGCCGCATCCTCGTCGTGACGCACGCCGGGGAGGCGTATGGCCTGCTCGTGGACGCCGTGCACCAGGTCGTGCGCATGCGCGACGAGGACGTCGAGCCGCCGCCGGCGCTGCTCGGCGGCCCCGAGGGGGAGTTCATCGCCGGCATCGGGCGGCCGCGGCCGGATCGGATGTTGATCCTGCTCAACCTGGGGGCGCTGCTGTCGTTCACGGTGGAAAAGTCGTGACCGGTCCGGCGCAGCTCGCCACGTTTCTCGTCGGCGGGCACGAGTACGCGCTCGACATCATGCGCATCAAGGAGATCATCGTTCCGCTCGGCATCACCCCGGTGCCGCGGGCGCCCGCGTTTCTCGAGGGGGTGATCGAGCTGCGCGGCGCGATCATCCCCGTCGTCGACCTGCGCAAGCGGTTCGACGTCCCCGCGCCCGCGCCGTCGCGCGCGACCAAGTACATCATCGTGGCGATCGATCGCAGCATCGTCGGGCTGGTGGTCGACGCCGTGGGCGAGGTCGTGCGCCCCGCCGCGGGGGAGCTCCGGCCGCCCCCGCCGCTGGTGTCGAGCGACGGGCCGTCGCCGTTCGCGGCGGTGTGCCGCCACGGCGGGCGCCTGATCATGGTGCTCGACCTCGACCGGGTCCTGACGAGCCGGGAGAAGCTGACGCTCAGCGGGATGAGCGCATGAGCGAGCGAGCGACGCCGAGGAGGAGGGCGCCCCTGGAGAGAGGCGCAGCCGAGCGACCTGGCGCCCCGAGGCGTCGCGAGCGAGCGGTGCAACAATGACGGAGGAATCCCGCCGCCGCCGCATCGCCGCCAGCCAGGACGTGGACGAGCTGCTCCTCGCGCTCGGCGACGAGAGCTGGCGCGTGCGCAAGGAGGCCGCGGCGCGCATCGCCGGATTCCCCGACGTGGCCGGGCGCCTGTGCGCGCTCCTCGGCGACCCCGACGTCGGGCGGCGCGCCGCCGCCGCCGACGCGCTGGCCGGGCTGGGCGCCGCCGCCCTCCCGCCGCTCCTCGATGCGCTGGCCGCGCGCGCGCCCTACCGCCGGTTCGTGATCGACGCGCTGGGCGCCGCCGGCGATCGGGCGGCGGTGGCCGCGCTGGCGCGCGCCCTCGAGGACGTCGACGAGAACGTGCGCGTCGCCGCCGCCGAGGCGCTGGGGGCCCTGGGCGGACCCGAGGCCTCCGCCGCGCTGCGCGGCGTCCTCGCGGGCGGCAGCTTGGTCGTGCGCCATGCCGCGCTGGCCGGGCTCGCCCACGCCGGCGCCGCGGTCCCCCTGGCCGAGCTCGCGCCCTTGCTCGACGAGCCGATGCTCCGTCCCGTCGCGCTCGCCTTGCTCGGCCGGACCGGCGACGTGACCCCGATCCCGTGGCTCGTCGACGCGCTGCGGCAGCCGGCGCCCTCGGCGCGCGCCGCCGCGATCCGCTCGCTCGACGCGCTACCCGGGGCGGCGGTGGGATCGGCGCTGCGCGCGGCGCCCGACGTCGAGCCGGCCCTGGTCGCGGCGCTCGACACCCCCCAGGCGGCCGCCGCGGCGAGGCTCCTCGGCGCGGCGCGCTTCCCCGGCGCCGCCGCGACCCTATCCGCGCGCCTGGGCGATCCGCGCCTCGAGGGGGCGGCCGCCGACGCGCTCGTGGCGCTGGGGGCCGCGGCGGTGCCCGCGCTGGCGCGGGCCCTCGCGGCCGACGACCCGGCGATGGCCGCCGGCGCCGCGCACATCCTCGGCGATCTCGGCGCACCCGAGGCGGTGCCCGCGCTCGTCGGCGCCTTGGCCCGCGACGACGAGGTCGCCGCCGCCGCCACGCGGGCGCTCGCCGCGCTGGCGGTGGCCCGCCCC
>DATFWE010000047.1:0-21423 GCA_035259575.1 Haliangiales bacterium
ACGAGACGCGGACGAGTGCCGCGAGGTGGCGGGCCGGTCAAGCTCCTGTGGGCGGCCCACCCGATCGCACCGTCGGCAACGGATCGGGCCGTCCACAGGAGCGTCACCCGTCCACAGGCATGGCGTTTCCTGTTGACTCCAATGCGATGTTGTGCAAATCTGCCGGAGCAAGAATGAGCCGACGCGCCCACAGACAGCTTTCGCTCCCGAAGCCCCCGACCTGGGGCGGGCCGCGCGAGAACTCCGGCCGCAAGCCGACGGGTCAGTTCGGCTACGACCACCGCGGCCGGCCCCAGCCGGGCGTAAGCCACGGCCCGCGTCCGGAGCTCAACCCGCGCCACCCCCTCCACGTGACGCTGCGCGCGGTCAACGGCTCGCCGAGCATGCGTAATTTCGCCGTCGCCCGCGAGATCGGCAAACTGCTCAAACGACGGGCCCGCCGCGAGCTGGCGTGCCGCGTCGTCCACTTCACGATCCAGAAAGAGCACATCCACATGATCATCGAAGCCGCCGACCGCATAGCGCTCTCGCGCGGTGTCCAGGGATTGGCCTCGGGCATCGCCCGCGTCGTCAACCGGACCGCCGGCTGCGCCGGCGGGCTGTGGCGGGATCGTTACCATGCGCGGCCGCTCAGGACGCCCACCGAGGTCCGCAATTGTTTGATCTACGTCCTTCGGAACGGCCGCAAGCACGGATCGACCGCGTCCGCGGTCGATCCATGCTCTTCGGCCGCCTGGTTCGAGGGACTGCGCACCGACCAGGCCCCGGTCGTTCCCCCAAGGACCTGGCTCCTCTCGGCCGGCTGGCGCGCCCGCGCGGGTGGCGCGCTTCGGCCCGACGAAGCGCCGGGGCGCGAGAGCGGCCCCTAGACTATCCCGGCGAGCTCCGCGAGCGACCGCACCCGGTGATCGGGGTCGATGCCCGGCGCGGGCCCGCCGCGGTCGATCCAGGCGACGGTGCGGCCGTTGCGCTTGGCCCCCTCCGCGTCCCAGCCGTTGGAGCTGACGAACAGCGTGGCCGCGGCGGGCGCCATGTCGTCGAGCATCGCGTAGGCGCGCGGGTCCGGCTTGTATACCCCCACCTCGTCGACGCTGCGCACGACGTCGATGGGCAGGTTCGCCGCCGCGAGCGCGCTCTCGATCATCGCGCGCGTGCCGTTCGACAGGATCGCCGTGCGCGCGCCGGCGGCCCGGAGCGTCGCCAGCGCCGCCGCGGCGTCGGGGTACGCCGGCAACGTCAACCACGCCGCCGCCAGGCGCGCGCGCATCGCCTCGTCGAGGTCGGGGGCGACCCGCGCGAGCGCCCAGGCGGTGACGCGATCGAACGGCTCGTACGTCCCCATGCGGTTGAGCTCCCACGTGCGCTCGAGCTGCGCCTTGCGCCAGGGGCCGAGGAGCGGCGTCGCGTCCCGCCCGAGCACCGCCGAGAGCTTGCCGGCGAGCGTCGCGATGTCGAGGAGGGTGCCGTACAGATCGAACGCCACGAGCTGATAGGCGGCCATACCCGAAGTCTAGCGGCTAGAATGCCGCATGCGAACCGTCCTGGCCTGCGCGCTGTGGATCGCCCCCGCCCTGGCGCACGCCGCCGTGCCCCGCGACTGGTTGGCCACCACCACCCTCTTCGGCAACCCTCTGCACGAGCGCCTCACGCTCGAGGCCGACGGCGACAAGCTCACCGGCACGCTCGGCGACGACAAGCTCGAGGGCACCGTCAAGGGCGCTGCCATCCACTTCGTCGCCAAGTCCGACGACGGGTCGGCCGCCGAGGTCACCGCGACGCTCGGCGCCGGGTCCCAGACGATGACCGGCACCTGGCTGCGCATCGAGGCCGACGACCCGAAAAACCCGGTGAAGGCCGCGTTCACCGCCCGCACGATCCCGGCGCGGCGCCCCGGGCCGCCGCGGCGTCACGAATTTGCGCCCACCACGTTCTACCGCCAGTTCTCCGCCGACACCAAGCCGGTCCTGACCATCTGGCCCGGCGATTCGGTGCACACGACGACCGTCGACGCCGGCGGCGGCGACGAGCGCGGCGTGACGCGCGTCCTCGGCGGCAACCCCCAGACCGGCCCGTTCTACGTCGAGACCGCCGTGCCGGGCGACGTCCTCGCGGTTCACCTCACCCGCGTTCGCCTCAACCGCGACTACGCCATCAGCGACGACGCCATCGTGCCGCGCGCGCTGGGACCCGCGCTGGCCGTCAAGATGAAGGACGGCGGCAAGACGATCCGCTGGCGGCTCGATCGCGAGCGCGGGATGGCGGTGCCCGAGAAACCGTCGGACCGGCTGAAGGGCTACTCCGTCCCGCTCAAGCCCATGCTGGGGTGCGTCGGCGTGGCGCCCGGCTTCGCGTCGGCCCCGCCGCCGACCGGCGACAACGGGCGCTACGGCGGCAACATGGACTTCAACGAGGCCGTCGAGGGCGCGACCGTGTACTTGCCGGTCGCCCAGCCGGGCGCGCTCCTCTACGTCGGCGACGGGCACGCCGTGCAGGGCGACGGCGAGCTCAACGGCAACGCGCTGGAGACGTCGATGGAGGTGGAGCTCAGCGTGGACGTCATCCCGCACAAGCGCATCGGCGGACCGCGCGTCGAATCGGCGACGCACATCATGGCGCTGGGCTACGGCGGCTCGCTCGAGGACGCGCTGCGCTTCGCGATCGCGAACCTGGCGGGCTGGCTGGAGCAGGACTACAAGCTCGACCCGTCGGAGCTCGCCCAGGTCATGGGGACCGCCGTGGAGATCAAGATCGGCGAGGTCGCGGATCGCAACGCCGGCGTCATGGCGGCGATCGCCAAGCAGCGTCTGGCGGGGCTGCCGCGCCCGTAGGGGATCAGCGCGCGACGATGCGGATGCCGTCGAGCGCGCCGGCGTGCCGGCGCTCGAAGTCCGCGCGCGCGATCGACATCGCGATGTCGTCTTCCTCGTCGACGTAGGCGCGCGCCGCGACGTCCTGGGCCAGCTGGTAGCCGAGCTTCTCGAACAGCCGGCGCGACGCCGCGTTCTTCGGCACGATCGTGACGTAGAGGCGCCCCAGCGCCAGGACGCGGAACGCGAACGCGTGGAGCATCAGCGCGAAGCGGGTGCCGAGCCCCTTCCCCTGGGCGGCGCGCGCCCCCACCATCACCGCGAACTCGGCCCGGCCGGCGTCCATGCCGCGGACGTCCGCGTCGCCCATGAGCCGCCCGTCGCGGAAAAGCAGGAACGGCCGGGCGCCCTCCTCGCGCATCTGGCGAAAGTGCTCGACGACGTCCTTGACGGAGTAGCTCTCGGTGTGGCCCATCATCGGCGCGTTGTGGGGGTCGTTGTACGCCTCGGCCAGCTCGTCGGCGTGCGCCGCGACCTCGTCCATCGTGGGCTCGACGGCGGCGAGGACGCCGTCCTCGCCGGGCCACTCGATGCGGTAGCGGCGCTGGGGCATGCCGCCACCTTACCGTTTCTTGGCTATTCTCCCCAGTCATGAGCCACGCCGCCGGCTGGTCGCGCCTCGAAGCCGAGGCGAGGGCCGCGTTCGCGGGGGAGGGCCGCTTTCCCTTGCGCGCCTACTCCGAGTTCATGCCGCCGCCCTACGTCGGCATCAAACCGTACGATCCCGACCGTACGAGCGCCGCGGCCACGTGCGGCGCCACCGACGAGGGATCGCTCGACGTGAGCGAGTATGAAGAGGCGCAGGAGCTCCAACCCGGGCTGGCCCACGTCGCCGACCACCTCGTCGCCGAGCTCGGCAAGCTCGTCGCCGGCGAGGCGCACGCGCTGTCGCACACGCTGCTCGACGGCAACCCGGCGTGGCCCGACGAGCTGGCGGAGGCGGCGCGCGCGGGGCGGCTCGCCGGCGATCCGCTGATCCTGATCATGCCGCTGGCCCTGTCGCGCACCCAGGACGACAAGGGCAACGTGCGCTGGACGCTGTTCGGCGCGAGCCACGAGGGGCCCTCGGCGCCGTGGTGGCGGAGCCTCGACGGGCCGGCGGACTTCGACCGCTTCGCCGCCTGGGCCGACCCGGCGGCCCCCGACGGCGTGCGCATCCTGGCCGATTTGGGCGAGACGCCGCCGTTCCTGGCCGACCGCCTCCTCGGCGACGAGCTCGCCGGCGCGCGCACGCTCGTCACCTTCCGCCCGTTCGCGCGGCTCCCCGAGGCGGTGCGGCGCGCGTACCTCGCGCGCGAGCTCGTCCTCTGCCCCACCCCGGCGAGCCTCGTCTTCTTCGAGCATCCGCGCTACCGGCGCCTCGCCGCCGAGCTGCCGCGGGCGATGCAGATTCCGCTCCTCCACGTGTTCCCGCGCGTCGAGGGGAGCTGCAAGCTGCGCATCCCGCAGTCGGGGTGGCTCGACGAGGGGGCCGCCCCCGGCGCCCCGGCGCACGGCCACCGCGTCGTGTCCCACGTCGTCCGCACGCACCGCTGGCAGCGCAGCGCGCGCGATGCGGATGTGCACCGCGACGGCGTCTTCGCCGACAAGGTCACGGTGGCGCTGTTCTCGACCGATCCCGACGTCCTGGGCCTCTACGACAAGCCGATGGCGCGCAACGCGCAGATCTGGACCCACGACTACGAGCTCCTGCTCGACGGCCCGCGCGCCGACCGGCTCGCGCTCGAGCGGGCCGCGCGCGCGATCGACGCCGGCGGGCGCTTCGGCTACCGCTTCCTGTTCCCGGCGATGCGCGCGGGCGCGCGCGAGCTCTACTGGCACCGCCCGCTGGTCGCCCGGCGCGACGCGGCGACGGGACGCGCCGCGCCCGGCCCCGGCGCCGCGCCCGGGTACGTGACCGCCGAGGGCGAGGGCCGCGCCGTCGTCCTCGCCCCGCGCCTCCTCGACCGCCCGGCGCACCGCGCCGCGGCGACGCTGTTCCCGCACGACCCCGGGCTCCTCGCGCTCACGACCTGCCACAACGCCCGCAAGCTGCTCGATTTCCGCGACTACCTGGGCGAGCTTCTGTCTCCGTCGCTGGCGCGCGTGCTGCTCCGCGCCGGCCGCGCGACCACGCTCGCGGCCTGGATCGACCATCTGCCCGACGCGGCCGCGGACCGCGCCGGGGGCGCGCGCCTCGCCGCCGACCTGCGCGCGTGCGTCGGCGCCGAGCCCGACCCGGGGCCGGCGCGCACGTTCGACCGCACCGCGACGCGCGCGTTCGAGGAGCGGGTGTGGCGGACGATCGCCGCGCTCGCCGAGGGGGACTTCCGCCAGAAGGACAACGCCGACGGCATCGCGGTCAACCGCGGCAAGTCGGGCGGGAAGGCAGCCCGGGCCGCGCACCTCACCGTCGCCGAGCGGCGCGACCTGGAGCGACTGGGGGATCACCTGCACGAGCGGTACCGCGCCCTCATCGCCGCGCACGGCCTCGAGGCCCGGGCAGAGGTCGTCGATCAGCCGTTCCTGTGGGAGACGGACTTCGCGTTCCCGTGGTCGGACGGGTGGGCGAAGAACCAGAGCGGCGACGCGCAGGAGCGCAACGTGGTGCTCATGATCCCGGGGAGGAACCGCGGCGAGGCGGTGATCATGGCGGACCACTACGACACCGCCTACATGGAGGACGTCTACGACCGCGATCGCGGCGGCGACGGCCTGCGCGCGGCCGCCGCCGGCGCCGACGACAACTGCTCGGCGACGACGGCGCTGCTGTGCGCCGCCGACGTCCTCCTGCCGCTCGCCGCCGCGGGCGAGCTCGCGCGGGACGTCTGGCTGGTGCACCTCACCGGCGAGGAGTTCCCCTCCGACTGCATGGGCGCGCGCGCCCTGGTGCAGGCGCTGGTCGAGCGCCGCCTCGCGTTCGTCGCCGAGGACGGCGCGCGCCGCGACGTGTCGAGCGTCCGCGTCGCCGGCGCATTCGTCCTCGATATGATCGCCCACAACAACGAGCGCGACCGCGACGTGTTCCAGGTCGCCCCCGGCGAGGGCGCGGCGTCGGCGCGCCTCGCACGGCGGGCGCACCGGGCCACCGAGCGATGGAACCGGGCCGCGGCGGAGTGGAACCGCTCGCCCGGGCGCGCCGGCAAGGGGCGCGCGCGGCGCATGCCCGACGACAAGGAGCCGCCGCCGCCGTTCGCCCACCTCCCCCTCGCGGGCGAGATCCGCGTCGAGTGGGAGCCGCGCTCCGCGCTGTACAACACCGACGGGCAGATCTTTTCCGACGCCGGCATCCCGGTGGTGCTGTTCATGGAGAACTACGACATCAGCCGCACCGGATACCACGACACGCACGACACCATGGCGAACATCGATCTCGACTACGCCGCGGCGCTGACGGCGATCGCGATCGAGACGGTGGCCGACGCGGCGTGCGCGGAGTGAGTCACACCTTCTTCTCCTTCCACTTGCCGCGCCGGAACACGACCACCGCCACGGCGGCGACCGTCGAGTAGGCGATGGCCAGCGCGCAGAAGACCCCGGTCGCGCCGAGGCCCGCCGGCCCGGACAGCAGCCACGCGATGGGGATCTCCCACATCCAGAAGCAGAAGCAGTTGATGAGCGTCGGGGTCCAGGTGTCGCCGGCGCCGTTGAACGACGCGGTCAGCACCATGCCGTAGGCGTAGAACGGGAACCCGAGCGCACCGATGCGCAGGCAGCTCGTGCCCGACGCGAGGACGTCCGGGTCCGAGCTGAACAGACCCACGATCGGCCCGGCGAGGACGACGAACGCGACGCCGATGCCGGTGAGCAGCACCATGTTGACGCGCGCCGCCGCCCACGCCGCCTGCTCCGCCCGCTCCGGCCGCTTGGCGCCGAGGTTCTGGCCCACCATGGTGGCGGCGGCGTTGGCCAGCCCCCACGGCGGCAGCAGCGCGAACATGATGACGCGGATCCCGACGGTGAAGCCGGCGAGGGCCTTGCTGCCGAACGTCGACAGGATCCGCACCAGACCGATCCAGCTGGTGGTGCCGATGAGCATCTGCGCCGCGCCATTGGCGCCGATGCGGACGATCGACGCCATCACCTTGGGCTCGAAGCGCAGGTGGCGCCGCCGCAGCGTGAGGTGGCCGCCCGCGCGCGCCAGCATCCACACCTGGAAGGCGACGCCGGTCGAGCGGCCCAGCGTGGTGGCCACCGCCGCGCCGGTGACGCCGAGCTCCGGGAACGGCCCCAGCCCGAAGATGAAGCACGGGCCGAGCGCGATGTTGAGGATGTTGGCGAGCCACAAAGTGCGCATCGCGATCGCCGCGTCGCCCGCGCCGCGGAACACGGCGTTGATGAGGAAGAGGAGGAACACCGACGCGTTGCCGCCGAGCAGCACGCGCGTGAACCCGCTCCCCGTCGCGACGACCGCGTCCGACGCGCCCATGAGCGACAGGAGGCGGGGGGCGAAGACGGCGCCGATCGCGCCGAGCACGCCCGCGATGAGGAGGCCGAGGGCGATGACCTGGACGGCCGCGCGCGCCGCCCCGTCGGGATCTTTCTCGCCGATGCGCCGCGCCACCGTCGCGGTCGCGGCCATCGACGTCCCCATGGCCATCGCGTAGATGATGGTCATGAGCGTCTCGGTGATCCCCACCGTCGCGATCGCATCCGGCCCGAGGCGCGACACCCAGAACACGTCGGCCACGGCGAACACCGACTCCATGATCATCTCGGAGACCATGGGCACGGCGAGGAGGATCAGGGACTCGGTGAGATCGCCGGCGGTGTGATCGAAACGATCGCCGCGCAGCGCGCGGGCGATCATGCGGAAGTACGGTCTCATGGAGGTGGGGCCGCCGGCCGAGGGCGGGATAGGCTAGCATACGGGGACGGTGAAACTTTCGACCTCGATCCGGGTCTAGAGGAAAGCCATGAGAAATCTTCTCGTTACCGCGTTCGTGGTGTCGATCTCGTCGGTCGCGCTCGCCGGGCCGGGGCGCGGCGAGGGGCGCGTGCGCGTGCGCGTCCCCGCGGCGACCTATCGCGTGCGCGTCGCCCCGCCGGTCGTGCGCGAGGAGGTCCGCATCGCGGCGCCGTCGGGGCGCCACATCTGGGTGCCCGGCTACTGGGGCTGGAACCGCCATCGCTACTACTGGGTGCCCGGTCGCTGGGCGCTGCCGCCGCGCGGTTATCGCGTGTGGATCGGCCCGCGCTGGGTGAACGAGGGCGGCTTCTTCGTGTTCTATCCCGGCTACTGGAGCGTCGCCGAGGGCCCCGCGGTCCCTGTCTACGACGAGGAGGAGATCTACGTCGACTCCGAGCCGCCGCCGGTCCGGGTGGAGGTCCAGCCCGTCGCGCCGTCGCCGAGCCACATCTGGATCGCCGGGCGGTGGGGCTGGAGCGGGGGCCGATACGTATGGGTGCCGGGCCGCTGGGAGCCCGCCCGCGCGGGATTCCACTGGGACGTCGGTCGCTGGGACCGCGACGACCGGCGCTGGCGCTGGCGCCCGGGCCGCTGGGTCCGCGACTGACGGTTAACGCGGCGGGGCCCCGTTCGTCTCCTACCCCGAAAGGAGCCGAACATGCCGCGCAAGCACACCATCCTCACCGTCCTCCTCCTGTCCGGCGCCTCCGCGCTCGCGTCGCCCGAGGCGCGGAAGCCGCCGCCCGACGAGCAGGTCCCGAAACAGCTCATCGAGCTCAGGACGCAGCTTTTCAAGGCCGGCCGCGCCGCGGCGCGCGCGGACATCGGCCGCTTCCGCGCGCTGTGCGATCAGGACGGCTATCCGCTCGTCGGCAACGTCGCGGGAAAGAGCGGCATGTACCAGCCGAGCGAGCTCTGCGGCGACGTCCGCAAGGCCGAGCGCAAGTGAGCCTGACGGCGTTCGAGCTGGCCGCGATCGGCGGCCCGTGGGGGCGGCGCCTGGCGCCGCGGCGCGCCTGGATCGATGGGCTGCCCTGGGACGAGGCGCTGCCGGCCGACGCCGACGAGGCGCGTCTGGTGTGGACGCGCACCGCGTTCAGCGAGTACGCCAGCGCGGCGGCGTTCGCCGAGATCTCCGCCGCGCTGCTCGCCGCCGCCGCCCCCATCGATCTCGTGGCCGCGGCCGGGGACTTCATCGTCGACGAGATCGTCCACACCGAGGTGGCGGCGCGAATCGCCGCCGCGCTGGGCGGCGCGGTCGCGCTCGAGGTCGACCTCGGCCGGCTGGTGCGGCCGGCCACCGCGCCGGATCCGCTCCTCCGCGCCGCCGAGCTCGTCGTGCGCACGTCGTGCGTCGGCGAGACGTTGACCGTGCCGATGCTGAAGCTGGCGCGCCGCCTCGCCGGCTCGGCGCTCGTCGATGCCGCGCTCCACAAGGTCGTGAGCGACGAGTCCAGCCACGCGCAGCTCGGCTGGTGGTTCCTCGACTGGGCCGAGCCGCGTCTCGACGACGCCGCCCGCGCGCACCTGGGGCGCGTCGCGGGCGCCGCGATCCGCGCGTTCGCGCCGCTGCTCGGGGGCGCGGCCTGCGCCGCCCCCGGGGGGCTGGGCGCGATCCCGTGCGCCGGCTACGACGCGACGCTCGTCGACGCCGCGGTCCGTCGCGTCGCCGGTCCGCTGGGCGAGCGCGGCATCGAGGTGCCGCCGGACGACCTCGCCTTTGGCCCAGGCGATCCGTGAGCCGCGGCCCTTGCCGCGCCGGCGCGCCGGCACTACCCAGGAGCCGTGCCCACGTTCGGTCCGCTGCCGCTGGAAGGTCCCCGGGTGAGGCTCGAGCCCCTGGCGCTCGTGCACGCGCCCGCGCTCGTCGCCGCCGCGACCGAGTCGCGAAGCACGTACGCGTTCACCTGGGTCCCCGAAGGGCTCGCCGCGATGGAGGACTACATCCGCGCGGCGCTCGCCGACCAGGACAAGGGCCTGGCGCTGCCGTTCGCGACGATCGATCGCGCGACCGGCGCGGTGGTGGGCTCGACGCGCTTCGGCAACATCGAGCGGTGGCCGCCGGCGCCGGGCGCGCCGCCGCCTCCGCCGTCGGCCGTCCCCGATGCGGTCGAGATCGGCTGGACGTGGCTCGCGGCACGCGCCCAGCGCACCGCGATCAACACCGAGGCCAAGCTCCTCATGCTCGGCCACGCGTTCGACGTGTGGGGCGTGGCGCGGGTGACGTTGCGCACCGACGCGCGCAACGCGCGGTCGCGCGCGGCGATCGAGCGCCTGGGCGCCAAGCTCGACGGCGTGCTCCGCGCCCACATGCGCGCCTACGACGGCGGGGTGCGCGACACCGCGTGCTACTCCATCCTTGCCCGCGAGTGGCCGGCGGTGAGGGAGCGACTGGCGTCGCGGCGGGGCTGACCCGCGCGTGGTAGAGTCCCGGCATGGGCGACGCGGACGATGCCGTGGCCGCGGCCATGGCCGCGAACAGGAAGGTGGCGGCGAGCCGGCTCGTGCGGAAGGACGAGCTCGACGCCGAGCTCGCCAAGCTCCGCGCGGACCGCGCGCGCGTCGACGCCGCGGCCCCCGGCCCCGAGGGGGAGCCGTTGCGGCAGGAGATCGACGCCCGCATCGCGGCTGCGACGGGAGAGCTCGCGACGGTCGCCGCCGAGTACCAGGCGGCGCTCGCGGAGATGGAGGAGCTGAAGAAGCTGGCGTGGCGATCGAAGGCGCCGACGATGCCCGCCGCGAGCGACCCCGTGGTCCGCACCCCCGAGGAGATCGCGCTCGACAACGTGCGCGGCCACGTGGCGGACCTCGAGGCGCAGGCGCGCGTCGACGAGGAGCTAGCCGGAACGCGCGCCCCGGCGACGCCTGCGCCGGCGCTGGCGCCAGCGACCGCCCCAGCGCGGTCGCGCGAGGCCGCCGACGCTGAGGCGCTGGCGGCATTCAAGGCGCTGCGCGAAAAGCGCGACCGGCCCGAGAAGCCGGCGGAGCCACAAGGGAATCCGCCGCCGCCCAAGAAGACGATCTGATCGCGGGAAACTTTCGCGCGCGCCGCGCGTTGGAACGGGGACCATGCCGGACGCCCCTTCCGCCAAGGCCCCCTTCGTCCGCCGCGCGCTCGCCAGCATCCTGGCGGTGGGCGCGGCGGTGTGCATGCGCAGCTGGGGATCGAATCTCCCCCTCGCGCTGTGGCTGCCGACCGGTCTCCTCGCCGCGTCGGCGTTGCTCTTGCATCATCCGCGCCTCGGCAGCCAGCTCCTGGCGCGCGCGGTGCTTTGGTCCAACTTGATCCTCGGCGTGGTGATGACGTTCTTCGCCAACTCGCGCGAGCGGCCCATCGCGGTGGTGCTGGCGGCGACGACCGGCGCGGCGCTGCTGCTCGTCGGCCGCGCGGGCCTCGACGACCGGACGCGCGGCGGAAGCTTCGTGCCCGTGGCGTTCCGCGCCACGCTGCTGGCGCTGATGGTGATGGCGCTCGCGGACGCGCAGTCGCTCGCGTTCTTCGGGGCGCTGCAGCTCGAGGCGTGGACGCCGTCGCCGGATCGGGCGGCGCTGTACTTCGCGCTCGCCGGGGGGCTTCTCGGCGCCCTCGCCGGTCTGTACCGCCTGCGCGTGTGGGGGCTCCTCCTCGGCGTGGTGAGCTGGATGGCCGTCGCGGCCGTCGCGCTGGCGGGCGGGCTGCAGCTGCCCGGGGGTCTCGTCGCCGCGTTCGTGGCGACCTCCGTGCTGCAGATGTGCATCGCCGCGCCGCTGTTCGTCGCGCTGTGGACGGGCGCGCGGCGGGCGTAGGCAAACTCCCGCGGTTGCGGTACACGATCGCCACATGCGCATGAAACCCAGCCTCACGGCAGAGGATGCCCGCGCGATCATCGCCGCGGCGAAAGTCGAGGCGGAAAAGAACGCGTGGGCCGTCACCATCGCGGTCGTCGACGAGGGCGGGCTCCTCCTTGCCCTCGAGCGGATGGACGGCGCGTTTCCGCAGAGCGCCGAGATCGCGTTCCGCAAGGCATGGACCGCGGCCATGGTCCGCCTGCCGACCAAGACCATGGAGGACATGGTCAAGGAACGCCCCGCGCTCGTCGCCTTCCCCGGGCAGTTGCGCGTGCAGGGCGGGCTGCCCATCCGCCACGGCGGCGAATGCGTCGGCGCGGTGGGCGTCTCGGGCGTCGCGTCGCACCAGGACGAGCAGGTCGCGCAGGCCGGTTTGGCGGCGCTCGCGCCGTAGTATGCTCCGTCCGCCATGCACGACTACATCATCGTCGGCGCCGGGTCGGCGGGCTGCGTGCTCGCCGCGCGGCTGAGCGAGGATCCCGCGGCGCGCGTCCTGCTCCTCGAGGCGGGAGGCCGCGACGGCGCGCTGTTCATCCGCGGCCCCGGCCTCTATTACATGCTGTGGCACGGCAAGCACGACTGGGCGTTCCACACCGAGCCGCAGTCCGGCGTCGACGGGCGGAAGATGTTCTGGCCGCGCGGCAAGGTGCTGGGCGGCTCGAGCAGCCTGAACGCGATGATCTACACCCGCGGTCACCGCTCGAACTACGACGGGTGGCGCGACCTCGGCAACCCCGGCTGGGGCTACGACGACGTCCTCCCCTACTTCAAGCGCTCGGAGAACTGGCACGGGCCGGCGTCCCCATACCACGGCACGGGCGGCCCCCTCGACGTGCAGGATGCGGGTCCGTGCGCGCCCGTCGCCGAGGCCGCCGTCGCCGCCGCGCTCGAGCGCTGCGGCGTCGCGCGCAACGACGATTTCAACGGCGCCGAGCAGGAGGGCGCCGGCCATTACCAGTACACCGTGCGCGACGGCCGCCGCTGGAGCGCCGCCGACGCGTTCCTCCACCCCGCCGCCTCGCGGCCGAATCTCCAGATCGTGACCGGCGCCACCGTCGCCGGTCTCGTCGTCAAGGGCGGCCGCGTCGAGGGCGTGCGCTACCGCGCCGGCGGAAAGGAGCAGACGGCGGCCGCGGGCAAAGAGGTCATCCTCGCCGCCGGCGCGATCGGCTCCCCCCACATTCTCCTCCTTTCCGGCATCGGCCCCGCCGACCACCTGAAGTCCGCCGGCGTCCCCGTCATCCACGACCTTCCCGGCGTCGGCGAGAACCTGCAGGATCACCTCCTCACGCCGGTGCAGTTCCGCGCGCTCGAGGGGAGCGCGCCCAAGTACAGCGTGCTCGCGTCGCTCGGCTGGCTCGCCCGCTACGTGTTCGCGGGGAGCGGACCGCTCACCCATCCGCCCGTCCATGCCGGCGCGTTCGTGCGCACGCGACCCGGGCTCCCCCGCCCCGATCTGCAGTTCCACATCCTCCCGTGGGGCGGGTTCACCCCGAACTTCGACGAGAAGCGGAACCCCGACGCGGGCGCGTTCCTGCTGTTCTTGCCCACGCTCATCTACCCGGAGAGCCGCGGCACGATCCGGCTGCGCGCCGCCGACCCGCTCGCGCCGCCGGCGATCGACCCCCGCTACTTCTCGGCCCAGGCCGACCTCGATCTCATGGTCGCCGGCGTGAAGCTCGCGCGCGACATCGCCGCCGCCAAGCCGCTGGCCCGCCTGCGCGGCGATGAATACGCGCCCGGCCCCGCGGCCAAGTCCGACGCCGACATCGCGAAGGACATCCGCCTGCGCTGCAACACCATCTTTCACCCCGCCGGCACGTGCAAGATGGGCACCGACGAGCGCGCCGTCGTGGATCCCGAGCTGCGCGTGCGCGGCCTGACCGGGCTGCGCGTCGCCGACGGGTCGATCATGCCCACGGTCGTCGGCGGCAACACGCACGCGCCCATCGTGATGATCGCCGAGAAGGCCGCCGACCTCCTGCGGGGGCGGAGCCCCGCATCCTGACAGGCGTCCGGATCCGGGACGCCGTCCCAGGATCGGACGCGCCCGAGTGTTGGATCGAGATATTCGACCTATTCCAGCCTGCTCACGCCCACGCTGGTGTTCGAGGGGTGCAGGTCGCCGGGGTCTGACGCTCACTTGACCCGCACCGATATCGCCACGAACCGCGCGCCTTCCTCCCCCGCGACGCCGAAGTGCCCCTGCCCCAGCGTCACCGCGTGCGCGTCGCCCGCGGCCATCGCCCGCGTCTCCTCGCGGCCGTCCTCGGCCACGGTCGTCATCGTCAGCGTCCCCTCGAGCAGGTAGTAGACCTCCTCGGTCTCGCGGTGCCAGTGGAGCCCGATGCATGCGCCCGGCTCGAGGCGCGCGTCGATGACGAGCTCGAGCGGCGCGCGGAAGATCCCTTCGGCGATGCCGGGCTCCTCGGCGAAGATCCAGCGCGCCCAGTCGTTGCCCGCGCCGCGCCTCGCCCCCGTCTCGGCGGCGTTCTCGTGGGGCGCCCGATAGAGGACCTTCGCCATCCGCCCGCGCTCCTTGTTCACCGCCCAGGACAAGGGTCCCGCGTAGACGCGGCGGATCTCGCGGTGGAACGTCTCGGCGTCGAGATAATCGGAGGGGTCGCCTTCGGGGCCGATGGCCATGCGCCGAGCGTACCGCCGTTGTCGTTTGCGGGGCGACACCGCGTCGTGGCACGATGCGTCATCGGCGCGTGCCCCGACGCGGAGCGGCCATAGCGTGTCCGGCCCGGCGAGCGCTCGCCGCCCTCGCGGTGCTCTGCCTCGCGCGGCCCGCGGCCGCCGGCGGCGACGCCGAGGAGCCGTCCTGGCTCGAGGGCCCGTACGCGACCGGCACCTGGGGCGGAGGCCGCACCTGGCTCGAAGACAACGGGCTCCACATCGACCTCATCTATACCGGCGAGGTCCTGAACCGCCTCGCCGGCGGCAGCGGCGCGCGCACGGCCTACCGCGGGAACGTGGACCTCGTCTTCACCGTCGACACCGGCAAGCTCGGGCTGTGGCCGGGGGGCACGCTGTTCGTCTACTTCGAGAACGGCCACGGCGAGGGGATCTCCCCCGAGATCGACGCGTCGATGTTGGTGAGCAACCTCGAGGCGCCGCCGTTCACCCAGCTGTCCGAGGCGTGGTACCTGCAGAGCCTGTTCGACGAGCGCCTGCGCATCAAGCTCGGCAAGCAGGACGCCAACCGCGACTTCGCCGCGGCGCGCTTCCCCGGCAACTTCGTGCACTCCTCCTACGGCGTCCTGCCCACCGTCCCCATGCCCTCGTTCGCCGCGCCCGGGCTGGGCGCGGTCCTGTTCATCGATCCGGTCCCGTGGCTGACGCTGCGCACGGGCATCTACGAGGGGTCGCCGGAGATCGGCTCCATCGGGTTCGACACCGCGTTCGGCGACGGCGGCTCGTTCTTCATCGCGTCGGCCAGCATCCGGCAGGATCTCGGCGAGGGGCAGCCGCAGGCGGCGATCTACACCGTCGGCGCCTGGTACCACAGCGCCGACATCACCGTCGGCGACGTGACGTTCTCCGGCAGCTCGGGCGCGTTCGCGGTGGCGGACGTGATGCTGCGCCTCAACCCTACTGTGCCGGAGGACAAGCGCAGCGTGCAGGTCTTCGGGCGCATCGGCTGGACGCAGGACGACCGCAACCCGCTGTCGTTCTATGCCGGCGGCGGCGCCACGTACCATGGGCTGCGCGGGGGCAACGACACGCTCGGCCTGGGCGGCGGCTATGCGCGCTTCCCCGGCGATCCCACCTTTCCCGCCCACGCGGAGTCATTCGTGGAAATGTTCTACAAGGCCCGGTTCACCCCCTGGTTCTCCGTCCAGCCCGACGTGCAGCTCATCGTCGGTCCCGGCGGACACGACGAGATCGCCGTCGTGGGCGGGGTGCGCTTCAAGCTCAAGCTGTGATCGCAAAGGGGAGCAGACATGGTGGACTACGACGCGAAGAGTTGGTTCGGCCTCATGTTCCAGATGCGCGGCGCGGTGCTGCCGCGCGTGCTCGGGCGCATGGTCCTGGTGGCGGCGATCGGGGTCGTCGCCGCGCTGCTGTTCGAGCGCAACGGCATGTACGTGCCGCCCGTCGGCCACACGCTGGTCGGGGTCGCGCTCGGCCTGCTTCTGGTGTTCCGCACCAACACCGCCTACGAGCGGTTCTGGGACGGGCGGCGGCTGTTCGGCACGCTGGTGAACCACATGCGCGACTTCGCCCGGCAGGCGACGTCCTACCTGCCGGATGCCGACGATCGGCGCCTGCTGGTCCGCTACATCCAGCTCACCTACGTGCTCATCCGCCAGCACGTCCGCCGCGAGCGCGATCTCGCCGTCGTGGGGGGGCTCGCCACCGATGAGGAGCGCGCCGCCCTGGAGCCGGCCGCGTGCCGGCCCATGCTGCCCATGCGCTGGATCTCCGACCGGCTCGCCCAGCGCGCCAACGCCCAGGCGCTTCACGAGGGGCGCGTGCGCATGCTCGACATCCACCTGTCGGTCATCGCCGAATGCCTCGGCGGCGCGGAGCGGATCCTGACCACGCCGATCCCCTTCGCCTACGCCCAGCACATCAAGAGCTTCCTCGCCCTGTTCTGCCTCACCGCGCCGTTCGCCATCGTCCAGGTGATGGGCTGGTATACGCCGCTGGCGTCGGCGATCGTCGCCTTCGCGCTGTTCGGCATCGACGAGATCGGCGTGGAGATCGAGGAGCCGTTCGGCTACGACCCCAACGACCTGCCCCTGGATCGCTTCGGCGAAACGATCTCCCGCGACATCCGGCAGATCGCCGAGGCGCCGGCGATGGGCGCCCCCTAGAAGAAAAAGCGTAGCGGGGTCCTCCGCGCGCGCCGACCGGGAAGAGGAGCGAGAGCATCAGCGGCGCGAGCGTGCGCATCGCTTCGACGGTATCATGCTCGCAAGGAGGCTGATCGCATGGCGGCCCCGCGTTGGTCCCCGCTCCTCTGGCTCGCGACGGCCTGCGCGGGCGAAGCGTCGTCGCTGCCGGCCGCGCCGGCGCTCGCGGACCTGGGCATCGACGTCGCCGCGGACGCGAGCCGCGCCTTCATCTACACCGACAAGCTCGACGCGTTCCTCTACGGGGAGGCGGCCGGGCCGCAGCAGTCGAGCTGGCAGGGCTTCAACGTGCGCGGGTTCATCTTCGTCGACGACTGGCAGTGGTCGACGCCCCAGGGCAGCCTCGGCTCGACGAGCTTCGCGGGCGCGACCGTGTATCCCGATCACGCGGTGCGGCGCTACGCCGGCGGCCTGAGCGAGAAGATCACGCTCCTCGACGGCCGGCGCGCCTTCCTGGTCGAGCCGAGCGGCGCCGCGTCGTTGACGCTCCGCCCGCTCATGGCCGACAGCGCCGCCGCGACCTACTACCAGGTGCAGGCGAACGGCGGCGCCCTGGCCGTGGCGCGCCTCAACCATCTCACGCGGAGCGGACCCAACGACTTTCCGGTGTGGCTCGTGGTCAAGGCGGCGGGGGCGACGGCGGCGTCGGATCCCCAGCTCGTCGTCGCCGGCGGGCTCAAGCCCAAGATGATGTCCCCCGGCACGCTCGCCCTTGCCGGCGGCGGGCCGGTGGCGTTCGCGGTGGGCGACACGCTCGACGAGGCCACGGCGACGGCAGACGCGGTCCTCGCGCGGGCGGGCGAGCTCGCGGCCGCGCGCGTCGACCGGATGCAACAGCTCCTGGCCCTGAGCTGGGTCCGGACCCAGGACGCCGATGTCAACCGCGCCGAGGCGTGGATCCGCCTCTCCGTCGACGCGCTGGTCATGGAGCAGCAGGGAAAGGGCATCTTCGCCGGCATCCCGTGGTTCAACAACTACTGGGGCCGCGACACGTTCATCACGCTCGGCGGCTCGCACCTCGCGACCGGCTACTGGGAGGAGGCGAAGCAGATCCTGGCCGCGTTCGCGGCGCACCAGGACGCCGACGCGGCGAGCGCCACCTACGGCCGGATCCCCAACACGATCGGCCTCGGCGGCGTGAGCTACAACACCGCCGACGGCACGCCGTGGTTCGTGATCCAGACGGCCGCCTACGTGCGCAGGTCGGGGGACGCGGCCTTCGCCGCCGACATCTGGCCGGTGGTGCAGCGCGCCACCGACGCCGCGCTCGCTCACGTCGACGCGGCCGGCTACCTCCGGCACGGCGACCAGGAGACGTGGATGGACGCGACCGGCCCGAACGGACCCTATACGCCCCGCGGCGATCGCGCGGTGGAGATCCAGGGCCTGTTCCACGAGCAGCTCCTCGCCGCGGCGGCCCTGGCCGACCAGGTCCTCCAGCCCCAGCCCGCGTCGACCTACCGCGCCGCCGCGGCGAAGATCGCCGCGTCGTTCTACGCCGACTACCGCGATCCCCTGCGCGGGACGCTCGTCGATCGCCTCGAGCCCGACGGGATGCAGGACGCGCACGTGCGGCCGAACCAGCTCCTGGCGCTGCGCTCGCTCGGAGCGATGCTCCCGCCCGACCAGTGGCCGCTCATGACTCGCTGGGCGGCGGACCGGCTCGCCTATCGTCACGGCGTCGCGTCGCTGTCGCCGTTCGACGACTTCTTCCACCCCTACCACATCCTCGCCGGTTACTACCCCAAGGACGAGGCCTACCACAACGGCGTGGTGTGGCCGTGGTTGAGCGGCCCGCTCGTGTCGCTGATGGTCGGTCAGGGCGCGGCGGCCAAGGCGTGGGAGCTGCTCGAGTCGCTCGACGACCTCGCCCTGTCGCGCGCCACCGTCGGCACGCTCCCCGAGCTCATCGACGCGCTCCCCCGGCTCCAGCCGGGCACGACCGTGCCGACCCTGGGCCCCGGTCCGCCGCAGCCGGCGGGCACGCCGTTCCAGGCGTGGTCGCACGGCGAGTACCTGCGCAACGTGTACGAGGACTTTCTCGGCATCCGCTACCAGTCGGCCGACCACGTCGTCCTGGCGCCCCGCCTGCCGCCGAGCTGGGGCGAAACGGCGGCCCGCTTCCGCGTCGGCGCGGGGTGGATCACCGCCCGCCTGACCCCGGGGACGGGGACGCTCGACGTCGAGCTCTTCGGCGAGGACGGCCTGGCGCCGACGACCGTGGTCACGGTCCAGGCGCTCGGCACGTCGCGCGATGTCCCGGTGACGCCGGGCGCGGACGCGAAGGTCCAGCTCCAGGGCGCCGAGCCCGTCGCGACCGCGTGGAGCGATTTCGACTGGCGGCCACTGGTCCTGCCGGCCAACTTGCCCGCGCTGCAGTATCCCGGGTTCGTCGTGCTCGACCGCGCCGCCATCAAGCAGCCGCCCGGCGCCGACGTGCGCACGCGCCTGTCGCTCGCCGACCCCGCCGGCGACGACACCGGCCCGCCAGGCGAGCGCTACACCTACCCCACCGACTCGCACTTCGCGCCGGGCATCCTCGACCTCACGAAGGTCGACATCGCCGAGGACTCCGGCGCATTCTACTTCGGGCTCGCCTTCACGAACCTCGTGCAGCCAGGGTGGAATCCGCAGGACGGGTTCCAGCTGACGTACGCGGCGGTGGTCTTCGCCACCCACGCCGCCGAGGAGAGGACCGTCGTCGCGCACAAAGCGGGCTACGAGTTCGCGGCGGGCTCCGGCTTCCAGTACGCGATCTACGTGGGCGCCGGCTTCGAGGTGCAGAACGTCTCCGGGCAGGTGATCGCCTCCTACACGCCCCAGGCCGCCGACGTCCTCGAGCCGCTCGGCTCGGTCGACACCAAGGCGATCGCGTTCCGCGTCCCCAAGACGGTGCTCCCCGCGATCCCGGAAGGGACGACGGTGACCGTCCTCGTCGGGAGCCAGGACGACTACGGCAACGGCAGCATGGGCGATTTCCGCGCGGTGGCGGCGACGGCGTCGCAGTGGGTCGGCGGCGGCAAGACCGCGAGCGGCGACCCCAACGTGTACGACTTCGCGAGCGGGACCGTGGTGCCCTGAGTCACGACGCGTGGAGCACGCCGAGCGCGGCGAGCGATCGCGCGGCGTGGTCGAGGAACGCGCGCGTCTTGGGCGCCAGGTGGCGCGCGCTGGGGACGACGAGCTGCACCGGCAGCGGCGGCGGCTCGTGATCGGGCAGGAGGCGCACGAGCGCGCCCGACGCGAGATCGTCGGCGACCTGGTAGGACAGCGGCCGGCCGACGCCCCGCCCCGCCCGCAGCGCGATCAGCAGCGCCTCGACCTCGTTCACGACCAGGCGCGGCTCCAGCCGCACCACGCGGCCGCGCCCCCCGCCGGGAAAGCGCCATTCCAGCGGACCGGGCCGCGACGCCACGAACACGATGTCGTGCCGCGCCAGATCCGACGGGCCGCGGATCGCCTCGCGGCCGGCGAGGTAGGTGGGGCTGGCGCACAGGACGCGCCGGACCTCGCCCACGCGCCTGACCACCAGGCTCGAGTCGGACAGGCGGCCGATGCGGACGGCGACGTCGAGGCTTTCGGCGACGAGGTCGAGGTTGCGGTCGTTGAGCACGAGCTCGACGCGCACCCCCGGGTAGGCGTCGAGGAAGCTCGCGACGATGGGCGTCACGTGCCGCCGCCCGAACACCACGGGGGCCGTCACGCGCAGGACGCCCCGGACCGGCGCGGCCGCGACCTCGCGCACGGCGTCGGCGTAGCCCGCCAGGACGTCGCGCGCCCGCTCTGCCAGCCGGCGGCCGGCCTCGGTCGCGGTGAGGCGGCGCGTCGTGCGCTCGAACAGCCGCGCCCCCACGCTCTCCTCCAGACGGGCGAGCGAGCGCGTCATCGCCGGCGGCGAGCGGCGCAGCTTGCGCCCGGCGGCGGCCAGGCTCCCGGCCTCGAGCACGGCGACGAAAGCGGCCAGGTCGTCGAGGCGGTCCATGATTCTTTCATATCATGGAAGAGTGAGTTGTCGCGGGGCGACCTGGGCGCGGCGGCCGCGAGGGCGTAACAGGGATGCATGGCGCCCACCCTTGCAATCCATGGAACAGAGCTGTCCGGCCACACCCACCGGGTCGAGCTCCTCGCGCGCATGCTCGGCCTGCCGTACCGATTCGTGGACGCCCCCGCGTCGGTGCGGCGGACGCCCGAGTTCCGCGCGCTCAACCCGCTCGGGCAGATCCCCGTCCTCGAGGACGGCGACCTGGTCCTCGCCGACAGCAACGCGATCCTCGTCTACGTGGCGAAGCGCTACGGCGCGGGCAGCCCCTGGCTGCCGGAGGAGCCGATCGCCGCGGCGCAGGTCCAGCGATGGCTGTCGATCGCCGCCGGCGAGGTGCGCTACGGCCCCGGGGCGGCGCGGCTCGCGGTGCGGTGGGGTGCGCCCGCCGACGCCGTCCCGGCGCGGGAGATCGCGGAGGGCCTGCTCCGGTTCATGGACGATCATCTGTCCCGACGCGCCTGGCTTGCGACCGAGCACCCGACCATCGCCGACCTCGCTTGCTACTCGTACGTGGCCCACGCGCCGGAGGGCGGCATCCCGCTCGAGCCGCACCCCGCCGTGCGCGCCTGGATCGCGCGCGTGGAGGCGCTGCCCAACTTCAAGCCGATGCCATGAGCCGCTCTCCCTTCCACGCCGGCGAGCTCGCGGCGCAGGAACGCGCCGGCTTCCGCAGCGAGGGCGGCGGCATCCGCGATTTCATGACGGAGCAGCACCGCACGTTCTTCGCGGCGCTGCCGTTCGTCGTCGTGGCCTCGGTGGATCGCGCCTGGCCGACGGCGACGCTGCTGGCGGGATCGCCCGGCTTCGTCTCGGCGCCCGACGCTCGCACGCTGCGCGTCCGCGCCGAGCTCGATCCCTCCGACCCGCTCGTGCGGGCGCTCGCGCCGGGCGCGCCGGTCGGCATGCTCGGCATCGACCTCGCCACGCGCCGGC
>DATFWE010000048.1:0-2451 GCA_035259575.1 Haliangiales bacterium
ACCGCGGCGGGCGCGCGGCTGCTCGCCGCGGTGCGCCCGCCCGAGGAGGGAAAGATCACGCCGCTCCAGCTCGGGGGCATCGGCGCGGCGGTGCTCGGCCTCGTCCTCGCGCTCGTGCTGCGGCGCCGCGGCGCGCCGGCCGTCGCCGCGCCGCCCGCGGCCGAGCCGGCCGCACCCAGAGCGCCCCAGGCGGTCACGCCCAGCCCGCTGGCCGAGCCCGAGCCCGTCGGGTTGCAGTACGCGCCCCCGCCGCCCCGTCCCACCGGCGAGATGTCCCAGTTCGGCCGCTACACCGTGCTGCGCCGGCTCGGGTCGGGCGGCATGGCGGAGGTGTTCCTCGCGCGCGTCAGCGGCGAGGCCGGGTTCGAGAAACGCGTCGCGCTCAAGATCATCCACAAGCACCTGTCGATGCACGCCCAGGTCGTCGACCATTTCCTCGACGAGGCGAGGCTCGCCTCGCGCATCGCGCACCCCAACATCGTCCAGGTGATCGATCTCGGCAAGGCCGGCGACGACTACTACATCGCGATGGAGTACATCGACGGCTACGACCTCGACACGCTGATGGAGATGAGCCACGCGCGCGGCGCGCTCGTCCCGCCGCGGGTCGCGCTGTCGATCCTGCGTAAGATCTGCGACGGGCTGCACGCCGCGCACACCGCCGTGTCCGCCGAGGGCAAGCCGATGGAGATGGTGCACCGCGACGTCAAGGCGGAGAACGTGCTGGTGTCGCGCGTCGGCGAGATCAAGGTTACGGACTTCGGCATCGCCAAGGCGAACGTGCGCGCCGCCAAGACGCAGATCGGCATGGTCAAGGGGACCGCGGCGTACATGGCGCCCGAGCAGCGCATCGGCCAGCCCGTCGATCGCCGCGCCGACGTCTACGGCGTGGGCGCGATCGCCTACGAGCTCCTGACGGGACAGGAGATCAACCTCGATCTCGCCACGCTGGCGCACCTCGGGCGCGAGGGGTGGCCGCATCTGCCGCCGGTCAGCCAGCACCGGCCCGATCTGCCGGCGGAGATCGACCGGATCGTGTTCAAGGCGCTCGCCTACGAGAAGGAGGACCGGTGGCCGTCGTGCCAGGCGTTCGAGGAGGCGCTCGAGGAGTACGCGATGCGGCACACGCTCGTCGGCTCGGACAAGCTCCTGGCCCAGTGGGTGGAGACGGAGATCGCCCACATCGAGGCGGAGGCGAAATCCGGCGGCGCGGCGTGAGCATCCCCGAAGAGATCCTCGCCGCCTACGGCCTGTCCCCGTCCGTGGTCGAGCCGGCGCCGACCGGCCTCATCCACCGCACGTTCTTCGTCGACCGGCGCTTCGTGGCGCAGGGGATGCATCCGATTTTCGGCGAGGAGGTCCTCGACGATCTCGACGCGGTGACGCGGCGGCTCGCGGCGGCGGGGATGACGACGCCGCGGCTCGTCCCGACGCGCGCGGGCGGGCGCGGCGCGCGCGACGCCGAGGGGCGCCTGTGGCGGGTCCTCACCTACCTCGACGGGCACACCGTCGACGAGGTGGGCTCGCCGGAGATGGCGGCGGAGGCGGCCGGGCTGGTGGCGCGCTTCCATCGCGTGCTCCTCGACGACCCGATCGAGGTGAAGCACGTGCGCGCCGCGGTGCACGACACGCGCGCGCACCTCGCGCGCCTCGAGGCCGCCGGCGCGGGGCCGCTCGGCGACGCCATCCTCGGCGAGGCGCGTCACATCGAGTGGCCCGGCGAGCTGCCGCGCCGCCTGGCGCACGGCGACCTCAAGATCTCGAACGTCCTGTTCCGCGGCCCGCGCGCGGTCGCGCTCCTCGACCTGGACACCGTCGGGTGGATGCCGCTCCGGCACGAGCTCGGCGACGCCTGGCGCTCGTGGGCCAACCCGCGCGGGGAGACGACCGACGAGCCGCGATTCGACGTCGCGATCCTCGCCGCCGCCGTTCTGGGCTACGCCGCCGATGCGCGCGACTGGGTCACGCGCGACGAGGTCGCCGGCCTCGTCGGGGGCGTCCACGCCATCACCGTGGAGCTCGCGGCGCGGTTCGCCGTCGACATGGTCGAGGACCGCTACTTCGGCTGGGACGCGACGCGCTTCCCCAGCCGCCGCGAGCACAACCGGGTGCGGGCCGCGGCGATGCTGGCGCTGGCGGGGCAGATCCGCGCCGAGCGCGTCGAGGCGGAGCGGATCGTCAGGTCCGCTTTCTGGGGGTGACGCCGCCCACCATGTCCTCGGGCTTCACCCAGGCGTCGAACTGCTCGCCGGTGACGTAGCCGAGCTCGAGGGCGGACTCGCGCAGGGTGATGCCCTTCTTGTGGGCGTCCTTCGCGATCTTGGCCGCCTTGTCGTAGCCGATGTGCGGGTTCAGCGCCGTCACCAGCATGAGCGAGCGCCGCAGGAGCTCGTCGATGCGCTCGCGGATGGGCTCGATGCCGCGCGCGCAGTGCTCCTCGAAGCTGACCGA
>DATFWE010000049.1:0-25458 GCA_035259575.1 Haliangiales bacterium
CCGCGCAGAAGACGATGATGTTCTCGCCGGGCGGGGGCGGCGGCGGCGGCGGCGGCGCGCAGCTCGGGTGGGTGGTCCCGCTCAAGGGACCGCACAAGGGAGAGCTGCACACGCTCAAGCCGCAGACCGTCATCGGCCGCGACCCGACGTGCGACGTGTGCTTCAACGACAACGTCATGTCGTCGCGGCACGCCACGATCCGCGCCAACAACGGCAAGTTCATCCTCGAGGACCACTCGACGAACGGCACCTACGTGAACGACAAGAGGATCACCAGCCACGATCTCGTGGACAACGACTTCATCAAGTTCGGCAACACCCTCGTCAAGTTCAAGTCCCTCACCTGACATGAAACCGACGGCGCGGTCCATCGGGGTGCTTTCCGCGTTGCTCCTCGCCGCGCTGGTCGAGGGTCGCGCCGCCGCGCAGCAGAAGGCCGCCATCCTCAGCCACGAATGGCTGCCGCTGCCCAAGAAGGAAGCGGACAAGCTCGACCCCCGCCAGCCGCTGCGCCTCAAGGTGCGCGCGAACGGCCTCAGCCTGAAGAAGGAAGACTTCAAGCTGATGATCAAGGAGGGCGACAAGCCCATCACGATCCCCGCGAGCAAGATGGAGGCGTTCAACGACTCGCGCGAGGATCTGGCGATCGTCGTCCTCGTGCAGGGGAACGTGCGCTGGATGGGCGATCCCAAGCCCGAGCCGCAGGAGGGGCAGACGGAGGCGCCGCCGGAGATCCCCGGCTACTTCGACCTCGTCAAGCCGGCGATCGACGCGTTCGGCAAGGTGCGCTCCAAGAACACCAAGGCCGCGCTCTACACCTACGGCGTGAAGGCCGACGTCAAGTCGCCGATGGGCAACATCTCCGGCCTCAACGGCGACGCGCTCGGCCAGCAGTCGGACTACGCCAAGATCAACACCAAGTCGCTGAGGACGGGTCTCCAGACCGCGCGCACGGAGCTCTCGTCGCAGCCCGGCCGGCGCGTGCTCGTCGTCATCGGCGACGGCAACGACCAGCAGGAAACCTACTCGGTCAAGGACGAGTACAACCAGCTCGGCGACGCCAGCATCGAGGTCTACGTCCTGTGCGCGACGCCGGCGTCGATCCCGCCGCTCAACAAGAAGAACTGCAACAAGCTGGGCGAGCTCGGCGGGGTGGCGATGGTCGAGCAGAGGGAGGGCTTCGCCCAGGCGGCCGAAGATCTCGCGCGAGCGATCGCCAGCGTCTACACCGTCGATTTCCCCGGGTTGCTCGACGACGGCACCGAGCTCCCCTACGACGGCGAGGACCACGAGATCGTGGTCCAGGCCAAGCAGGAGTCGACGGAGGGGAGATCGTACGTCTTCCCGCGAAAGCCCAAGGAAGTGGTCAAGGAGGAGCCCAAGACCTCGCTCCTGTGGCTGTGGATCTTGCTCGGCGTCGTGGGCCTCATCGCGGTTCTCATCGTCGCGGTGGTGCTGTTCAAGAAGGGGGGCGAGGACGAGATCGACGAGGAGCCGGTGGCGCAGGCGCCGCCGCCGCCGATCGCGGCCCCGGCGCCCGCGGCCCCGGCCAAGCCGCAGGGGACGATGATGCTCAACGTCGGCGGCGACGAGGCCATGCCGGTCGTGGGCTGGATCGTCCCCCTCAACGGCCCGAACGCCTGGCAGACGTTCAAGCTCTCCGCCAAGACGGCGATCGGCAAGGGGGAGGACTGCCAGGTCTTCATCAACGACCCGTTCATGAGCTCCAAGCACGCCGAGATCGTGGCCGCCCCGACGGGCTACGTGATCATGGACGCCGGGTCGACGAACGGGATCCTGGTGAACTCGAAGAAAGTGTCGCAGCAGGAGCTCTTGGACAACGACGTCTTCACCTGCGGCAAGACGGACTTCAAATACAAGTCCATCAACTGATGTTGCCTTTGGCGGACGCAGCCTCCGCGCACGGAAGCACCACGACGGTCGTGGTCGCCGCCTTGGTCGGCCTGCTGCTCGTCGCCGTGCTCATCTTCACGGTGGTCCTGCAGGCGCGCCGGGGCGGCGGCAAGAAGGCCGCGGCGGCCGCGGCGGCGCAGCGACGCCCGTGCGGCCAGTGCGGCCGCGTCATGCTCCCCGAGTGGAGCAAGTGCATGTTCTGCGGCTGGATCCCCCCGCCGCCGCAGGGGCAGCTCGAGTTCATCCACGGCCCGCTCAGCGGCCAGATCATCGACCTCGTCGCGACGGTGACCACGATCGGCTCGCAGAACGGCAACACCATTGTCCTCCCCGACCCCGCGGTGTCGCGCAAGCACGTCGGGATACGCCGCGATGCGTCAGGCTACGAGCTGGCGGACCTGGGGTCCACCAACGGGGTGTACGTCAATGGCCAGCGCCTCCCCAAGCGAATCCTCGCCGCCGGGGACATCGTTCGCATCGGCCAGTCGGAGATGGTCTTCCGCCACCGGTGAAACGGGTAGCCGATGAATGGGCAAGTGCGATACCATCTTTTGCACAACGGTCTGGAGCCATGAAAAGCAAAGCGTTGTCTGTGATTGGCGCGCTTGTCGCCATCGGTCTTTTCATCGTGGCCGGCGTGCCCGGCGTGGCGCACGCGGAACGCGCGAGCATCAAGGGCGCACCGGCGTTCAATGAGCCGCCCGCGAATGCCTCGATTCCGGCCGGGCATCTCGAGGCGTACCCCACGCTCGAGGTGAAAGTCGGCGCCGACCCCGGGCTGCGGCAGCAGGACTTCACCATCAAGTTCGACAAGGAGAGCGATCACCCGATCACCATCAATGCGACCAAGATGGTGCCGTTCAAGGATTCGAACGAACAGATGTTCGTCGTGATCCTGGTGCAGGGGACGCAGCGCTTCATGGGCGCGTCGAACGACCCCGAGGAGCAGAAGGTCGGCTACTACGAGCCGGTGAAGCAGGCGATCGACGCGATCGCAAAAGCGCGCGTGAAGAACACGCAGGTCGCGCTGTGGGTCTATCACGCCAAGGTCGACGAGAAGGTCGACTTCGGCCCGGCCGACGCCATCAACCCCGACGCCATCGGCGCGCTGCACGACTTCGCCGAGAAGGCCACGAAGGGCCTCGACACCGGGATCCAGTACGCCATCAGGAAGCTCAGCGACAAGCAGGGACGGCGCGTGCTCGTCGTCATCGGCGAGGGCGAGGACCAGAAGGACTCGTGGAAGCCGACGCGCGACATCACGCGCGCGCTCGAGAACGCGTCGATCGAGGTGTACGTCCTCGGCGCGGGGCCGGGCGTGCAGGACAACCGCAACCAGCAAAACCTCAATGCCCTGGGCGCGCTGGGGTCGGTCAAGATCGCCAACCAGCGCGAGCAGGTGCCGCAGCTCGCCGAGGCGCTCGCGAACGACCTCAACAACGTCTACTCCGTGACGTTCCCCGGTTTCCAGGAGTCGGACGGGCAGCGCATGCCGTGGGACGGCGGCGACCACGACTTCGTTGTCGGGGTGAAGAAGGACGAGACGCCGGCGAAGACGCTCACGTTCAAGAAGATCTTCCTGCCGTGCCCGCCGGGCGGACCGTTCGGCGACTGCCTGTGCGCCGAGACGAAGAAGCCGCCCGACCCGAAGTCGGGCTGCAAGGGCGGGGGCATGCCGGCGTGGGTGTGGGTCCTCATCGGCGTCGGCGCGCTCGTCGGCATCCTCCTCGCGGTCGTCCTGCTCACCCGCAAGAAGGGCGAGGAGGAGGAGATCGTCGAGGCGCCGCCGGCGCCCATCGCCGCGCCCCCGCCGCAGGCCGCGCCCGCGGGGCCGATGAAGACGCAGGCGCTGTTCGTCGGCGACGACAACGCGCAGCCCGTCGTCGGCTGGATCGTCCCCACCCGCGGCCCGAGCGCCTGGCAGACGTTCAAGCTGTCGTCGCGCACGATCATCGGCACCGCGCCCGACGCGCAGGTGAACGTGGGCGACGCCTACATGAGCGCGAACCACGCCGAGATCCTGCAGAACGCCAACGGGTTCATCCTCATGGACCGCGGCTCGCAGAACGGGGTGATCGTCAATCAGAAGCGCGTCACCCAGCACGAGCTCGTCGACAACGACGTGTTCACCTGCGGCCAGACGGAGTTCAAGTTCAAATCCATCACCTGAAAGTGGGGTAAACTCGCAACATGCCGGCGAAAGTCGTGTATCAGGACGCGCAGGGACGGAACGGCACGGTCGTCCTTGGGTTCGAGCCAGCATACGTGGGTCGCGCGGTGGAGTGCGCCGTCCGCACCGAGGATGCGATGGTCTCCCGGCGCCACTCGGTGATCAAGTTCGAGAACGGCGCGTACTGGATCGAGGATCTCGGCAGCTCCAACGGGACCGAGGTGAACAACGTTCGCGTCATGCAGCGCCAGGCGCTGCAGCACAACGACGCCGTGCGCTGCGGCAGCCTGTGGCTGCGCTTCGTCGTCGAAGGGTCGATGCAGCCGGTCGGGATGCCGCAGCAGCCGATGGCGCCGCCGCCCCAGCCGATGATGGTGCCCCCGCCGATGATGCAGCCCCAGGCGCCGCCGATGATGCAGCCCCCGCCGATGCAGGCGCCGCCGATGCCGCAGCCGATGGTGCAGCCGCAGTACACGACGCCGGCCACGCCGCAGGCGATGCCGCAGGCGCAGCGGCCGAATCTCGCGTTCGAGTCGACGATGGCGACGCCGGTCGCGCCCGGGCAGGTCCCGTCGGGGATGCGCCAGCCGGGCATGCCGGGGAACATCCCGGGCGTCCAGCGCCCCAGCCTGCAGCATCCGGCGCAGCCCGCCTCGGTCGTCGTGGATTTGGACAGGGGCGGCGCCAGCTCCGCCGAGGTGCAGAAGCTTCGCGACAACGTCGAGGAGCTGCGCAAGCAGGTCGAGGACGCGCGCGCCGAGAAGGACAAGGAGATCGTCGACAACAAACAGCTCAAGGTGCAGCACGCGAACTTCCAGCGCCAGCTCGAGGACGCGCGCACCCAGCTCAAGGAGAACGAGGAGGTCATCGACGCGCACAAGCGCGTGGCCGAGGAGCTCCGCTACGAGCTCGACCAGCTGCGCGACGATCACACCAAGGCGACGGGCGAGCTGACCGAGGCCAAGGAGGATCTGGCGTCCCGCACGCGCCAGCTCCAGCGAGCGCAGGAGGACGTCGAAAAGGTCAAGAAGGAGATGGAGGGCTCGAAGCGGCAGATCGCCGAGCTCAGCAAGGTCAAGGACGACGGCTTCAAGAAGCTCAACGACCAGCTGGCCGAGGTCGAGCACCTGCGCGAGGTCATCCGCGAGCAGGAGCGCATGCTCGAGGAGCGGCGCGTCGGGCTCATCAACTTCGAGGAGTCGCTGAAGGAGCTGCGCCAGGAGCGCGAGACGCGCCAGCGCGAGATGGCTCAGATCCGCGCGGAGCGCGACGAGCTGCGCGTGGGCGTGCAGCGGCAGAACGCCGCGGTCCAGGGGCTCGAGGAGGAGAACCGCCGGCTGGCGCGCCTCATCAACGATCTGGAGGCGGGCGGCAGCGGCGGCGACAGCGGCGAGGTCATGCGCCTGAGCGGCGAGGTGCGCGAGCTGCGCGTCGAGGTGAAGAAGGCCGAGGCCGAGCGGGCGCGCGTGGCCGAGGCGCTCGAGCGGGCCGAGCGGCGCGCCGAGAAGGCCGAGACGGACAAGACCCGGCTCGAGGTGGAGGGCTCGTCGGGCGGGGACAAGCTGAAGGCTGCGGAGCAGGCGCGCCAGCGCGCCGACGAGGCCCGCGCCAAGGCGGAGGTGGCCAAGTCGAAGGCGGAGGACCAGGTCGCCGACTTTCGCAAGCAGCTCGAGACGGCGCACGACGAGGCCGACGAGGTGCGCAGCGAGCTGGAAAAGCTGCGCCGCAAGCTCGCCGACATGGAGTTCGAGAAGCCGGCCGCCGCCGGTGGCGGCGAAGCCAAGCTCGCCGACGCGGAGAAGCGCATCGCCGAGCTGCAGGAGGCGAACGGCCTGCTCACCAAGAAGAACAAATCGCTCACCGGCGACGTCGAGACCCTGGAGAAGGAGCTCAAGGCGGCCAAGGCCGCGTCCGCGGCGGCGCCGGCGGGCGGCGGCGGCGGCGAGATCAAGGAGAAGGCCAACGAGGTCGCAAGCAGCGTGAACGACGTCCTCTCGGAGCTCCGGGTCAACCTGGGCATCGTTCGCGACGAGTTCCAGGCGTTCGCCGGGAATGGTTCGGACGCCCGGATCCGTACCATTCTGGACGCCATTGAAGCGGCCGCAGGACAGGCGGAGGACATGAAGGGCGTCCTCCGCTCGCTGCGCGAGCTGTAGAGCCGAGGTTCCATGCACGCCGTCGAGAGCATCAGCAGCCAGCGGGAAGTCGAAGACCTCATCAAGGCCCGCTACCCGCTCCTCTACCTGGTCTCCTCCGAGGAGAGCCGCGTGGAGAAGCTCCTCAAGGAGATCGCGCGGAATCGCGAGATGCGCCTCGAGGTGTGGTCCGTCACCGAGGGGTTCAAGACCCTGTTCGGCGGGCAGGCCAAGCGGGACATCTACGACCCGTTCAAGGCGCTCGAGTACGTGGCGGCGGGCGAGGGGCGCGGGCTCTACATCCTCCGGGATTTCCACCCGTTCCTGAAGGAGCCCAAGGTCGTGCGCAAGCTGCGCGACCTCGGCGACCTCCTGCGCCAGGGGCAGAAGCACCTGTTCATCCTGTCGCCGGTGCAGACGATGCCGCCCGAGCTGGAAAAGACGCTCACGGTGATCGACTGGGACCTGCCGAACCGCGGCGAGATCGAGGGCATCGCCAAGAAGCTGTTCCTCCAGATCCCGGAGGTGTCGCGGCAGAAGATCCAGGACGAGCCGGGCTACATGGAGCGGGTGGTGGAGGCGGCGCTCGGCCTCACCGAGGTCGAGGCGGAGAACGTGTTCGCCAAGTCGGTGGTCCGCACCAAGACGTTCGACATCTCCACGATCATCGGCGAGAAGAAGCAGATCATCCGCAAGAGCGGCATCCTCGAGTACTACGAGGCGGTGGAGGACGTGGAGGACGTCGGCGGCCTGGAGATCCTCAAGGACTGGCTGCAGAAGCGGCGCCACGCGTTCACCGCGCGGGCGCGCGAGTTCGGGCTGCCGCTGCCCAAGGGCATCCTGCTCATCGGCATCCCCGGCACCGGCAAGTCGCTCACCGCCAAGTGCGTGGGCTCGATGTGGGGGATGCCGCTCCTCCGCCTCGACGTGGGCAAGATCTTCAGCGGGCTCGTCGGCTCGTCGGAGGAGAACATCCGCAAGGTCATCAAGACCGCGGAGGCGATCGCGCCGGCCGTCCTGTGGCTCGACGAGCTGGAGAAGGGCTTCTCCGGCACCGGGTCGTCCAATTTCTCCGACGGCGGCACGACGTCGCGCGTGTTCGGCTCGTTCGTCACTTGGCTGCAGGAGAAGACGTCGCCGGTGTTCGTCATCGCCACCGCGAACAACGTGCACCAGCTCCCGCCGGAGCTCCTGCGCAAGGGACGGTTCGACGAGATCTTCTTCTGCGACCTGCCGGCGCGCGAGGAGCGCAAGCAGATCTTCGGCATCCACATCCGGCGCAAGAAGCGGGACCCCCAGAACTTCGACCTGGACCGGCTGGCCGAGGTCACGCCCGACTTCTCCGGCGCCGAGATCGAGACGGTGGTGACCGCCTCGCTCTACGACGCGTTCGACGAGAACAGCGATCTCGACACCGACCGGCTGCAGCGCTCGATCGGCGACATCGTCCCCCTGGCGGTGACGATGCGCGAGGTGATCGAGTCCATGCGCGAGTGGGCCAAGACGCGCGCCCGCTCGGCGTCGGCCAAGGGGCAGACGCCCGCCAAGCGGACCCGGCTCCAGTCGGCCGGCGAGGCCATCATCGACAACACCGAGCGGAAGCTGGAAATCTAGACGCCATGTCCCATTTCACCAAGTGCGACCTCAAGATCACCAATCTGGCCGCGCTCAAGCGCGCGCTCGACGACCTCGGCCTCAGCTACCGCACCGCGGAGACCGAGGCGGGCGTCGAGGTGCGCGGCTACAAGGGCGCCAAGATGTCGGCGGAGATCTCCGTCGACATGGGCAAGTACGACATCGGCGTAGTCAAGAACGCCGACGGCACGTACGAGATGGTGGCCGATTGGTGGGGCATCGAGGTGACCAAGGCGGTGACCGAGACCGAGTTCGTCGAGGAGCTGAACCAGCGCTACGCCTACCAACGCGTCGTCATGGCCTGCGAGGAGCAGGGCTACACGCTGGAGGAGACCAAGAACGAGGAGGACGGCACCATCCAGCTCCAGATGAAGAAGTGGGAGTAGGGCATGCGCGAGAAGTGGATCAAGATCTCGATCGACAAGCAGGGCAAGGTGTCGTTCACCGTGGAGGGCGTGAAGGGCGCCGACTGCCTGAACGAGACCAAGTTCCTGGAAGAAGCGCTGGGCGGCGCCGTCCTCTCGCGCGAGACGACGGGGGAGTACTACGAGGAAGCCGAGGTGGATTCGACCGTAACTAATCGAAATGATTAGGGCGAGGGAAGAACGGACGGCCGATCGGCGTAGGAAGTGAAGCGATGGCGGACCCGAACGGGAACGAAGACAAGCAGGACGACGACAGCGCGAGCCCGGAGGAAAAGCTCCGCAAGGTGCTCGAGGCGCGCTGGGATCCGTCCAAGCTGTCCACGCTGATGCGGGCGCAGGAGGGCGGGAGCCGCGGCCAGCGCCTCGATCTGTCGCAGCGGAGCCGGTTCGAGCGGCGGCTGGGCGTCGATCTCGGCGACGTGCGCATCTTCTCCGGCGAGCTGGCCGAGGAGATCACCAAGGCGCACAACGCCGAGGCGCTCACCATCGGCAACACCGGCATGATCCTCATGCGCGGGTCGGCGGACTACTCGATGCTCGGCGCCAAGGGCACGGCGCTGCTCGCCCACGAGCTCACGCACGTGGCGCAGGCCAAGCCGTCGGCGATCGCGCGCAAGGCGGTCACCGCCGAGCTCGCCGAGGAGAGCGAGTCCGAGGCCGAGGCCGAGCGGCACGAGGCGGCCGTCCTGCACGAGGAGGCGGGCGGCGAGAAGCACGAGACGGACAAGTCGGAGAAGGCAGAGAAGCGGAAACAGGAGCTTCTGCAGAAGGTCCTCAAGCTCTACGAGGAGGACGTCCTCGCCGCCACGATGCGCATCGGCAGCCACTACGATCCCAAGCTATAGTCCCGTCGTTCTGCTATGATTTCGCTCTCGTGAGCGACGTCATCGAATCGGCCACGCAGCTCCTCATGCTCGCCGAGGAGCGGGAGCTGGCGGGAAAGACCATGCGCAACGTGGTCGCGCCGGGCTGCGGCCTGGCGGGCGCGGATCTCGACAGCGTCACCTTCGAGCGGGTGAGCCTCGAACGGGCGAACCTGTCCGACGTCCGGCTCGAGCACGCGTCGCTGCGCTCGGTGGATCTCACCGGCGTGGATTTCGAGGGGGCGCTGTTCCATCGCGTGCGGGCGTACGACAACACGCTGTTGACCGAGGCGCGCATGGCGCGCTGCGAGATCCGGCGCTGCGAGCTCGGGCCCAACCTGCGCATGCCCAAGGCCGACCTGTCGCGCGCGAAGATCCAGGGGACGACGTTCCGGCAGGTCGAGCTCTACGGCGCGAGCTTCAAGAACGCGATCGTCCTGCGATCGCACTTCGTCGACTATGCGAACAGCACCGCGTCGCTCACGCGCGCGCGGTTCATCGAGGCGGTGCTCATCGACGTCGATCTCCGCGAAGTCAACCTCTATGGCGCGGACTTCAGCCGCGCTTTGCTCATTCGCTGCGACCTGCGGGCGGCCAAGCTCGACCAGGCCGTGATGACGGGGGCGCGCCTCATCGATTGCCGCACCGAGGGCGCCGACCTCAGCAGTGCGACGGTGTAGGATAAGACCATGCCCGAGCGTCCCGATCTGCGAAGAATTGCCACCGACATCCGCGAGGCGCTGGGGACGTACCCGCCCGAGGCGCTCGTGGACATCCTCACCTATGTGTTCCAGGCGTACGTCGTGGAAGGCGCGCCGACGGTCCACGCGCCGGCGGCGGAGCGGCTGGCCGACCTGGAGGGGCTGTCGTTCGCGGACCTGATTCAGCAGCTTCAGCTGAGGTTGGAGGTGCCGGAGCTGTCGCTGTTCGAGGTCCAGAACGGGCGGGTGAGCGTGCGCGTCGGCGGCGAGCTGGTGGCGCTGATGCTCGGCACCGACGCGCGCCGCGCGGCCGCCGCCCCGCTGCCCGCGGCTCCCGCGGTGCAGACCGCGTCGCCGCCGCAGGTGTCGGCTCCGGGGCCCGCGCCGCGCCCGGCCGCGCCCGGGACGAGCGTCGAGGCGCCGCGGCCGACGCGGGGGATCTCGGTGAACCCGCAGGGCTCGCCCGCGCCGCGGCCCGCGGCCCCCGCCGGGCAGCAGGCCGGACCGGCGCAGCCGGGGGCGAAGCCCGCCGCGCCGGGCGCGTCCACCGAGGAGCCCGGCGACGACGACGCCGCGTCCAAGCGCTTCCGTCTGCTCGAGATCGACTGATGTCCGCGATCCTGGCGCGCAGATATTTCATCCGGGGGCGGGACGAGATGGCGAGGGGGGAGTACGACGCCGCCGTGGAGAGCTTCCGCGCGGCGGTGGATCTCGTTCCGGGGTTCGTGTCCGGCCGGATCGGTTACGCGGCCGCGCTGGTGCGCATCGGCGACATGCCGCGTGCCGCGCAGGCGCTGCGCGCCGGGCTCCCGCGCGCCGCGAAGGACAGCGCGCGCGCGCTGCTGCTTTTGCATCTCGGCGATGTGCTCACGGCGGCGGGCGATTTTTTCGGCGCGGAGGATGCGTATCGGCAGTGCGAGGGGTTGATGCCGCGGAGCGGCGCGCCGTCGGCGGGCCTGGCAAGAGTCCATGCGAAGCTCGGTCGGTATAGCGATGCGTTCGCGGCGTTGCTGACGGCTTCGCGGGCCGGGCGGTAACTCCCGGGGGTCCCCCCCTGGCCGCGACGCGAGATGCGCGTGTCGGGGCGCACCTCCCCCCACGGCCACCACCCAACGCTTTCCACCGGGGCGGGGCGGCTCAAGCGAGGGGCGCGCCGGGGGCGGATTTCGGTGAGACGTTTCCGCGGAAACGTCGGCAGGCGACGAAGCTGGACCGCCACGCGGGAGTGGGAGCCGGGAGTGGCCCGCGGGGCGGATTTCCCGATGAAACGTCTCCGCGGAAACGCCGGCATGGCCCTCCGCCGCTCGCAGGCGGTTGACATCCGATGCACATCCTTCCATGCTGGAAAATTGAAAGCCGCTCGGCCGCACACGATGGTTGCGCGGAGGCAAGACGAGGGGTCTCACGAGGAAGCGACACGGGAGAACGGGTGGCCGGGTCCGCTCCGGAGCGCCACGTAGGCAACCCAAAAGGCGATAGACATGAGCAACGGCAAGCCAGCCAAGGAACAGCAGAAGGGCTTCAAGCGGATCAACTTCTTCAAGGGGTTCCTCACCACCGAGAAGGACTGGAACGAGGCCGAGCTCTACCACGTGGAGAAGCGGCGGCTGCACAACAAGCTGCTCCACGCGCCCGGCGTGATCGTCGGGCAGGGCGGCGACCTCCGGGTGGTGGCCCGCGCCCGCGGCGATCTGTCGGTCGAGATCCAGCCGGGCTATGCCATCGACGGCCAGGGAAACGACCTCATCCTGTGGGACGCCGTCATCAAGAACATCAACCCGGAAGAGTTCCGCCTGCCGCAGACGATCTACTTCGTCCTGCGGTTCGCCGAGGAGCTCACCGACTACGTCGCCTACAAGGAGAACGTCGAGTACAAGGGCCACCGCCGGATTCAGGAGCAGTGCCGGGTCGAGGTATCGCAGACCGAGCCGGACATCTCGCGCGAGCTGGAGGTGGCTCGCGTGTACCTCGAAAAGGGCGCGACGCGCATCCGCGACCCGCGCGACCCGAACGATCCGCGCGCCAACGAGATCGACATGCGGTACCGCCCGCTGGCGGGCACGGCCGGCTCGACGCTGTCCCCGATGCTCAAGCAGCGCCTCTACACCGCGCTGATGGCCGTCCGCAAGTACGCCGTGGAGTTCGCGCGCGCCGGCGTCCAGTGGGGGCACGACGTCTACGAGGTGGCGAGCGCCGCCCAGATGCTGGCGGCCTGCGACCTGATCGACATGCGCAACATCTTCGACGTGGTCGGCATCGTCGTCGACACCGAGGCGGAGCTCAGCGCCGACGTCGCCGCCAACCATCCCAGCATCGCCGCCAAGAAGGACTTCATGGACTTCCAGAGCAACATGGAGATCCTGCGCGGCCTCATCGGCGAGCGGAAGAACAACATGGAAGCGCTCATGAACCTGCTCGCCTACCAGAGCAAGGCCACCGACAACGCGGCGAACGCGATCACCGGGCAAGCGGCCGCGCCGCCGCCGCAGCCGAGGCGCCAGGCGGAGGCGGCTCCGGCGGCGCCGTCGATTGGATCGACCGCCGTGCCCGACGTCAACGCGGTCGAGTTCGTGAAGACCCTGTCGGTCATCCCCAACGTCATCACCCTCGCGAACGGCCAGCAGTGGCTGCTCATCGACCAGATCGAGCTCCTCGACAGGGAGGTCGAGGAGAAGCACGCCTTCGCCGTCAACGACGCCAAGGACACGTACCGAACCAACCAGAAGCAGAAGTATCCCGACGGGACCGAGGTGGAGGACCGGGGACGCGCCCACGTCGGCGGCTACGCCACCTACAAGATCCTCAACGTGACGCCGGGAAAGCCGGTCATGATCATCCGCCGGATGGACTACGTCTACGGCGATTACGAGCTCGAGTTCTTCGCCAACAACAAACCGGTGGGCAAGGCGTCGATGGCCGGCGTCGACCGCACCTACCGCTGGCGCAACTGGCCGTTCCTGGTGAAGCCGGAGTTCGTCACGGAGGCGACGTTGACGATCAGGCAGGTTGCGCTCACGGCGGGCCGCGACGTGAACATGTTCCACTTCTGGTTCTTCCAGCCCAGGTAGGGCCGGTCGTCAGGCCCCCAGCGCGCGCACCAGGATCACCGACACGTTGTCGGACCCGCCGTTGGCGTTCGCCGCGCGGATCAGGTTCGCGACCACCGTGTCGATGTCGTCGCCGGACGTGACCATCTCCCGCACCATCCAGTCGTCGACCATGTCGATCAGCCCGTCGGAGCACAGGAGATAGAGATCGTTCGGCTGGAGCGGCAGCGTGTTGTGCTCCACCTCGACGTGCTCGTGCAGCCCGACCGCGCGCACGATGATGTTGGAGTGCGCGGGCCCCAGCTTGCCGATGTACTCGGGTCGGTCGGCGTAGAGATTGATCAGCGAATGGTCGCGCGTGACCTGCTGCAGCTCCTCGCCGCGCAGGAGGTAGATGCGCGAGTCCCCCACGTGGCACAGGTGCACGCTGTCGCCGTCGACGCGCACGCCCACCACCGTCGTCCCCATGTTGTGGCACTGGGGATCCGACGTGGAGCGCTGGTGCACCGCCGTGTTCGCCTTGAGGATCGCCGTCACCAGCGGCTCCTCCGGCGGCTCCCACCGCCCGGCCTGGAAGCACTCCGCGATCGCCTGGACCGCAAGGGTCGACGCGACGGCGCCGGACGCGTGGCCCCCCATTCCGTCGCAGATGACGAACAGCCCGTGGTCCGGCATCATGAGGATGGAGTCCTCGTTGTGGGTCCGCTGCAGACCCGTATCCGAAACCCCGGCGTGCTCCAGGCGAAAAGACATAGGATGAAGCGCCGCCTTCACGCTACGATTTCGGGGTAGCCGATGTCAACGCTAGGGACTTTGGGGCTCCACCTCGAGGGGCGACCGTGTCGGGTCGGGTGCTCGTTTTGCTACCTGGGCGCCCGGCCGGCTGCAAGCCCAGGCGACGAGAACGACGAGATGGATCCCGACGTCGCCGCCGCCGTCGTGGCCGCCGCGCCGGCGACGGGCGTGGCCGTCGCGCTGAGCGAGCCGGCATCCCGCTGGCGCGCGTCGCTCGACGCGGTCAAGGCCGCCGCCGCCCGCCGCGGGATCCCCGTCGCGATCACCACGACGCCGGCCGTCGTCGCCCGCGATTCGTGGATCCTCGACGGCTGCCGCACGCTCAATCTGTCCATCGATCCTGCAAAGGCGCCGGGCAAAGGGTCCGTCGACGTGGCGTCGCTTCGCCGCGTCCTCCGCCGCGCGTTCCTCCCCGCCGGGCTCGAGGTCGTGGGCCTGGTCTCGCTGGTGTCGCGCGAGTTCGCCGATCGCCTCGCCCGCGGTCTCCTCGCCGAGCTCGTCGCCGAGCCCGCGTTCGCGTTCATCGGCCTGAACGGCCTCAAGCCGCCGCCGCCGTGGTGCGACCGCGCGTTCTGGCTGCGCTTCCTGGCGCGGATTCGCCCGCTCCTCGACGCGCAGCTCCACCGCCGGCTCCACCTCGACTGCTACGTGAGCGCGCGCATCCTCGGCTTCGGCCCCTGCCCCAAGAAGCCCGACGTGACGGCGGGGCGCGAGTTCCGCGCGTGCGTCTACCAGGCGCGCCCCGATTTCGTCTTCGCCGACGCCGCCGATCTGGCCGCGCGCACCGCCGCGTACGAGGCCCCGGCGGCGTGCCCGTTCGAGATCGTCTGAGCTCAGACGTCGAAGAACTTGGCGAGCTCGAGCGGATTGGGCACGTGCGACTCGACCGCCGACGCAAGCTTGGGCGCCTTCGTCCAGTCGGAGCGGAGGATCCGACGCAGCTCGCGACGGCTGTCGCGCACGCTCGCCCACGTCTGGACCAGCGCGACGGGGTTCACGCGGTAGTCCGTCGCGACCGCTCGCTTGATGTCGTCGGTGTGCCGGTCGTGCTCCGACTTGAAGTGCACGCGCACGAAGTCGAACGGGCTCACCTTGAAGCGCTTGTCCGGCCGGTGGAGATCGCGCAGCAGCGCCTGGGGCGCGTTCTCCGCCAGATTGTCCGGCGCGTCATCCGGGATCGGGAACGACCGCTCGACCGTGCCCAGAAACAGCAGCGCGCGCATCAGACGTTCGACACGATGAGATAGGCGACGACGCCGATCCCGATCCCGCACACGATGCACACGATCCAGAACGCCATCGACGCGCCGCCGGCCGACTGGGCCGCGACCCTACCCGACTGCTTCGCGAACGACACCACACCGTCGGTGGGCTGGAGCAGCACCGTGCCCTGCGCGCTCTGCCCGTGCCCCGGCACCTGCGGATGGTGTTGCATCGGCGGGGGCGGCATCGGCTGCATGGGCGGCCGCGCTTGCTGGGGCTGCGGCATCGGCATGGGCATCGGCATGGGCATCCCTGGGCCCGGCGCGATCATCGTCTTCATCGGGTCGAGGCCGGGCGCCGGCGGCGGCGGGCCCATGCCCTGCCCGCCGGGCGGATACCCCGGGCGCTGCGGCGGAGGCATCGGCATCGGCGGCATCGGGGGCATCTGGGCCGGCACGTCCCGCGACATCCGCGCCGGCACTTGCACCCCGCCGGACAGCTCCGCCAGCACGATCGAGCACTCCTGCTCGAGCACCTCGACGGTCTGCTGCCGCTGCGCCGGTTCCTTGGCCAGCGCCTTCAACACGACGTGGGCCACGCGCTCGGGCACCCCCACGAGCGGCGGTACGGGGCTACGCACGTGCGCGGCGAGCACCTCCATGGGATTCTGCGAGGAGAACGGCGGGCGCCCCATCAGCATCTCGTAGGCCACGACGCCGAGCGCGTAGATGTCCGAACGCGCGTCGAGCGGCAGGCCGCGCCCCTGCTCCGGCGACATGTAGTTCGGCGTGCCGAACACGACGCCCGCCTGCGTCTGCATCGCGCTGCCCGCCGCCTGCTTGAGCTTGGCGACGGAGAAGTCCAGCACCTTCACGAAATCCGGCTGCCCCGCCAGCGTCACCAGGAACAGGTTGTCCGGCTTGATGTCGCGGTGAATGATGCCGACCCCGTGCGCTTCCGCCAGCGACTGGCAGCACTGCATGATGATCTTGAGGACGCGCGCGGGGGCCATGCGGCCGCCCCGGTCGATCGCCGTCCGCAGGGACATGCCGTCCAGGAACTCCATCGCCATGAACAGGAGCCCGTCGCGGGTCTGCCCGAAATCGATCAGCCGGACGGTGTTCGGGTGCTGGAGCTTGGAGCAAGCCTTGGCCTCGTTGATAAACCTGTGCACCCACTGCGGATCCTGCGCGACCTGGGCGTTCAGGACCTTGATGGCGACGACCCGATCCACCGACACCTGGCGGGCGCGGTAGACGACGCCCATACCCCCCTCGCCGATGCGATCGAGGATCTCGAACCGGTCCGCGAGCAGCTTTCCGATCAAGGGGTCGGGCGGTCGGTTGTGCACCATTCCGAGGCTCGCTTGGCTCGATTACTTCTGGGGACACACGAGCTTGGCGCGCGTATTGGTGCCCAGCTCATCGAGCGTCATCTTGGGAATAGTCCCACGGCTTTCACGTTCCGTCACGTCTGTAATTGTAAACGTGCTGTTTGAAAGCTCTTTCTCGCCCTTGGTCCCGCGCAGCACCACGCCGGGGCATCCCTTGGCGACCTTCGCCCCCGTGCCCCGGTTCAGCGTGATGTTGAGACCTTGGCCGCTGATGCTACGCTCCGAGATGGCGGCGTAGACGGTCACCGGCGCGACCGGGCAGGGAGGAGGTATGGTGCCTTCTTTATCGCACACGCAGGGCGTGCCCTGCGGCGCGTTCGCCGCGCAGATCGGCGGGGGCGGCGGGCACGGCGGCGGCGTGTTGCCCGGCATGCAGGCGCACGCGGTGTTCGCGGCGGCGCCGGGCGGGCACGGCGGCGGAGGCGGCCCGGCGCACTTGTCGGGCGGCGTCCCCGGCGGGCAGGGCGGCGGCGGGAGCATCGCCAGTCGCGGCGGATCGGGCACCGGCGGCATGTTGCCGGTGTCCACCTTCGCCACCTCGCGCACGCTCACCTCGACCGTGTACTCCGCGGCGTCCCCGCGCTCCGGCGCGTAGATCTGCACGAAGTACTTGCCCGGGTTAGCCCCCTTCACGTCGACTTCCTTCTTCGTCTTCCCCGTGCCCGGCGAGGGCTTGGCGCGCACGAGGACGTTGTATCCGCCGTCGAGAACGTTGAATGCGACGTCGAGGCCGTCGCGCGGCGGCTTCCACTTCACCGAGACGGTGACGTCCTTCGGCTGCTTGATCTCGAAGGATTTCCAGTCGACGCGGTCGCCGCCGGGGTACGTCACCACGTCCTTCGCCGACCCTTCCCCGTCGTCGCCGATCGGGATGTTCTTGGCGCCCGTGGCGCGCGCGTCCTTGCCGGACTTCGCGTCCTGGCTGATCGTCGACGGACACCCCGATGCGAGCAAGGCCGAGCCCACGAGCGCTGCCGCGATGCCTCTGTGCATGAAGCCCACCCTCCGCTGTTAAGCGAGTTATTCCGCCGGCTTGAGAAGCATCACGCCGCGGTTCTGCTGCACGATGTCCATGCCCACGCCCACCAAGGCCTCGCTCTCCGTGGCCTTGACCTTCGACACCGTGAACTCCGAGTTCTCGATCTTGGCCTTCGTCTTGGCGGAGAGGATGAAGCCGCGCCAGCCGGCGTCGACGCCCTGCTCGGAGCCCTTGTTGATGACGATGCGGACCTTGCCTTCCTTGGTCCCAAACTCGACGATCGTCGCGGCGACGCCCTTGACCTCCTTGGGCTTCGGCTCGGGTTTCGTCTCCTCGTGGCGCGGCGGGCGCGGAGGCCTCTTCTTGGGATCCACCGGCGGCACCAGCGGCAGGTCCGGCAGATTCGCGATCTCCTCCGTCGGCCCGACGTCCGGTTTGGTGGGCACGGCGGTCAGCGACGGCGCGAACTTGACGCGCAGGGTGTAATCCGCCTCGTCGGGCCGCTTGAGCGTGTAGATGTGGACGTACGCCTTGCCGCCCGTCACGTTGTCGGCGACGCGCTCCTTCTTGGGCTGGAGCTCGTCGTCGACGTCCTTCGACACGACGTTGAAGCCCGCGTCGAGGATCTCCATGCCGAGGTCCGCCCCGGGCACGCGCGGGTCGATCGACAGCGTCGCCGTCATCTTCCCTTCGGAGGGGAGATCGATCGCGTACCACTTCGCGCGCTCTCGCTTGGGATACGAGGCCGTCCCGTCGACCTTGGCCTCATAGCGCTCGTCGAGCTGGACCTTTTTGTTCTTGTTCCAGGGTTGGTTCTCGCCGTCGGGATAGCCCGAGTGCTCGATGGCAGCGGGGCCGCACGCGATGGCGAACAGGGGTACGAGGACCAGAACGCGCGTCGTTCTCATGGTTGTCCTTCTCACGGTGGCGGCAAGCATATCCCGGTTTGCGTGTTGTCCGACAGGTGCATGCAGGACGTACCGGTGCCGCAGCCCGGCACCCCGTCCAGACGGTCGCACATCTTTGCACAGATGGCCGTGGTGGAGTTACTGGGCTTCACGCACAGATACCCCGCGGCGCACATCGACGAGCCGGTGCAGGCATCTCCCTGGACGCCCGCGCCGCTCGGGCGGCACGTGCCGCGCTCCGCGACCGGGTAGACGTCGGGCGACGGGTAGCACGCCTGCCCCACGATATGGCAGTCCTGGTCGAGGAGAGAGCAGGTCGGGCCGCAGACGGTCGCGACGACCACCGGCGGAACCTCGCGATCGTTCACGCCCACGTAGCAGGCCGTGTTGCCCTGCTTGCACTCGTGGAGGACGTCGCAGTACTGGAGGCAGGTCGTGGTGCCGCCGTAGAGCAGGCACACGGTTCCGGGCGCGCACTCGGTGTCGTTGGCGCAGTCCTGGCCGACCTGTTTCGACCCCGCGTTCATGCAGCCGAGGCCCACCTGGGCCGACGTGCATTTCTGCCCCGGGGCGCAGCCGCACGACAGGAACACGTCGCACATCGGCGGCGGCGTGGGCGGGCACTTGTCGGGCGCGTCGATGCGTCCGCCGTCCGCGCCGGCGTCGAAATCCAGGACCGACCCCGAGGGCCCGCAGGCGCTCACTACGATTGCCGCGGCGACGCAAACCCGGAGATTCCCCATCGGTCGGGAGGGTACTATACCCGCGAATGGCAGCGGTCCCGATCCTTTTCGCCGCCCGAGCTCCGGAGTGGCGGTGAATGCGCCACCCCGACCCCGAATCGCTTCGTCTCGACGAGGACCTCCACCGCGAGAAAAACTGGAAGCGGTGGGGGCCGTACCTGAGCGAGCGTCAGTGGGGCACCGTGCGCGAGGACTACTCCGCCGGAGGGACGGCGTGGGAGTACTTCCCGCACGAGCACGCGCGCAGCCGCGTCTATCGCTGGGGCGAGGACGGGCTCCTCGGCTGGTGCGACCGCGAGGGGCGGCTGTGCTTCGCGCTCGCCCTGTGGAACGGCCGCGACCCGATCCTCAAGGAGCGCCTCTACGGCCTTTCCGGCAACGAGGGAAACCACGGCGAGGATCCCAAGGAGCTCTACTACTACCTGGACTCCACCCCGACGCACTCCTACGCGCGCGCCCTGTACCGCTACCCCCAGGCGGCGTTCCCCTACGCCCGGCTCGTCGAGGAGTCGCGGCGGCGCGGCAAGCGCGACCCGGAGTACGAGCTCGAGGACACCGGCGTCTTCGACGGCGATCGCTTCTTCGACGTCACCGTCGAGTACGCCAAGCGGACGCCGAACGACATCCTCGTCCGCGTGACCGCGAAGAACCGCGGGCCGGAGGCGGCGGCGCTCACGCTCCTGCCCACCCTGTGGTTCCGCAACACCTGGGCGTGGGGCCGGACCGGCGAGAGCTACTGGCCGCGTCCGGCGCTGGCCTTCCGCGACGGCGGCGTCGACGCCGACCACTGGAACCTCGGGCGCTTCCGCTGGCTCGCCGAGGCGGCGGACGAGGTCGTGTTCACCGACAACGAGACGAACGTCCGGCGCGTGTTCGGCACCGCCGGCACGTCGCGCCACGTCAAGGACGCGTTCCACGACTACGTCGTCGGGGGGCGGCGCGACGCGGTGAACCCGGCGCGCGTCGGCACCAAGGCGGCGTTCATTCATCGCTGGCTGCTTCCGCCGGGGAGCGAGCGCTCGCTGCACGTGCGCCTGTATGGCGAGGACGAGGCGCCGGGCGAGCCGTTCGGCGAGGCGTTCGAGCGGATCCTCGACGAGCGGCGCCGCGAGGCCGATCTGTTCTACGCGGATCGCCTGCCCCACGGCCTGCGCGAGGAGCCCCAGGCCGTGGCGCGCGCCGCCTACGCCGGGCTCCTGTGGTCCAAGCAGTTCTACCACTTCATCCCGAGGGACTGGCTCGAGGGCGATCCGGCCCAGCCGCCCCCGCCGGCCGGCCGCGCGCGCAACCGCGAGTGGATGCACCTCTACAACCGCGACGTCATCTCCATGCCGGACAAGTGGGAGTATCCGTGGTTCGCCGCCTGGGACCTCGCGTTCCACACCATCGCGTTCGCCCGCGTCGACCCCGACTTCGCCAAGGATCAGCTCGTCCTGTTCCTGCGCGAGTGGTACATGCACCCCAACGGCCAGATCCCGGCCTACGAGTGGGCGTTCTCCGACGTGAACCCGCCCGTGCACGCCTGGGCGGCCTGGCGCGTGTACAAGATGACGGGGCGCCGGCGCGAGCGCGACCGCGCGTTCCTGGCGCGCGTGTTCCAGAAGCTGGTCCTGAACTTCACCTGGTGGGTGAACCGCAAGGACGTGACCGGCGAGAACCTGTTCTCCGGCGGGTTCCTCGGCCTCGACAACGTGGGCGTGTTCGACCGCTCCCAGCCGCTGCCGACGGGGATGTGGCTCGAGCAGGCCGACGGCACCGCCTGGATGGCGTTCTATTGCGCGACCATGCTGTCGATCGCGCTCGAGCTCGCGGGCGAGGACCCCGCCTACGAGGACATGGCGTCCAAGTTCTTCGAGCACTTCGTGGCCATCGCCGACGCGATGAACCGGCTCGGCGGCGCGGGGCTGTGGGACGAGGAGGACGGCTTTTACTACGATCGCCTGCGCGTCGGCGGGCGCGTGGTGCCGATGCGCATCCGCTCCATGGTCGGGCTCACGCCGCTCATGGCGGTGGAGGTGCTCGACGACGAGGTCATCGAGCATCTGCCCGGGTTCCGGCGGCGGATGCGCTGGTTCCTCGACAACCGGCGGGACCTCGCCCAGCACATCGCCTACATGGAGCACGGCGGCAACGCCAAGCGCATCCTCGCCATCCCGTCGCGCGAGCGGCTCGAGCGCGTGCTCCGCTACGTCCTCGACGAGAACGAGTTCCTGTCGCCCCACGGCATCCGCTCGCTGTCGCGCGCATACCGGGACCGACCGTTCCGCTTCGACGGCGCGGAGGTGCGCTACGACCCGGCGGAGTCGACGTCCGGCCTGTTCGGCGGAAACTCCAACTGGCGCGGGCCGATCTGGGTGCCGATGAACTACCTCCTCATCGAGGCCCTGGAGCGGTACTCCCACTTCTACGGGGACACGCTCACCGTCGAGCTGCCGACGGGATCGGGGCGGCGCGTCACGCTCGACCGGGCGGCGCACGAGCTCGCCCAGCGGGTGGTGTCGCTGTTCCTCGGGTCGCGTCCGGCGCTTGCGGGGACGCGCTTTCCGGAATTATTGTTTCATGAATATTTCCACGGAGACACCGGTCGGGGGCTGGGGGCGAGCCATCAGACGGGCTGGACGGCGCTCGTCGCCCGGTTGATCGAAGACTTGACCCGGTCTTCGTGACAAAATGATCGTTGTGGCGGCGGATGACCGCACGCGGACGGTGCTCCCGCCCCAGGTGTCGGAGGCGGGGAGGACCGCACCACGGGGACCCCTGTTCGACCAGGAGCCGACGTTCGTCCCCGGCGAGATGGTCGCGGGGCGGTACCGCGTCGAGCGGTTCATCGCGTTCGGCGGGATGGGCGAAGTCTACGAGGCGGAGGACACCGAGCTCAAGTCGCGCGTGGCGCTGAAGACGCTGCGCCCGGACCTCGCCGAGGACGCGCGCATCCTCGAGCGGTTCAAACGCGAGATCCTGCTGGCGCGGCGGATCACCCACGTCAACGTCTGCCGCATCTTCGACCTGGGCGTGCACCACGGCACGAGGGACGTGACGTTCTTCACCATGGAGCTTCTCGGCGGGGACACGCTGGCGCAGCGCCTGCGCGAGAAGGGGAAGATGGCGCCGGCGGAGGCGCTGCCGCTGGTGCGGCAGATGATCGCCGCGCTTGAGGCGGCGCACCGCGAGGGGATCATCCACCGCGACTTCAAGAGCGCGAACGTGATGCTGGTGGGGGGGGACCCGTCGGGCTCCGCCGGGCGGGGGGACGGCGAGGGGTCGCAGCCGCCCCCGTGGAAGACGAGGGTGGTGGTGACCGATTTCGGCCTGGCGCGCGGCACCGCCGGCGACCCGTTCGCGACGAACGTCACCGCCGATCGGCTGGCGATGATGGGGAGCCCGGCGTACATGGCGCCGGAGCAGGTCGAGGGCGAGGAGACGACCGTCGCCTCCGACGTGTACTCGCTCGGCATCGTCGTCTACGAGATGGTGACCGGGCGCGTCCCGTTCGAGGGCGATTCGGCGATGAGCGTGGCGGTGAAGCGGCTGAAGGAGCTGCCCCCGCCGCCGCGCCGGTTCGCGCCCGACCTCGACGCCCGCTGGGAGGACGCGATCCTGCGCTGCCTCGAGCGCGAGCCGGCCCGACGGTTCCCCGGCGTGGTCGCGTTCCGCGATGCGCTCGAGGCGCCGCCGCCGCGCCGCCGGCGGCCGTGGCTGGCGCTGGGGCTGGCCGCCGCGGCGGCGGTCGCCGTTTTCGGCGTGTGGCTGGCGTGGCCGGCGGGGCGCACCACCGCGACGGCGCGCGAGACCCGCCCGGCGGTGGCGCTGCTCGGATTCAAGAACGTGACCGGGCGCGAGGACGTCGCCTGGGTGGGCACCGCACTTGCGGAGATGATGACGACCGAGCTCGGCGCCGCCGGCGGCCTGCGGCCGGTCGCGGGGGAGAGCGTGGCCCGGATGAAGCGCGACCTCAAGCTCGAGGACGCGGACAGCTTCGCGCCGGACACGCTGGCCAAGATCCAGAAGCATGTCGGCGCCGACTACGTGCTTCTCGGGTCGTACGTGATGCTGGGGGACAAGGTGCGCGTCGACGTGCGCCTGCAGAGCGCCGGCGGCGAGACGCTCGCGCAGGCGGGGGACACCGCCGAGGAGAAGGATCTGGCCGCGCTGGTCGCGCGCCTGGGCGCGAAGCTGCGCGAGAAGCTGAGCGTGGGCGCGCCGCCCGAGGGAGAGGTGGCGCTCGTGAACTCCGCGATGCCGCGGAGCGGCGAGGCGGCCAAGGAGTACGCCGCGGGCCTGGCGCGGCTGCGCCTATTCGACATGCGCAATGCGCGCGACCACCTGGAGAAGGCGCTGGCGATCGAGCCGGGGTTCCCGCAGGCCTACGCCGCGCTCGGCGAGGCGTTCGACTACATCGGCTACGAGGAGCGCGCCGAGGCGGCGTACAAGAAGGCGTTCGAACTGTCGGCGAATCTGCCGCGGGAAGAACGGCTGTGGATCGAGGGCAGCTATTTCAGCGCGGCGCGCAACCTCGACCGCGCCCGCAAGGCGTACGAGGAGCTGTTCGTCGTCGCGCCCGACAACCCCGAGTACGGGATGCGTCTCGCGTCGGTGCAGTTCTCCGCCGGCGACTTCGAGCGCGGCATGCAGACCGTCGCCAAGGTGAAGGGCATCCGCGGGTCGGCCGACGATCCGCGCCTGCACCTCGTGCTGGTCCAGGCGGCGATGGGGCGGCAGGACTATGCGTCGGTCCTGGCCGAGGCCGAGGCGCTGGCGCGGGCGGGCGAGGCGCGCGGCGCGCTGAGCATGGTCGGCGACGCGCGCCACAGCCAGGCGATCGCGCTGTGGTTCCAGGGCGAGTACGAGGCCGCGCTGCAGCGGGCGGAGGACGCGCGCCAGCTCGCCTTCACCGTCGGGGACCGCGACGGCGTGGCGGGCACGAGCACCACGCGCGGCTTCATCGAGCAGGAGCTCGGCCGGCACGACGCCGCCCGGCAGAGCGCCGAGGAGGCGTTGAAGATCGCCGCCGAGGTGGGCAGCCGGCGGCGCATCCCACCCGCGCGGCACGTGCTGGCGCGCGCCGCGCTCGGTCGCGGCGATCTCGAGGAGGCGCGCAGCCAGTACGAGCAGTCGTCGCTCGCGGCCAAGGAGATCGGCAGCGTCTACTGGGACGCGCTGGGAAAGCTCGGCGTGGCGGTGGTGCTCGGGTTCGAGGGCGATCTCGCGCGCGCCGAGCCGATCTACGACCAGCTGCTGCTCGGGTTCCGGCTGGTGGCGCCCAAGCACAACACGGCGTACCTCCTTTATTACCTAGGGGAGCTGCGGCGGGCGCAGGGCGACCTGCGAGGCGCGCGGCAGGCGCTGTCGGAGTGCCTGGCGACGCGCGTGGCGATCGGGGAGCGCGTCGAGGCGGAGCGGGCGCGCCTGGCGATCGCCGAGCTCGAGCTCGCCGAGGGCAAGCCGGAGGCGGCGGAGGCGGCGGCGCGCGTCGTCCTCGACAAGGCCGAGGGGTGGAAGCTGCGCGAGGAGGAGGCGCTCGCCGCGGCGTCGGTCGCGCGCGCGCGGCTGGCGCAGGGGAACCTCGCCGGCGCCGAGGAGGCGCTGGCGCACGCGACGCGCGCCGCGGCGGCGACGGAGAGCCGGCACGCCAAGCTCACCGTCGCCCGCGCGCGCGGCTACGTGCTCCTGGCCAAGAAGGATCGCACGGCGGACAAGGTGCTGGGCGAGGGAGCGGACGAGGCGGAGGCCGCGCGCTACGCCGAGCTGGCGCTCGACATGCGCCTGGGCGCGATCGCGGCCGCGCGCGCGGCCGGGCGCAGCGCGGACGAGGCGCTCGCGACGGTGACGGCGGAGGCGCGGCGGATGGGCTACGCGCTGTACGCGAAGCGGGCCGAGGGGCTGCAGCGGTAGCGCCCCCAGAAGAGCGCGTCACTCCCAGCCGCGGTACCAGCGGTCGGGACCGACGAAGCCGCGCACCTGGGTGCGCGGGTCGAACGGCGCGCGCGCCTCGCGCAGCAGCGCCGCCAGCGCGAGCGTCGCGTCGCGCGACACCGGCGAGCGCGCGACGCCGATGGCGGCCGCCAGCTGGTCGACGTCGGCCGCGGCGAGGTCGACGCCCGCCCGTCTCGCCCACCACGAGGCCCGCAGCGCGATCCAGCGGCGCAGCGCCACGTCGAAGCGATGCTCCGGCACCGCGCGCACGGGGCCGACGGCGTGGCCCACGAGCGCGCCGGCCACGGTAAGCGCCATCGCCCACGGCCGTCCCGTCTGCCACCAGTACGGCACGCCCCGCACCAGCACCCCGGGCGCGCCCCACCATTCGTCCTCGCCGCGGCGGTTCACCTCCACCGCGTCGGCGACCGACAGGCACCACCAGCGTTCCCCGGGCATCCCGGCGAGCTCCGCCTTGACCCGGTCCACGCCGATCGCCAGCGGCGCCCGCGGGTCGGCGCGGACGGCCACGAGCACATCCTGCGTCCCCCACGTCGCCGGGTCGGCGCCGTCGTGCACGACGTCGCGGATGAACTCACGCCAGTACGCGCGATAGCCGGGATGATGGATGTGG
>DATFWE010000050.1:0-13925 GCA_035259575.1 Haliangiales bacterium
CACCGTCGGGCAAAAGGGCGCCGTCTGCGACCGGAAGCGCTCGGCGTTCGTCGCGCGGGACAAGATCATCCTCGAGTCGGGGCCGCCGATCGGCGACTGGAAAGACGAGGAGCTCGACCTCAAGGCGGAGTTCCGGCGCCATTTCGAGGACGGCAACCCAAAGGTCGACGTGCCCGACTTCGTCGGCGTCGGCATCATGACCGACGGGGATCAGACGAACACGGAGGTCGTGGCGGATTACGGGGATTTCGTGCTGCTGCGGTAGGACGCTACCGCGCCGACACCACGGGACGCGCCGCCGGCTTCTTGGCGTGGGCCGCGGCGCCGAGGCCGTTGCCGCTGTGCGCGGCGTCGGCGAGCGCCTCGGCGCGATCGGTCTGCTCCCAGCGGAACTCCGACCGGCCGAAATGGCCGTACGCCGCGGTCGACCGGTAGATCGGCTTGAGCAGGTCGAGCTCGCGGATGATCATGCCCGGGCGGCAGTCGAACGTCTGGCGCACCGCGCGCGAGATCTTCTCGTCGGCGATGGTGCCCGTGCCGAACGTGTTCACCAGCAGCGACATCGGCTCGGCCACGCCGATCGCGTAGGCGAGCTGCACCTCGCAGCGGCGCGCCAGCCCGGAGGCCACGATGTTCTTGGCGATGTAGCGCGCGTAGTACGCCGCCGAGCGGTCGACCTTGCTCGGGTCCTTGCCGGAGAACGCGCCGCCGCCGTGGCGCCCCATCCCGCCGTAGGTGTCGACGATGATCTTCCGCCCGGTCAGGCCCGAGTCGCCCATCGGCCCGCCGACGACGAAGCGCCCGGTCGGGTTGATCCAGAACTTGGTCTTGGGCGTCACCAGCTCCCTGGGCAGCGACGCGTTGATGACGAGCGTGCGGACCGCCTCGTCGAGCGTCTTCTTCTTGACGTCCTCCGAGTGCTGCGTCGACACCACCACGCCCTCGATCGCCACCGGGCGATCGTTCTCGTAGCGGACGCTCACCTGGCTCTTGCCGTCGGGGCGGAGAAAATCCACGCCCTCGAGCTGCTTCTTCCGCACCTCCGCGAGTCGCCGAGCCAGCTTGTGCGCGAGCTGGATCGGCCGGGGCATGAGCTCGCGCGACTCGTCGGTCGCGTAGCCGAACATCATCCCCTGGTCTCCGGCGCCCTGCTCCTCCGGCCGGCCGCGGTCGACGCCCCGGGCGATGTCGGGCGACTGCTGCTCGATCGCCGTCAAGACCGCGCAGGTCTTGTAGTCGAAGCCCATCGAGCTGTCGGAATAGCCGATGTCGCGGACCGTTTCGCGCACGATCCGCGGCATGTCCACGTAGGTGTCCGTCGTGATCTCTCCGGCCACCACCACCAGCCCCGTCTTGGTCAACGTCTCGCACGCGACCCGGCAATGCGGATCGCTGGCGATGATCGCGTCGAGGATCGCGTCGGAGACCTGGTCGCACACCTTGTCGGGATGCCCCTCGGTCACCGACTCCGAGGTAAACAGATAGTCAGCCATTGCGCGGCGCACTATATCGTAGGATGTCCCCTCCGCAAGGATGAATCCATGAGGATCTTCACGCTCCCCGCCGACCAGGGCCCCGTCCAGGCGCGATTCCGGCGCAACGACGCGATTCCCGCCGAGATCGAGGCGGCCGCCCGCGCCATCGTGGGCGACGTCCGCGCCCGCGGGGACGCGGCGGTGGCCGAGCACACGGCCCGGTTCGAGGGGCGGTCCCCCGACCCCGTCCTGGGGTACGAGATCCCCCGCGAGCGCTGGGACGCCGAGGCCGACCGGGTGGCCCCGCCGGTCCGTGCGGCCCTTTCGCGCGCCGTCGCCCGCGTCGCGGCGTTCCACGAGCGGCAGCGCGAGGGCGGCTACGACCTCGACGAGGACGGCGTTCGCCTCGTCCTGCGCGTCGAGCCGCTCGCCCGCGTCGGCCTCTACGTCCCGGGCGGGACCGCCCGCTACCCCTCGTCGGTGGTGATGACGGCCGTGCCGGCGCGCGTGGCGGGCGTGCGCGACATCGTGATGGTGACTCCGGGCGCCTCCCCCGAGACGCTGTGCGCCGCCCGCCTTTGCGGCGTCGACCGCGCCTTCGAGATCGGCGGCGCGCAGGCCGTCGCCGCGCTCGCCTACGGCACCGCGACCGTGCCGCGCGTCGACAAGATCGTCGGCCCCGGCAACGCGTACGTCGCCGCCGCCAAGCGGATCGTCTTCGGCGATGTCGACATCGATTCCATCGCCGGGCCGACGGAGGTCCTCATCGTCGCCGACGACAGCGCCGACGCGGCGGTGGTCGCGGCCGATCTCTTGGCGCAGGCGGAGCACGACGTCTTGGCCTCGCCCATCCTCGTCACGCCGAGCGCCGCGCTCGCCCACGCCGTCGTCGACGCCGTCGCGCGGCAGCTGCCGGCGCTGTCGCGCCGGGCGATCGCCGAGAAGGCCGTCGCCGATCGCGGCGCCGTGGTCGTGACGCGCGACCTCGACGAAGCGCTCCTGCTGGCCGATCGGTATGCGCCCGAGCACCTCGGGCTCCACATCCGCGATGCCGCCCGCTTCGTCGATCGGATCCGCAACGCGGGCGCGATCTTCGTCGGCCCCCACACCCCCGAGGCCGCCGGGGACTACCTCGCCGGGCCGAACCACGTGCTTCCCACCGGCGGCGCGGCGCGCTTCGCCTCGCCGCTCGGGGTGTACGACTACGTGAAGCGCATCTCGGTGCTCGAGTACACCGCCGGCGCGCTCGCGAGCCAGGCCGACGACATCATCCGCCTCGCCGAGGCCGAGGGGCTCACCGCGCACGCGCGCTCGGTGACGATCCGGACCAAGCCATGAGCCTGCGAGCGCCGGCGAGGACTCACGCGACCCTGGAGCGAGGCGCAGCCGAGCGACATGGAGCGCCGAGCCGGCGCGAGCAGGCGGTGCAACAATGAACGCCAAGGAAATGATTCCCGATTCGATCCGGGGACTTACGGCCTACGCCATCCCCCATCCGGCAGGCGTCCGCATCAAGCTCGACGCGAACGAGAGCCCCCATCCGCTCCCGCCGGACGTGGCCGCGGCGCTGGGCGCGCACCTCGCCGAGGTGCCGCTCCATCGTTATCCGGACCCGCGCGCGGAGGCGCTCGTCAAGGTCGTCGCGCGCGACGTGGGCGTGCCCTCGGATCAGATCGTCCTCGGCAACGGCTCCGACGAGATGATCGCGCTCCTCCTGACCGCGTTCTCGCGATCGCGGACCTCGACGCGCCCCGCGCGCGCGGCGTTCCCCTGGCCGTCCTTCGTGTACTACCGGATCGCCTGCGCGGCGCGCGGCGTGGCCCCGCTCGAGATCCCGCTCCGATCCGACTTCACGCTCGACGTCGACGCGACCGACGCCGCGCTCGCCGCCGAGCGCCCCAACCTCGCCTTCTTCGCCCTCCCCAACAACCCCACCGGAACGCTGTGGCCGATGGACGAGGTCGCTCGCCTCAGCGCGCGCCACCCCGACACGCTGTTCGTCTCCGACGAGGCCTACTTCGACTACTCGGGCGAGACCCTTCTCCCCCGTCTCGCGCCGAATCTCGTGGTGATGCGAACCCTGTCCAAGCTCGGGCTCGCCGGGCTCCGGGTCGGTTTCCTCGTCGCGCCCCCGGCCGTCGCCGAGGTGCTCGAGCGCATCCGTCCGCCCTACAACGTCGGTGCTTTGAACCAGGCTGCCGCCGCCTGGCTCCTGACACACCACAAGCGCACCCTCCTCGAGGCCGCGCGGCGCGTGGTGGCCGAGCGCGAGCGCCTCGCCGCGGCGCTCGCGCGGCTCGGGCTCCAGGTCTTCCCGTCGCGCGCGAATCTGCTCCTCGTGAGGCACCCTCGGGCGTCGGATGTCTGGAGTCGGCTCCTCGGGCATGGAATCCTCGTCCGCAACTTCGATCGCCCGGGGCCGCTCGCGGGATGCCTGCGCATCACCGTCGGAACTGCGGAAGAAAACGACCTGCTCGTATCTGCTCTCACGCCGATTTCTTCTGGAGAGCAATGAGGCGCACGTAGGCGTTGCCCGCCGCCTCGGCGAGATGGCGCAGCGCCGCCTCGTCGATCGCGCCCCCGTGCGCATAGAGCATATTCACGACTCGGTCGCGAATCCGGATCGGCAGGACCGCCGCGCGCTCCGGCGGCTGCGCGCGGAGGACCTTGAACAGGTGCTGATGGAGCGGGCTCGACGGGACCGGGCCCACGTACATGTCCGTCGCGTCGAGGGCGGTCCGGAAAATCGACGGCGACGCCAGGGGAATCAGCAGCGTCTCGACGCGCTCGGCATCGACGCCCCGACCCACGCCGCGCCAGCCCAGCGCCAGCTCGTCGCGCACGACCAGGAGCGCGCCGACCTCGAAGTTTCCTTTGACGTACGCGATGATGGCGTCCGCCACCTCGCTGCGCGACATCGCATCCGCCATCCGCGCCGTCGCCTCGTCGAGCGACGCGGTCTCGGCGGCCGGGGGCAACGCGGGACGCGCCGGCGGCGGAGGCGGCGCCGCTTCCCGCTCCTCGTCGAGCTCCTCCGGCTCGATGACGATGTCGTCGTCGTCGAGCGTGAGCGGGAGCGTCGGCGGCGCGATCGGGTTGCGCACCTGGGGGGGGAGTCCCGGCAGAGGTGGGGGCGGAGGCTCCAGCGCATCGGCGAGACGCGCCGAAAGCGCGTCGGAGAGCGCACGAAAACGCGCCGGGCGTGGCACGCCGTAATACCGCTCCACGTAGTAGAACAGGCGCACCTCCGGAGCGATGCGCGGAATGATCTGATAGCCCGTCGCCGTCGCGAGCTCGTCGAGCGCGAGGAGGTCGTGCGGATCGCGCATCGCGACGATGAGCTGGCGGTCCTGCACGACGAGCGGCACGCACAGGAATCGCTCCGCCAGCTCCGGTGTGAGCACCCGGACGGCGGCCTTCTTCGCCCTTTCTAGCGCTGCACGAGTGGCAATGGGGATTCCCAAATCTAGACCCAGGTAAACCGTCAGCGTGTCGAGATCCACGAGCCCCATCTCGACGAGAACAGTGCCCAATCGGCCCCCGATCCGTCGCTGCTGCAAGAGAGCCGCGTCGACCTCCATCGGAGTCAGCCGCCCATCGCGGACCAGCATGGCACCCAGCCGCACGCCTCGAACCTACCAAGAGCCGGTCCGAGGGTCCAGAAACCGCGGGCGGGGAGATCGGCCAAAATTTTGCCCACCGACGATTCTCCGTCGAGAAATGCGATCGTTTGGTATCGCATCGGCCAACCAAATGCCCATCGGATCTCCCGCATCGCTGTGGCATTCGCTTTAAAGGGACGAAATGTCACATACAAAAAAATAGCGTCAGATGGCGCGGGAGGTGCAAGCTGCGGCGAGGAGATGCGGCTGTCCGCGTTCAACCAGTATGTCGTGGACTACCCTGAGCCCGGGCAGACGCTCGTCTACAACACGTTCTCCGGCGGATTCGCGTCGCTCGATGCATCGACCTTTGCGCTCCTGAAGAAGGCGGACGCGGGGGGGATGCTCGATGACAGCGAGCGACAATTCATCGAACCCGAGCTGTCGGACCTGTTCGACGATTCGGTTGGAATACTGGTCGAAAGCCGCGCGGCCGAAGAGCGCGCGTTCCGCGCTTGGATGGAGCGCACCCGGTCCGACACGACCAAGGTGACGGCGACCGTGTCCATCACGTTTGCCTGCAACTTTGATTGTACTTACTGTTGTCAGGCTGACGTACTGAATGGGCGTATGATGAACGCGGCCACGGGCGCCGCGACGGCATCATGGCTGGCCGACCGGGCGCTCGCGATCGGCGCGCGAGAGATCCGGCTGAACTTCGTGGGCGGCGAGCCGCTCCTCCACCCGGACCGAATCGAGCAAATCATTGCCGACATCCGGACCCGGACGGAGCATGCGGGAATCACTGTTCGGTTTCATTTGATCACCAACGGTTATTTCCTGTCCTCCGAACTGGTCGAGAGATGGGTTCCGCTCGGCCTCATCGGCGCGCAGGTCACGCTCGACGGGGACGAAACGACACATTCGATAACCCGCGTGTCCAAGAAGGGCGAGGACACATTCGCTCGAATCTTCGCGAACGTGGTCTCCGCGTCGCGGCGCGTCCGCATCAACCTGAACGGAAACTACCAGGAAAACACGGTCCACGGGTTCGCACCGCTGCTCACGAAGCTGCGCGAAGCGGGCATGCGACAGGGCTCCAAGATCTTCTTCTCGCCGGCTCTCGCCGCGCTCGGCGCCCACACCGAGGCCGGCTACGGCGCCTGCCACTGGAGCGGATCCCACCCCGACCTCATCATTGCATTGGGCGACGAGATCCGGCGCAACGGCTTCAACCCCGGCGACATCGGCGCCATCGGGCCGTGCAGCTTCCACTCGCGACACGACTACGCCATCGATCCCGAGGGCCATCTCTACAAGTGCCCCGGCTTCCTGGGCAAGATGGACTGGGCGATCGGGCATGTGTCGACCGGACTGACGTCCCGCTACGACGGTCTGGCCGCGATCAACCCACAGCGCCTGTGCGGCAGCTGCTCGCACCGGCCGGAATGCGCCGGCGGCTGCGTGGCCGCGCTGTGGATCGCCCAGGGCCGCACCGAGGGCGTGAACTGCGAAATCGATTTTTACGATCGCCACAGCGACTCGCTGATCAAGCGGCGCTACGCGCTGGCAGTGTCTGACACCCCCGAGGCCGCACTGGCCTTGTTTCCACCATCCCCGGTTTCGATTCCGGAACGACCGGCGACGCCCGGCCGTTCCAAGGCGCTGCGCGTGATCGCAGCCTGAAGGAGTTACCATGCCGAATCAGACGACGAAGAAGAACACGACGGTGGTGAAGGGCAAGAAGAAGCTGAGCCCGCCCCAGGGCTGCACTCCGATCTACATGAACGACTAGCGGGAGGGGAATCTTCCGTTATGATCGGCGCGTGAGGCGCGCGCCGGCAGTTTTTGTGATCTGCGTGGTGGCGTGCGCGGAGTCCGAGCGCACGTCCCCCGAGCTCGAGGAAGTTCGGGTCAGCACCCATCGTGGGCTCGACCCGATCGTTCCCCCCAGCGGGCAGAGCACGAGCGTCGCCTTGCAAGACCTCGTGTGCCCATCCGTCGAACGCGAGTTCGATCTCCGCAAGATCGACGCGACCACGTTCGAGCTGAAACGGAAGCCAGCGACGTCGCGACCGCTCGACGAGCTATCGCGCGAGCTCCGCCACCGCGACCTCGTCTCCGTGACAGTGGAGAACGATTCGCTGCGGGCGACGGTCAAGCCCAACGCGATTCCCGAGCAATTCTGTCTCGAAGACGGCGATTATCGCGTCGCGTCGTATGCGCCGACCCAGCTTCTGCTCGAGCGGACGCGTGGCACGGGCATTAGGCGCATCAGGACGCTGGCCTTCCGCGACAGTGAGGAGGAGTGGCGCCGATTCCTCGCCCGCGAGGTCGACGTCGTACCCGGCGCGAACAAGAGCCAGCTCCGCTACTTGCGGGCGCTCCCCAGCGTCAAGCTGGTCCCCGTGGCGCTCAACCCCGCGACGGGCCTCACGTTCAACACGGCGCGCGTCTCCCTCGAGCTCAGGCGGGCGGTTGCCCTCGCCATCCATCGCAAGGCAGTCGTCCGCTCGCTCGGGTACGACGACAGCATGGCGTCGCCGGGGCAGGAGGACGCGGACGCCGCCGCCCGGATGGTCGCGGACCAAACGGTCCCGTCGCCGTTTCGCGTGCTCGCGGTGGTGGGGGAGGCCGAGATGCGCCGGGCGGCGCTAGTCCTCGAGGCAAACCTGCAACGGGCCGGCATTCCGTTCGCGTTCGAGCTCATGGACACGGACGCCATCTTCGACCGGATGAAGAAGGGGGAATACGAGGCGCTGCTCTTCTTCGTCGGGTTTAGCAAACCGTCGATGTGGCGGCTTTACCGGTCCGGCGACCCGATCAATTTCTCCCATTACGCCAACCCGGAGTACGACGCCGCGATCGACGCAGGCGACGCCATACGCGTCCGCGACATCATTGCCCGCGATTTTCTCGAAGTGCCCATCTACCGCATCCCCGACGTCGTCGCGGCCGACGCTCGGCTTTGCGGCATCAAGCCGAACCTGGTAGACCTTTCGTGGTTGGGCGACGTGCATATGTGCGCCCCCGGCGAAACGGAATGAAACTCCGGAATTTCGGTGCCTTGGTCCTGGCGGTCGTGGGCGTCGTGCCGCTCACCGCCGCGATGGTGGCGGGGGTGCGGCGATCGGCGTCCACGGCGCTGAACGAGGTGCAGACGGGCAACCAGCGCGTCGCCGAGCGCGCGTCGGAGACGCTGCGGCTCTATGTCCGGTCGCAGGTCGAGCTCATTCGAACGCTCGGCAACTCCCTGTCCAGCTCGATGCATCTCTCGCCCGAACAGAAGAAAAGGATCCTGAAGAATTATCTCATCTCGTTTCCGCACATCCGTACGCTCGAGGTCGTGGCGGCCTCCGGTTGCCAGGAGGTCGCGACGGCGCGCCTCGACACCGCGCTCAAGTCGCGGTGCGGCGAACGCGCAATCGATGAGGCGCTTTCCGGCAAGGTGTACCTCAGCGACGTCAAGCTTACCGAGGACTTCGCGCCGATGATGACGTTCGGAGTCCCCCTCGAGATGGCCGGGGACACGATCGGCGCCGCCGTCGCCCAGGTCGACATGGTCGCGATCTGGGACACCGTGAAGGATATCCGGGTGGGCCAGACCGGGTTCGCCCGGCTCGTGACGGCAGATGGCACGCTCATTGCTCATGGTGATCCAGAGGAGAGCAGGAGAGTGTTTCTCCGGCAAAAGGACGCATTCGCAGCCCAGATTCGTGGGGCAGCTCACGCCGGCATCCGGTATCACGACAGCCAGGGCCGAGAGGTCATTGCATTGGCCGCCAACGTGAAAGACGTCGATTGGACGGTGATCGTCGAGCAGCCGGTGGCCGAAGCCTTCCTCGGCGCGACGCAGATGCGCCACGACCTTTATATCGTATTCGTGGTTGCGCTCGCGCTCGCGCTCGCAGCCGGCACGTTCGTGGGGCAGCCGCTCATCCGCTGGATCGAGGCGATGCGCGCCCACGTCACCGAGGTCGGAAGGGGAAACATGGAATCGCGGGTGCGCGTGGTGCCGCGCGTGTCCGAGATGAAGCAGCTCGCGGCGTCGCTCAACCAGATGACCGACGAGCTCCTGCGCCTGCAGAACGAGATCAAATCGAAGGAGCGCCTGTCGACGTTCGCGCGCGTCGCCGCGGGGCTCGCGCACGATCTGCAGACGCCGATCGAATCGGTGCGCGGCGCGTGCGACCTCGTGCTGCAGCGGCCCGACGAGGAGGCCGCGCGCGATCTGCTGCGCAGCGCCGCCGAGTCGCACCTGCCCAAGCTCCACCGCTACGTCCGCGACCTGCGCCGCCTCGCGCACGACGGCAGCGTGCCGCTCGAGCTCACCTCGGTGGATCCACGCGCGCTCGCCGATCGCGTGGCCAGGGACGCGGCCACGTCGCCCAAGTGGCAGGGCGTGGACTTCACCGCCGAGGGACACGCGTCGCGCATCTGGGTCGACGAGTCGCTGGTGGTGCGCGCCGTCTCCAACCTCGCCGGCAACGCCGCCGACGCGTGCGTGATGCGGCGGCCGGCGATCGGCAAGGTGACGATCCGCGTCTTCGACGATCCCGACGGCGGCGCGCTCAACATCGATGTCGCGGACACCGGCGTCGGCATGCCGCCGGATCGGCTCGCCGAGTTGATGATCCACGATTTCCGCTCGACCAAGCGCAACAGCGGGGTCGGCCTGGGTTTGGGAGTTGCGCGCCACGTCGCCACGTCGCACGGCGGCGTGATCACGGCCACGAGCAAGGAAGGCGAGGGCTCCGTGTTCCGTCTGAAGATCCCACGCCAGGCCATGGCCGGCGTCTCAGCGGGCGAGGCGGCCGCCGCAGGAAGACAGGGAGGGAAGACAGCATGACCCGTAATTCGAGCTCCCATCTGGCAGATGCTTCCGCCCACCGGGTTCACCAGGATGCGCCTTCGGTGCGAGTCCGACGTTTCATGACGGAGAACTCGCGCGGCGTGCGCTACTCGGCCGAGCTCTCGACCGAGGGGGCGGAGCGCGCCATCGTGGACGCGGAGACGGTGGAGGAGCTCGCCTCCATCATCGAGGCGGCGGCGCGGGCGTTTGCGTTGTCGGTCCGGCTGCGGACCCGCTGAACCACCGATTGGCCGCCGGGGTATGCCGTGATACACTCGCGGGGTGGCACAGCCTGAGGAGGAATCGGGGCGAGACGCCTCTCGGGCGCGGAAGCCTGCCACTGTGCTCGTCGTCGACGACGAGCCCGCGTTCCAGGAGATGGTCGCCCGATACCTGACGTCGTACCGGCGCATCAATGCGTACAACGGCTACCAGGCGATGCAGGCGCTCGCCAAGCACCACGTCGACGTGGTGCTCCTGGATCTGAATCTTCCCGACACGACCGGGCTCAAGCTCCTGCGCGAGATCCGCGCCGAGCGCGACGACGTCGAGATCATCATCATCACGTCGCACACCGAGATCGCGAACGCGGTGAGCTGCGTCAAGGCCGGTGCGTTCGACTTCCTCGCCAAGAGCTACGAGAACTACCAGCAGATCGGCGAGCACGTGCAGCGCGCGCTCGAGAACCGCAAGCGGCGCCGCTCCGACATCCTGGCGCGCGCGGACGACCACCTGCGCGAGGCGTTCACGCTGCTCGAGCAGACGGCGTCCACGGAACTGGCGGAGATCGTCCGGGTGCTGCGCCAGGTCGCCGGAACGCCGCTGACCGTCCTCATCGAGGGGGAGAGCGGTGTAGGCAAAGAGCTCCTCGCCCGCTACGTTCACCTGCATTCGGAGCGCGCCGCCGCCCCGTTCGTTCCCGTGAATGTCGCCGCCATCCCGTCCTCGCTGATGGAGGCGACGCTGTTCGGCCACGAGAAGGGCGCGTTCACCAGCGCCGACCGCCAGCGCCTGGGCAAGTTCGAGCTGGCCGACGGCGGCACGATGTTCCTCGACGAGATCGGCGAGCTGGAGCTGTCGGCGCAGGCCAAGCTGCTGCGCGCCCTGCAAGAGCGCGAGATCGAGCGCATCGGCGCCGCCGAGCCCACCCCGATCGACGTGCGCGTGGTGGCGGCGACGAACAAGGACCTGGAGGCGGCGGTCGTCGCCGGTCGCTTCCGCGAGGATCTGTGGTACCGGCTCAACGTGGTACGGCTGCGCGTGCCGCCGCTCCGCGCGCGCCCCGACGACGTGCCGGCCCTGATCGAGCTCCTGGCGCGCCGCCATGCGCTGGCGATGGGGCGGCTCGCCCCGAGCTTCACCCAGGAGACGATGGCGGCGCTGTCGAGCTACCGGTGGCCGGGAAACGTGCGCGAGCTGGAGAACCTCATCATGCGGCTCGTGGCGCTGCATCCCGGCGCGACCATCCGCGGCCTCGACATCCCCGTCGAGTATTGCACCGAGCACCTCGGGAAGCTGGCCGCGAGCTCCGCCGAGCGGGAAAAAACGACCAACAAGCGGAGCCTTTACGAGCTCGCCTGCGATCATTTCGAGCGATTCTTCGTGCGGCACATGATCGAGCGCTGCGGGGGCAACAAGGCCGAGGCCGCGCGGCGCCTCGGGGTCTCCTACAGTACAATCAAAAACAAGTTAGATACACAACGAACCGAGGTCGAACCGTTGTCGCTCGAACAAGATCGTCAAGAATAGTTCCTTCAACTACATGTGGTTATGGGTAGATTTCTGGCCGATCGTCTGATCTTCAGGCAACTGATCTAGCAATCTGATGTTGAATTCACAGGTGGCCTGAAGGATGAAATGGAGAGTGAGGTCCCGAAGCCTCCCGGGACGGCTCGCCGAAATCCTGGCGAGTGAGGACCGATGGTCCGACGCCTTGGCCTGTTTGGCGGCGGCGGTCCATGCGGACGTCGCGGTGGCGATCACCCCGCACGCGTTGCTCGGCGTGTACGGGCTGGTCCCTGCGGAGGCACTGCGAGCGCAGAATCCAGACGAGCTGGCGCGGGCGCTCATCCGCTCGGGCCAGGAGAGCACGTGGGTACACCGTTGCCCCGGGGGGCTCGTCGCGGCCGCCGTGCGCGCGGCCGACGGGTTCGGTCGAGACGAACGCGAGCTTCTCGAGGAGGCGGTGCCGATCTTGGCGCTCGCGCTGGACCGTTCCGCCGCGCGCGCCCAGATCGGCGCCGGGGACGTGGCCCGACGCAAGCTCGAGGCCCGGCTCACCGAGGTCGAACGCCAGAGCACCGTCGGCACCGTCGCCGCGGCGGTGGCCCACGACCTGTCGGCGCCCGTCTCCGCGCTGATGATGGAGATCGGCGCGATGCGCGATCGCGTGCGCGAGCTGTCCATGCTCCTCCCCGCGGCGGGACCCATGCTGCGCAACGTGATCGAGGACCTCAAGGGTCTGGCGGATCACTGCATCGATTCGACCGAGCGCGCGCGCCAGCTCCTCATCGACTTCCGGCTGGCCGCGCACCCGTTCAGCGAGAAGCCGTCGACGGCCAACACGATCAACGTGGGCGACGCGCTGCGCGCGTGCGTCCGCATGCTGTCGCCGCTCGCGCGCGACAAGGTGCGCCTCGAGCTCACCGTCGAGCCCGAGCTGCCGGTCGTGCCCGGCAACCGGCGGCGGATGGAGCAAGCGTTCACGAACGTGCTCATGAACGCCGTGCAGGCGGCGTCCGTGCGCGAGGGGATGGCGGGCGTCGTCGAGGCGCGCGTGCGCCGCGCGGGCGGCGAGCTCGTGGTGGAGATCGTCGACAACGGGCCGGGGATCCCGGCCGACCTCAAGGAGCGCGTGTTCGAGCCGTTCTTCACCACCAAATCGCCCGACGCGGGGACCGGCTTGGGGCTGCCCATCGCGCGCGACGCGGTGGAGGCCAATGGCGGGCGGATCGAGCTCGAGAGCGACCGCGGGCGGGGCGCGTGCTTCCGCATCCGCCTGCCGGTCGCGAGCATCCCGGCGCACGCCGCGCCGACCAACGTGCGGCGGCGCGTGCTCGTCGTCGACGACGACGAGGCGGTCCTGCGGGCGATGGAGCGCATCCTGCGCGCCGACTACGACGTGACCGCGGTGCAGAGCGGCATCACCGCGCTCGAGGTCCTCGGCAGCGGCGCCGGGTTCGACGCGCTGATCGTCGACCTCACCATGCCCGAGCTCGACGGGCCCGAGCTCTACGAGCGGATCAAGCAGCGGTGGCCGGGGCTGGAGAGGAAGATCGTGTTCTCGACGGGCGGCGCGTTCACGCCCTCGTCGCGGGCGTTCCTTGCCAACGTGCCGAACTCCCGCTTCGAGAAGCCGATCACGCGCGAAGAGCTGCGTCCGATCGTGCTCGGCGTGGTGACGGCGGCCTAAGCATAGGCTAGGCTTTCGCCCGTGCGGTGGCTGGCCCTGTGCGCTCTCTCGGCGGCGTGCTCGACGGGGGCCGCGCCGCCCGACGGCCGTATGGCGCCCGCGCCTGCGCCCGCGACGGCGTCGCGGGAGGAGGCGCCCCCGCCGCCGCCGTACGGCGCCGACGTGACCTCGCTGCGTCTCAAGCGATCGATCTCGGTGCGCTATCTGCCCGACAAGGACGCCAAGTCGCTGGGGACGATCGCCGAGACCACGCGCGTCGGCTGGAAGCGCGCGGCCGCCGGACCCGGGTGCGACCGGTGGATCGAGATCGAGCCGCGCGGGTGGATCTGCGACAAGTACCTCGAACCGACGCGGAAGCCAGCGGCGGGCGTCGAGATGCCCGAGCTCGGGGAGGGCGAGGTCGTGCCGGGCGAGTACGGGCGGGTGACCGCGCGCGGCGCGAAGGCGTTCGCCGGCGTCAAGGACGCCCTCCGCGGCAAGGCGTCGCGCACGCTCGCCGGAGCGGTGACGGTACGGAAGATGGACGAGGTCGCCGTCGGCGGGCGGACGTACTGGAAGACGTCGTCCGGCGAGCTCATCCCGGC
>DATFWE010000051.1:0-4787 GCA_035259575.1 Haliangiales bacterium
CCGGCGCGCACGGCGCGCGCGGACAGCAGCCCCGCCGAGACCACCCGCGTCGGGCCGAGGCGATCCGGGCCATCCGCGCCCTTCTCCGCATCGAACACGTCGTTCGCCAGGTTCGTCCCGATCTGGATGAACGCGGCGCCGAGGAGCGCCGCCAGCGCCGCGTCGGGGCGGAACCCGCCGGCCGCGTGCGCGACCGCGCTCCCCACCGCGACCGGCGCCGCGGCGGCGACGAGGGTCTTGGGGCGCGCGGCCATGAGCCATGGATTCACGGCAGCCTCTTGAATCGGCGGAAGTTCGGCTTGCGCTTGGCCAGGAACGCCTCCTTCCCCTCGCGCCCCTCCTCGGTCAGGTAGAACAGCAGCGTCGCGTTGCCGGCCAGCTCCTGCAACCCGGCCTGGCCGTCGCAGTCGGCGTTGAGCGCGGCCTTGAGGCAGCGGATCGCCGTCGGGCTGTTGTCGAGGATGCGGCGGCACCAGGCGAGCGTCTCCTCCTCGAGACGGGCGAGCGGCACGACCGCGTTCACCAGGCCCATGTCCAGCGCCTCGGCGGCGCTGTACTGCCGGCACAGGAACCAGATCTCGCGCGCCTTCTTCTGGCCGACGATGCGCGCCATGTAGGCCGCGCCGTAGCCGCCGTCGAAGCTGCCCACCTTCGGGCCGGTCTGGCCGAAGATCGCGTTGTCGGCGGCGATGGTGAGGTCGCACATCATGTGGAGCACGTGCCCGCCGCCCACGGCGTAACCGGCGACCATGGCGATCACCGGCTTGGGCAGCGTGCGGATCTGCCGCTGCAGGTCGAGCACGTTCAGGCGGGGCACGCCGTCGGCGCCGACGTAGCCGCCGTCGCCGCGCACGCGCTGGTCGCCGCCGGAGCAGAACGCCTTGTCGCCGGCGCCGGTCAGGATGACCACGCCGACGTCGGGGTCGTAGCGCGCGTCGGCGAACGCGCGGCTCATCTCGTCGACGGTGCGCGGGCGGAACGCGTTGCGCACCTCGGCGCGGTCGATGGTGATCTTGGCGATCCCGTCGGCCTTCTCGTAGCGGATGTCTTCGTAGCCGGAGATGCGATTCCAGTTCATGGGTCCTCCAACAGCGCGGCCGCGACGGCGCGCGGGGCTTCCAGGACGACGTCGTGCCCGGCGCCGGGCACGAGGCGCAGGGCGGCGCCCGGCGTCGCCGCGACGGCGCGCGACGCGAGCGCGCGGAACTTGGGATCGAGCTCGCCGGCGACGAACGTCACCGGCAGGCGGAGCGCGGGGAGCGCCGGCCACAGGTCGGGCATCGCGCCCAGGCCGAGGCCGCGGAACGCGGCCGCGAGGCCGCGCGGGTCGTGCGCGAGGCGGCGCCTGCGGTGGCGCGCGCGCACCTCCGCGGGGAGGCGCGCCTGCGAGGCGAACAGCGGCTGCGCCTCCCACGCGGCGACGAACGCGGCGATGCCCTCGGTCTCGGCGAGACGGGCCCAGCGCTCGTCTGCGGCTACGCGCTCGGCGCGCTCGGCGGGATCGACGAGCCCGGGGTGGACGCCGAGGAGCGTCGCGCGGGAGATCGCCGCGGGGGCGCGCGCCAGGAGGCCGAGCGCGAGGCGCGCCCCGAGCGAGTAGCCGACGAGGTGCACCGGTGCGTACGGCGCGATGCGCCCGGCGAGGCGCTCGATCTCGCCGGCGAAGCTGTCGGGGCGGCACAGCTCGGGCACGTGGCCGAGGATCGGCAGGGCGACGCCGCCCCCGACGAGCGTGCGCACATGGTCCCAGGCGCCGGGCGCCCCGGTCATCCCGTGGAGAAAGACGATCACGCGAGTCGCTCCTTGATCCGGCGGAGCTGCTCGGCGGCGCCGCTCGGCGGGACGTGCGCGGCGACGACGGTCGTGCCGGGGGCGCGCTGCGCCGCGGCGAGCGCCCCGGCGAGCGAGTCGGCGTCGGCGACCTCGACGTAGCGGCTGCCGGCGAGCGCGGCGGCGGGGCGGAGGTCGAGGCCGTGCGGCGTGGTGAAATGGGCGACGTGCTCCGACGTCGCGATGGGCAGGCGCTCGAACAGCCGACCGCCGTCGTTGTGGAGCACGACCACGACGAGCGGCACGTCGCGGACGAGGCGCGCCGCGAGCAGGCCGCCCACGTCGTGGAGGAAGCTAACGTCGCCGAGGAGGAGCGTGACGGGCCTGCGGGTCGCCAGCGCCGCGCCGGCGGCGCCCGCCACCAGGCCGTCGATGCCGTTCGCGCCGCGCTGGGCGAGCACGGGCGCGTCGGCGGCGTCCGCGGGGACGAACGCGTCGACGAGGCGGATGGGCAGGCTGTTGCCGACGGCGAAGAGCGCCCCCGGCGGCAAGGATGCGACGGTCAGGCGCGTGGCGAGACCCTCGCCCCACGTCGCCAGATCGGCGTCGACCGCACGCCAGGCGCGCGCGTTGGCGTCGGCGAGCCGTGTCGCCCACGCGGTGGGCTCGCGCGGGCCGACGCGCCCGAGCCGCTCGGCCAGCGCCTCCAGCGCGGCGCGCGGGTCGCCGCGCATGATCAGCGTCGCGTCCCCGCCGGGGTCGGGCCAGCCGTGCGGCGCGAGGATCGCGCGCGGCGCGCGCACGCGCTCGAGCGCCGGCGACGTGGGCGTCGCGGCCACCTGGACGATCAGGTCCGGCGGCTCGGGGAGCGACAGCCATTCGAACGCGTCGCAGATGCGCCGCTGGCCGAAGCGGAGCTGGCTCGCGGCCTCGGCCACGACGGGGAAGCCGGTCAGCGCGGCGACGGCGTGCGCCGCGGGGCGCGCGGCGGCCTGGGCGACCGGCGCCGGGCCGCAGACGAGCAGCCCGCGGCGCGCCGCGAGGCAGGCGCGCGCGAGCTCCTCGATCGCGGCCGGATCCGGCGCCGTCCGCGGCGCGAAGGCGCGCGGCAGCGGCGGCCAGGATCGCTCGGGCGCCGGCTCGAGTGGCTTGCGCGCGTGGGCGTTGAGGTGCACCGGCCCCGGCGTGGGGCCGAGCGCGAGCGCGAGCGCCTGCGCGGCGACGCGGCGCGCCGCGAGCGGCTCCTCGGGGACCGCGAAGAACCGGCGGACGTGGTCGCCGAAGAGGCGCACTTGATCGACGGTCTGCGGCGCGCCGCAGCCCTGCAGCTCGGGCGGGCGGTCGGCGGTCAGCACGAGGAGGGGCAGGAACGCGGCGTCGGCCTCGATCACCGCCGGGTAATGGTGCGCGCCGGCGGTGCCCGACGTGCACAGGACGAGCGACGGGCGGCCGGTGGCGCGCACCTGGCCGAGGGCGACGAACGCGGCGGCGCGCTCGTCGAGGACGTCGTGGAGGCGCAGGCGCGCGTTCGTCGCCGCGGCCAGGACGAACGGCGTGGAGCGCGAGCCCGGGCTGGCGACGACGTCGGTGACGCCGGCGTCGGCGAACGCGTCGATCAAGGCCCACGCCCACGCGTTCATGCGACCCCCAACGCGCGCAGCAGCGTGCGCTCCTTGAGCACCGTCTCGTCGTATTCGGCGTCGGGCTCGGAGGCGGCGACGATGCCGGCGCCGGCGAACAGGATCGCCCGCTCGGCGCCGATCAGCGCGCAGCGGAGCGCGACGTGGAGCTCCCCGTCGCCGGCGGCGTCGAACCAGCCGACCGCGCCGGCATACCAGCCGCGCGGCGCCTCGTGGGCGCGGATCCACGCCAGCGCGGCGTCGCGCGGCGTGCCGCCGACCGCGGGCGTGGGGTGGAGCGCGGCCGCCACGTCGAGCAGGTGCGCCGGGCCGCCGAGGCGCGCGCGGATCGGCGTCACCAGGTGGGCCAGGTCGGGGAGGACGCGCGGCGCGGCCGGCGCGACCTCGGCGCGCGCTCCGGCGGCGGCGAGGCCCTCGACGATGGCGCGCACGACCGGCGCGTGCTCGGCGCGGTCCTTGTCGCCGAACGTCGCCGCCGCGGAGGTGCCGGCGATGGCCTCGGTGTGGAGCACGGGTCCGACCTTCCCGAGCAGCCGCTCGGGCGTGGCGCCGAGGAACGTCGCCCGATCGCGGCGGAACGCGAAGCGGGTCACGCCGCAGGGCAGGCGCGCCAGGACGCCCGCGTCGTCGAAGCGGCCCCACACCGAGGTGCGGCGGGCGACCACGATCTTCTCGGCGCGGCCGGCGCGGATCTCGCGCGTCGCCGCGGCCACGAGCGCGGTGAAGTCGGCGCGCGTGCCTCGCTCGATGCGGTCGGCTCCGGGCTCGGCCGGCTCGGGCGGCGGCTCGAGGAGCGCGCGCAGCTCGGCGGCCGGGGGCGCGCCGGCGCCGACGTAGGTGAGGAGGCCGTCGCGCCAGAACCAGCGCGGCAGGATGAACCCGGCGTCGCCGAAGCCGCCCCACACGGCGTCGGCGAACCCGGGGGCGAAGGCGAAGCCGCCGAGGAGCGGCGGCGCCGGCCCGTCGAGCTCGGCGAAGAGGGCGTCGGCGCGGCGGCGGATGTCGCCGAAGCGACCGGGACCGGCGGCCTCGAGGCGGGCGGCCTCGCCCAGGGCGACCGCGCCGTCCCAGAAGACCGTCGCCTCGGGGCGGGCGAACAGGCGCTCGGGCACGATGTCGCGTGCGGCGATCGTGTGGGCGCGCAGCCGGCGCGAGGGGAGCGCGTTCATCGTGGCACCGCTCGCTCGCGACGCCTCGGGGCGCCGGGTCGCTCGGCTGCGCCTCGCTCCAGGGGCGCCTCGATCCTCGGCGTCGCTCGCTCGCTCATCGTGGCACCGCTCGCTCGCGACGCCTCGGGGCGCCGGGTCTTACCAGCGGTCGCTCGCCCGGGGTCGGCGCTCCACCTCGCTCGGCTGCGCCTCGCTCGAAGTCGCGCGC
>DATFWE010000052.1:0-25561 GCA_035259575.1 Haliangiales bacterium
AGCATATCGATGATCGACATCGAGGCCGCGCGGGGGCGCGTCCGCGACTCGATCTACACCTCCCCGCTGGCGTATTCGGAGACGTTCTCGCGCCTCACCGGGAACCGCGCGTTCTTCAAGCTCGAGAACCTGCAGATGACCGGCTCGTTCAAGGAGCGGGGCGCGCTCAACAAGGTGCTGTCGCTCACCCCCGAGGAGCGCGCCCGCGGCGTCGTGGCCGCGTCGGCGGGAAACCACGCGCAGGGGGTGTCGTACCACGCGTCGCGCCTCGGCATCCGCGCCGTCATCTACATGCCAATCACCACGCCGCTGGTGAAGGTCTCAGCGACGCGCGGTTACGGCGCCGAGGTCGTGCTCGCCGGCGCCGACTACGACGAGGCGTTCGCGGCGGCGCTCGCGCGCGCCGGCGCCGACGGCCTCACGCTGGTCCACCCCTTCGACGACGACGCGGTCATCGCCGGCCAGGGGACGCTCGGCCTGGAGATGATCGAGCAGAACCCCTACCTCGACGCGGTGATCTGCCCGATCGGCGGCGGCGGCCTGGTCGGGGGGCTCGCCTGCGCGATCAAGGAGACCAACCCCAAGATCAAGGTGATCGGGGTGCAGACGGCGCGCCTGCCGTCGATGGCGAACGCGATCGCCGAGGGTCATCCGGTCACGCTGCCGGCGTCGCGCACGATCGCCGACGGCATCGCCGTGCGCCGCGCCGGCGAGCGGACCCTGCCGCTCGTCGCCCGCTACGTCGACGACATCGTCGTCGTCGACGAGGAGGAGATCGCCAACGCCATCCTGTACCTGCTCGAGCGGGAGAAGACGGTCGCCGAGGGCGCGGGCGCCGCGGCGGTGGCGGCGCTCGCGCAGAAGAAGATCGCGCTCGCCGGCAAGCGGGTCGCGCTGGTGGTGTCGGGCGGCAACATCGACGTGAACTTCCTGGCGCGCATCATCGAGCGCGGCCTGGTCAAGGACGGACGCCTCGTCCGCTTCCGCGTGCGCATCCGCGACTACCCCGGCGCGCTCCACGGCCTGACCGGGCTCATCGCCGGCCACCGCGCCAACATCCTGTCGATCGCCCACGACCGCGCCCACTTCGGCGTGGTCCTCGGCGACACCGCCGTCGACGTCACCCTCGAGACGCGCGGCCCCGAGCACATCGAAGAGATCGCGCGCGCCCTCGCCGCGGAAGGCCTGAGCTTCGAGCGCGTGATATAAGCGTCGATCTTATGCTGGTGCACATCCACAAGCCGCCGGGGCCGCCGCGCCCTCTGCTCGCGGGCCGGGAGCCGTTCCGCTTCGCCTCCAAGCTCGAGCGCGACATCGTGCGCAAGGTGGGCGAGGCGGTGGGAGATTTCGGCATGATCGCCGACGGCGATCGCATCATGGTGTGCGTGTCGGGTGGGAAGGACTCGTACGTTCTTCTCGACGCGCTGCGCCTTCTGCAGCGGCGATCGCCGGTCGGATTCGACCTCATCGCCGTCAATGTCGACCAGGGTTGGCCGAACTACGACACGAGGGCCATCGAGGCGCACCTTGTCGCCGAGGGAATGCCCCACCGCATGGCCGTCGCGACCTACGCCCAGCTCGTCGAGGACAAGCTCCGCCCGGGGCAGACGCCGTGCGTCCTGTGCTCGCGCTTCCGCCGCGCGTACCTCTACGACCTCGCCGCCGAGCTCGGTGTGACCAAAATCGCGCTCGGCCACCACATGGACGACCTGATCGAGACGCTGCTGCTCAACCTGTTCTTCTCCGGCCGGCTGGCGGCGATGCCGCCGGTGCTCGCCGCCAGCGACGGCAGGAACGTCGTCATCCGCCCGCTCGCCTACGTCGCCGAGGAGGAGACGCGCGCCTACGCCGCCGAGCGGCGCTACCCGATCGTGCGCTGCGGCTGTCTGTCGTGCGGGCTGCCCGACCAGAAGCGGCAGGTCGTGAAGCGCATGCTGGGAGACATCGAGGCCGGCCACCCGGGAGTGAAGCGCCAGATGCTCGCGGCGCTGAAGAACGTGCAGGCGAGCCATCTCCTCGACACTGACTTGTGGGCCCAAGTACGGGCCTACGCGGCCGGAAACTCCGTCGCTGCGGTTGAAAGCCGGGAGGACGTTTGATAGAGTTTATCGTGGTCGGACGCAGCGTCTCGAGCATCCCCGGATGACCCGATGAAGTTCCAGTGCGAGCGCTGCAAGACCCGCTACTCGATCGCGGACGAGAAGGTACGCGGCAAGATCCTCAAGATCCGCTGCAAGACCTGCTCGACGATCATCACGGTCAAGGATCCGACGGTCGTCACCGGCGAGGCGCGGGCGCTGTCCGCGTCGGGGTCGTTCGCGGCGATCGCGCAGCCGGGATCGTACGGCCCGGCGCCGTCCGCGACGGGCTCGCTGCCGTTCGTCCCCGCGCCGCCGCCGCCGCGCTCCTCCCGGCCCAAGCCGCCCCCCGACCCGCCGCCGGCGCCCGACGTCGACGACGCGGCCCCGCCGGACGAGTGGTACCTGTCCGTCGACGGCGCGCAGACCGGGCCGTTCACGCCCGCGCAGGCGCAGGCGCGCGTCGCGCGCCGCAAGCCCGACGAGGAGATGTACGCCTGGCGCGAGGACTTCACCGAATGGCTGCCGGTCGAGGAAGTCCCGCTCCTCGCCGTGCACCTGCCCAAGGCGCCGCCGCGCATGTTCGCCGACGCCCACACCGACGAGGGCGACGACGGCGACCACGCCGACCGCCACGACCCGCGCCCGGTCGATGCCCACGACGGCCTGGACTTCCAGATCGCCGACGCGTCGCGCATCGTGCGGATGCCGCTCCTGGCGCCGGCGGGGTCGGCCAAGCGCGAGGGGCTTCCCGGCCTCGGTACGGTGGCGAACGGCACCGCGCCGCGGCCGGCGGTGACGGTGGCGCGTGCCGCCGCGGCGGCGCGCGAGGCGCCGGCGGCCGCCGAGCCGTCGCCGGGGCAGAGCCTACAGCTCCCCATCGCCGGCCTGTCGATGGAGATGCCGGCGCAGGCGCCGCCGCGTCTGACGTCCGAGGTCGCCGGGGCGGCCCCGCCGCACCGGCGCCACCGCCGCTCGTTCTACATCGTGACCATCGGCGGCGCGATCGTGGCCGCGGCGATCCTCGTGGGCGCGATCACGCTGGTCGGGCGCAAGTCCGACGACAAGGCCGCCGCGGATGATCCGGTCCCGACGGTCGTCACCGATTTCTACGCCAAGGACTCGCTCGTCGCGCCCGCGGCACCCGTGCCGCCGCCGACCGCGTCCGGCGACAAGGCCGCGACGCCGAAGGGCGCGAGCGGGGCGCGCGTCGCCGCGGCGCCCCGGCGGACGGCGGACCTGGCCGCGCCCCCGCCGCTGTCCCGGAACGACACGCCGCGGATCGGGCCGGCGACGAACGGCAAGATCGACACGTTCTCCGACGAGGGGCCGCGCGTGGGCCCGCTCACGCCCGACGACGTGCGGGAGACGTACCTGGCCAACGAGGTCATGCTCAAGCGCTGCTACGAGCGCGCGCTGAAGCAGGAGGCCAGCCTGCCGGTGTCGAAGATGGACGTGAAGATCACCGTCGACGCGACCGGCTCGGTGACGCGCATCGCGCTGCCGCAGGAGACCGGCCTCGGCTCGTGCGTGGGCACGGCGATCAAGAACTGGCGCTTCCGCCGGTCGACGGGCGATTTCACTACCGAGTTCACGGTGGTGTTTGCGAAGCGCGGCTGACGCAGCTGACGGTCAGCGCGCTTTGACCCGTTGCGGCGCCGGCAGTTCCGCGAGCAACGCGTCGCCCCAGCGCCGGATCGCCTCGGACACGTGGATGAACGCCTCGCCCCGCGGCGTCAGCGCGTAGACCACCCGCACCGGCGGACCGGCCTCGACCGAGCGGACGATGATCCCGCGCCCCTCGAGGTCCTTGAGCCGCGCCGACAGGGTCTTGTCGCCCACGCCCGCCGTGGCCTCGCCGATTTCGCTGAAGCGCAGCGGACCGGCCTGAAGGGAGTTGAGGATCTTGCCGGTCCACGGGCGACCGAGCACCTCGATCGCGGTCTCGAACGCGCGGCATTTGGGGTCTTCGGGCATCTCCTCACATTCTAGTACCTTACTTTCGAAAAGGAAGGGGCTTGACAGATGAAAGTATCGGCGCCATATTACTTCCCGAACGAAAGTTGCTATCTCGCCGAAAGAGTAGGCAGGAGGAAAACATCATGGAATTCGGACTCTTGATCCTTCGCGCGGTGGTGGGGCTGACCTTGGCCGGCCACGGCGTGCAGAAGCTTTTCGGCTGGTTCGGCGGCTACGGTCTGGCCGGCACGGGCGGCTTCTTCGAGCAACTCGGCCTCCGTCCCGGTCGCCTGCACGCGTTCCTGGCCGGCGCGACCGAGGCGGGCGCGGGCCTGCTCCTCGCCCTCGGCTTTCTGACCCCCGTCGCGGCCGCGGGTCTCATCGCGGTCATGATCGTCGCCGCCGTCTCGGTCCACTGGAAGAATGGGTTCTGGGTGACCAAACAGGGCTACGAGTATCCGTTCATCATCGCGGCCGCCGCCGCGGCCCTCGCCTTCACCGGGCCGGGCCGTCTGTCCGTGGACGCGCTCCTCGGCCTCGACCTCGCCGGCTGGACCTGGGGCCTCGCCGCCCTCGCCGCCGGCTTCGTCGGTGGGATCGTCCCCCTCATGACGCGCGTCCAGAGCCCCGAAGTTTCCGTCCGCTGATCACTCCGTATCGATCGCCACCTCGTACGCTCCGGAGTTGTTGTCCTGATCGCCGTCGTTGACTCCGAGCAGCAGCGGACCCGACGACGCAGCGACGAAGCGGCGCTCGCGCCCCACGAACAGGCGGACGTCGCCGACGGCGCCCAGGAGCGCTCCGTGGCCTTTCTTCTCGAATCCCGGAATGTTCGCGTCAGACACGCGCGGCTGCCCCTCGGGGCCCGAGCAGCGCGTCCGGTCCGAGCCCTTGGTGCACACCTCGCCCGCGGCGCGGATCGTCACCGTCTGGCCGGCGGTGAGCGTCACCCCCGACTGCACCCAGCCGTCGCGGCCGCCGACGACGACGCGGCGGCTGGTCGCGGTCGGCGGGGCGGGGACGACCTCGAGCATCAGCCGCTGCACGTTGCCGAAGCGGGGAAGCTCGATCGAGCGCGACGCGAGCAGCGTCTTGGCCGGCACGAGCGTGTAGCCGATGATGTCGAACGTCTCCGGCCCGTCCCAGTCGATCACCGTGAGCTGCACCGCGTCGTCGGGGCCGAGCGTGGTGAGGAGCGGGAACTTCCACACCGGCTGAAACTGCCCCGGCGCGATCGTGGTGCGGTACACGACGTTGCCGACCTCGACGAGGACCAGCGGATCCGGGCCGGGGCTCTTGCGCGCCGCCGCGAGGACCCCCGGAACGTCGACCGGCTCGCCGATGGTGGCGTCCGTCCCGTCGAGCTCGGGGTGCGCCGCCTGCCAGCGATCGATCACGCCGCGCACGTGCGGCGGCGGGATCGTGTCGCCGTCGTCCCACGCGGTGCCGTCGGAGCGCCGGCCGTCCACCGACGCGGACACGACGGTGAGGAGGACCTTCTGCGGCGCGGGCGGGGGAGGGGGCGGCGGCGGGGCGATGACCTTACCGCCGCACGAGCACAGGATGAGCCAGGCCAATCTATGCATGCGTTTCGTCATTTTAGTTCCTTCGGCTCATCTTATGAGCACGCCGCCGACGCGGCGCGGGCTGCGCGCCTCGGCCTCGGCGGCGCGCGCGGCGTGGCAGGCAAAATAGCGGCGCCGCGCCGGCGTGGTCGTGCGGGTCGCGCGCAGCGACTCGAACGTCGCCCGCTCGGCGCCGAACGACAGCAACGTCCGCGCCGCCTCCGGCACGGCGGGAAACAGCGCCGGGTCCCACCACAGTTCGTACTGCGTCGGTGCCGAGAGCGGCGGCCGGGTCCCCACCTGGCTGACCACCGCGACCAGCTCGGCGCGCGCCGCCTCGTCGTCGACGCCCCCGGGAGCGTTCAGATACAGCGACGCCAGCGCGCGCACCATGCGGTGCTCGACGACGAGCGCGCCGAGGAGCTGGGCCACGCGGTGCTGCTTGAGGTCGCTCGACGCGATCCACGCCAGGAGCAGCCCCGCGGTCGACGTGGGCACGTCCGGGGTGTCGTCGCGGGCGAGGCGGTACGCGGTGTAGGCCAGCGGGTCCTCGGGGTCGACCGCGACGACGTCGCCGCACAGGGCGTCCACGTCGAGATAGAGGCGCGTGGAGGCCACGCCGCGCCGCCCGGTGGCGGGGTCCTCGCGCACCTCGACCAGTCGCGCCGACGGGGGCTCGCCCTCCGATCCGAAGTCGGTCGTGGAGCCCACGACCAGCTCGGGGAACATCCGCCCCGACGGCAGGCGATGGAGGTGCTCGTCGGGGCGGTGGGTGTGCGCCGACACGTAGGCGAGGATCTCGGGCCTGCCGTCGAGGAACGCGAACAGGTGGTCGCGCGTCCCCGCGTCGAGCTCGGCGATGGTGTGGTGGCCGAACGCGACGAACGACGGGCGCAGCCCGGCGCCCGCGGCCAGCGCCACCTCGAGCATCATCTTGTCGACCCCGTTGAGCTGCGCTGCCGACAGCGCGCCGACCGTGCCCGCGCCGAGCGTGCGGGTGAGCTCGAGGTCGCGGTAATCGACGGTGTCGAGGAACAGCCCCCACACGGCGTCGCCGATCGGCCGCGCGTAGGTGAGGTACGCCGTCCGGTAGCCGGACGGGTCGGTGGGGTCGAACGCGGCGAAGTCGGTCGCCCACAGCGGCCCGTCGGGCAGGTTCTCGGCGATGCGGGTCACCGCCTGCGCCTTGGTGAGGATGCGGTCGTCGAACGTGCCCGGCCGGGCGCAGGCGCGCCGCCAGTCGGTCGGCATGTCGGTGTAGGCGAGGTTTCCGTTGGCGTCGGCCTTCTGGGTGTAGTTGCCGACGTAGAAGCCGTCGTGGTTGGACGCCACCATGAGGAGCGGCTCGATGCCGGCCGCGGCGGCGAGCGCGAAGAAGCGGTCGTACTCGTCCTGGCACGACAGGTCCGCGGCGTCGCCCATGTAGACGAGCGTGGACGCGGCGTACGCGGCGCGGTGCTCGTCGAGAAACGCCTCGAGGAGCAGGTCCGAGCCGTCGTCGAGCGCGGCCGGCCGGATCGCCACCTCGATCCCCTGGTACCGGTCGGCGAACGGCGACTGGGCGAAGGAGCGCTTGCCGTAGAGGTGGTGGAACTGCGAGTCGCCGAGCGCGAACACGCGTGCGCGCACGACCGGGTAGGCCGCGCCGCGCCCGCCCGGCGGGTCGACGACGCGGAACGGCCCCGACGGCGCGGTCGCGACCGGCGGGGGCGGCAGCGCGGCGCCGCCGCACGCGGCGAGGACGACGACCAGCAATCTCATGAGACGAGGATCCGCTCCGCGCGGTCGGCGAGCTCCTCGGCCATCGCCGCGACGTCGAGCGACCCCTCCGCCTCGGCGGCCCGCGCCACCGTCGAGCGCGTCGCCGGGTGCGCGGGCAGGAACAGCGAGCAGCAGTCGTCGTAGGGCTGGATCGACGTCTCGTAGGTGCCGATCCGCTTGGCCAGCGCCATCGTCTCCAGCTTGTCGTAGCAAAGCAGGGGACGGAGGACGAGGAGCGGCGACGCGGCGTCGATCGTCGACATGTTCTCGAGCGTCTGCGACGCGACCTGGCCGAGGCTGTCGCCGGTGACCAGCGCCGTCGCCCCGCGCCGGCGCGCGACCTCCGCCGCCGCGCGCAGCATCATCCGCCGGTACAGGACCACCGCCAGCTCCGCGTCTCCCGACGCGCGGAGCGCCTTCTGCGCCTCGGCGAACTGGATCACGCTGAGCTCGATCGGCCCGTGCCATGGAGTGAGCAAACGCACCAGGTCGATGACTTTTTCCTTCGTCTTGTCGCCGGTGAACGGAAAAGCGTGAAAATAGGTGGCATCCAGGATGAGGCCGCGCTTCATCGCGAGCCATCCGGCGACGGGCGAGTCGATGCCGCCCGACAGGAGCAGGTTGGCCCGCCCCGACGCGCCCACCGGCAGGCCGCCCGGCCCGGGGCGGGTCTCGGCGAACACGAACGTGTGGTGCACGCCGACCTCGATCCCGACGACGAGATCGGGATGATGGAGGTCCACGCGTAGCCCGGTGGCGTGGAAGATCGCCGCGCCGATGTCGCGCCCCATGTCCATCGAGCGCACCGGGAAGCGCTTGTCGGAGCGCACGGCGTCGACCTTGAAGCTCTTCGCGCCGCCCGCGGCGGCGACGGCCACGCGCACCGCCTCGTCGCGGAGCGCGTCGAAATCCTTGGCGCACAGGACGACGGGCGAGAATGACTGGATGCCGAACACGCGCCCCAGGCGCTCGGCGGCGCGGTCGCGCGCGGACGGCGCGACCTCGACGAGCATGCGCGCGTGCACGTAGTGCGTGGCCACGCCGTTGAGCCCCTCGAGCGCGCGCTTCACGTTCGCGGCGAGCTTGTCCACGAACATGGGGCGGTTTCCCCCCTTGAGGAAGATCTCGCCCAGGCGGAGGACGAACACGGCGGGCGTCACGGCAGGAGCTGGGCGAGATCGCGCACCGCGCCGACGATCGCGTGCTCGGCGGCCTCGATCTCCTCGGAGGTCGTCAGGCGCGACAGCGATACGCGGATCGTCCCGGCGCCGTCGGGCACGCCGATCGCCTCGAGCACGTGGCTCTTCTTGTGCGCGCCGCTGTGGCACGCCGATCCCGCCGAGACGTAGACGCCCCGCTCCTCGATCGCGTGGAGCAGCGGCTCGGCGGGGACGCCGGGCAGGGACAGCGACGCGATGTGGGGGGCGCGCGGCGCGGCGCCCCCGTTCACGTGGGCGCCGGTGGCCGCGACGAGCGTGGCGACGAGGCGATCGCGCAGGTGGGCCATCCGCGCCGCGGCGGCGTCGAGCGTCGCGACCGCGCGCGCCACCGCCTCGCCCAGGCCGGCGATCCCGGGCACGTTCTCCGTGCCCGAGCGCAGCCCGTCCTCCTGGCCGCCGCCGGTCCACAGCGGCGCCAGCGTCTTGCCCCGGCGCAGCCACAGCGCCCCCGCGCCCTTGGGCCCGTGAAGCTTGTGCGCGGACACCGCCAGGCTGTCCACGCCGAGGGCGGGTGCCGAAACCGGAATCTTGCCGACGGCCTGCACCGCGTCGCAGTGGACGTGGACGCGGTCGTTCTTGGCGTGGACGAGCCGCGCGATCTCGGCGACCGGCTGGATGGTGCCGATCTCGTTCTGCACGAGCATGATCGCGACGACGGCGGTGTCCGGGCCGACCGCGTCCGCGACGTCGGCGGGCGCGACGACGCCGTCGGCGCCGACCGGCACGACGACGACGCGCCCGGCCTTCTCCGCGGTCGCCATCACCGACGGGTGCTCGACGGCCGACACGACGATCGACGCCTCGCGCCCGCGGCGGGCGGCGCCGAGGATCGCCAGCGCGTTGGCCTCGGTCCCGCCGCCGGTGAACACGATCTGCCCGTCGCCGAGCGCCGCGACGAGCTGCGCCCGCGCGTGCTTGACGCGCGCGGCCGCCGCCATGCCGAGGCGGTGGGACGACGAGGGGTTGCCGAAGTCTTCGCGCAGGCAGCGGACGACCAGGTCGCACACCTCCGGCAGGGCCGGGGTGGTCGCCGCGTTGTCGAGGTAGATGCGCACGAGGTAAACATACTCCATTCCCCGATGGGCGACCTCGGCGTCTACGTCCACTTCCCCTGGTGTCGCGTGCGCTGCCCGTATTGCGACTTCGCGGTGGCGGTGGCGCCGCTCGCCGACATCCCCCACGACGCCTACGCCGACGCCGTGCTCGCCGAGCTCGAGCGCCAGGCGCCGCGGTTCGCCGGGCGCGTCCTGCGATCGATCTATTTCGGCGGGGGCACGCCGTCGCTGTGGCGCCCCGACGCGATCGCGCGCACGATCGGCGCGATCCGCGGCCGGCTGGGCGATCCCGGCGAGATCACCGTCGAGGCCAACCCCCAGGACTGCGTGCCGGCGACGCTCGCGGCCCTGCGCGCCGCCGGCGTCACCCGCCTGTCGATCGGCGCGCAGTCCTTCGGCGACGACGACCTCGTGTTCCTCGGCCGCGATCACTCGGCGGCGGCGTCGCTGGCCGCGGCGGCCGCCGCGCGCGCCGCCGGCTTCCCCGTCGTGTCGCTCGACCTCATCTTCGCCCTGCCCGGGCGCACGCTCGCCGACTGGCGGCGCACGCTCGACGCCGCCTGCGCGCTCGCGCCCGAGCACCTGTCCGTGTACCAGCTCACCATCGAGGAGCGGACGCCGTTCGGCGCCGCCGCGCGCGCGGGCCGGCTGATCCCGGCCGACGACGAGGCCGCGGCCGCGCAGTTCGAGGCGGCGCACGCCCGCCTCACCGCGGCGGGCTGGGAGCACTACGAGGTGAGCTCGTACGCGCGCCCCGGCTTCCGCGCCGTGCACAACTCGCTGTACTGGCGCGGCGCGGAGTACCTCGGGCTGGGCGCGGGCGCGTGGTCGTTCCGGCGCGACGAGGGGGGCGGGGTCCGCTGGGAGAACCCGCGGGCCGTGTCGCGCTACCTCGCCGGGGGCGCGGCGGCGGAGACGCGCCAGGACGCGGCCGCGGTGCGCGCCGACGAGGTGTGGCTCGCGCTCCGTACCGTCGACGGCATCGCCGAGGCGCGCGTCCCCCCGTCCGCCGGCCTCGATCGGCTGCTCCGGGCGGGCCTCGTCGCGCGCGAGGGGGGGCGGCTCCGGCCCACCCCGCGGGGGCTTCTCTTCGCCGACGAGATCGGGGCGGCCCTGCTAGAATAGTCACTGGTGACGGAGCTCACCCTACGCGCGCGACGCATCCTCCAGGCCGTGGTCCAGGAGTACCTGCAGACCGGCGACGCCGTCGGATCGCGCACCGTCACCCGTCGCTACGGCATCGAGCTGTCCCCGGCGACGGTGCGCAACGTGATGGCCGATCTCGAGGAGCTGGGGCTGCTCAAGCAGCCGCACACGTCGGCGGGGCGCATTCCTACCGACGACGGTCTGCGCTTCTTCATCGATTCGCTGCTCAAGGTGCGGAGCCTGTCTCCCAAGGAGCGCGAGGATATCCGCGCCCGCTACGCGCTCCAGACCGCCGACTTCGACGACGTGCTGCAGACAACGTCGCGCGTCCTCAGCGAGCTGTCGCACCATGCCGCCATCGTGATCATGCCGGCGCCGCAGCGACGTGTGCTCGAGCACGTCGAGTTCCTGCGCCTGCGCGGCGACCAGCTCCTCGCCGTCCTGGTCGTGGAGGGCGGACAGGTAGAGAACCGCCTGGTGAAGCTCGAGCTGCCCGGCGACCCCGGCTTCCTCGAGCGGGTCAACAACTACCTGAACGAGAAGGTGAAAGGACGGACGCTGGAGGAGGTGCGGACGGGCGTGCTGGAGGAGCTGGGCCGCGACAAGAACCAGCTCGACACGCTGGCGGCGCACGCGCTGCGGCTGGGCGAGCAGGTGTTCAAGGCCGGCAGCGCGCCGGCGGTGATCGTGTCCGGTCAGGCGCACCTGTTCGACGAGGGCGAGGGCGCCGACGGACCGGTGCGCATCGACCGCATGCGCGCGCTCCTGTCCGCGCTCGAGGAGAAGGAGGGGGTGGTGCGCCTCCTGGACCGCACGCTCGCCGCCGAGGGGATCCAGGTGTGGGTGGGGGCCGAATCGCCGTTCCGCGACATCGCCGACGTGTCGGTGGTGGGCGCGCCCTACGGCCCGGAGGATCGGCCGGTGGGCTCGATCGCCGTGGTCGGCCCGACCCGGATGAACTACTCGCGGGTGATCCCCCTCGTGGATTTCACCGCCGAGCTGGTGTCCGGACTGCTCGCGGGCAAACGCTAGGCGTGCTACCGATCAGGCTCCCATGACTGACGAGAACGAGACGCCCGAGGTTCCGGTCGAGGTCGAGGTGGCGCTGTCGGAGCCCGTCGCCGCCGACGACCGCGAGAAGCTGGCGGCCCTGGAGAAGGAAAAGCAAGATCTCTACGACCGGCTGCTCAGGACCGCGGCGGACTTCGACAACTACAAGAAGCGCGTCCGCCGCGAGATGGAGGAGGCGCGCCTCAAGGCCAAGGAGGAGGTCCTGCGCGAGATCCTCCCCGGGCTCGACAACCTGGAGCGGGCCATCGCCGCCGCCGCCGGCGTCGAGGGCGCCGCCGGGGTCGTCGAGGGGGTGAAGCTCGTCCTCAGGCAGTTCCACTCCGCCCTGGAGCGGTTCGACGTCCGCTCGTTCTCGACGGTCGGGGAGGCCTTCGACCCCGCTCGCCACGAGGCGATCGCCCAGGTCGAGACCGACGAGCATCCGCCCGGCAGCGTCGCATCGGAGATGCAGCGCGGCTACACGATCGGTCCGCGCCTGCTGCGCGCGGCGCTCGTGGCGGTCGCCAAGGCCCCGCCCGGGCCCGAGCCGCCCGAGCCGTCCGAGCCGCCGCCGTCGTCGTCGAACCCCGGGCCCGAGGGGGAGCCGCCCGCCGACGCGGAGACCAAGCCCGAGGGTAGCGCCGCATGAACCGGGTCGTAGGGATCGATCTCGGCACGACGAACTCGTGCGTTTCGCTCCTCGAGGGCGATTCGCCCGTCGTCATCCCCAACGCGGAAGGGAGCCGCACCACGCCGTCGATCGTCGGGTTCGCCGAGAGCGGCGAGCGGCTGGTGGGCCAGATCGCCAAGCGCCAGGTGCTCACCAACCCCGAGAACACGGTCTGGGCGGTGAAGCGCCTCATGGGGCGCAAGTTCCAGGACATCGAGGTCCAGCGGCACGCACGGACGTCCCCCTACAAGGTCGTCGCCGCGGACAACGGCGACGCCTACCTCGAGATCCGCGGGCGCGCGTACTCGCCGCAGGAGATCTCGGCGATGATCCTCGGCAAGATGAAACAGACCGCCGAGGACTTCCTCGGCACGCCCGTGCGCGAGGTCGTGGTCACCGTGCCCGCGTACTTCGACGACGCCCAGCGCCAGGCCACCAAGGACGCCGGGCGGATCGCCGGGCTCGACGTGCTGCGCATCATCAACGAGCCGACGGCGGCGGCGCTCGCCTACGGCCTGGGCAAGGACAAGAGCGAGCGCATCGCCGTGTACGATCTGGGCGGGGGCACGTTCGACATCTCGATCCTCGAGCTCCATGGCGGCGTGTACCAGGTCAAGTCGATCAGCGGCGATTCCTTCCTCGGCGGCGAGGATTTCGACCGCGCGATGGTCGACTGGCTGGCCGAAGGGTTCCTGCAGGACCACAAGGTCGACCTGCGCAAGGACAAGATGGCGCTCCAGCGCCTGAAGGAGGCGGCGGAGAAGGCCAAGCACGAGCTGTCGAGCTCGTTCGAGACCGACGTGAACCTGCCGTTCATCGCCGCCGACGCGCGCGGGCCCAAGCACTTGGCGGTGACGATCAAGCGCGCCCAGCTCGAGGCGCTGGTGTCGCCGTTCATCGAGCGCACGCTCGAGCCGTGCCAGAAGGCGCTGCGCGACGCCAACCTGGGCATCGAGGACATCGACGAGGTCATCCTCGTCGGCGGGCAGACGCGCATGCCCCTGGTGCAGGAGGTGGTGAGCGGGTTCTTCGGCAAGGCGCCGCACAAGGGCGTGAACCCCGACGAGGTGGTGGCCGCCGGCGCCGCGATCCAGGGCGGCGTGCTCAAGGGCGCCGTGCAGGAGGTGCTCCTCCTCGACGTGACGCCGCTGTCGATCGGCCTGGAGACGGCGGGGGGGGTGTTCACCAAGCTCATCTCGCGCAACACGACCATCCCCACCCACAAGACGGAAGAGTTCTCCACCGCGGTCGACAACCAGACGTTCGTCAACATCCACGTGCTCCAGGGCGAGCGCGACATGTCGGCGGACAACAAGTCGCTGGCGCACTTCCAGCTCGTCGGCATCCCCCCGTCGCCGCGCGGCGTCCCGCGCATCCAGGTGTCGTTCGACATCGACGCCAACGGCATCCTGACCGTGGAGGCCAAGGACCTGGGCACCGGCAAGGAACAGTCGGTGAACGTCCTCCCCACGACCGGCCTGTCCGAGGCGGAGATCACCAGGATCATCGCCGAGGCGGAGGCGAACGTCGCCCAGGATCAGATCCGGCGCGAGACGGCGGAGTTGCGCAACCAGGCGGAGGCGCTGCTGTACACGTCGGAGCGGGCGCTCACCGAGTACGGCGACGTCCTGCCGCCCGCCGACCGCGAGAACATCGAGCGCGATCTCGTCGAGCTCAAGCGCGCCGTCGAGACGGGGACGGCCGACGAGCTCCGCGGGCTCATCATCCGCCTCGAGCTGTCGGCGCAGCGCATCGGCGAGCTCATCTACGCGTCGATCGGCAACGAAGGGGCGAGCTAGGTGGCGCGCGACTACTACGAGATCCTCGGCGTTCCGCGCGACGCGACCGACGCCGAGATCAAGAAGGCGTTCCGGGCGCTGGCGGTGCAGCACCACCCCGACAAGAATCCCGGCGATAAGGCCGCCGAGGACAGGTTCAAGGAGGCCAGCCAGGCCTACGACGTGCTGATGGACCCGGACAAGCGGGCCCGCTACGACCGCTTCGGCCCCAGCGCTTTCGGCGCGCCCGACGCGAACGCCGGCTACCCCACGTCGGTGGCCGAGGTGCTCGAGGGGCTGTGGAGCATGTTCTCCTCGAAGAAGCGCGCCGGCCGCGACCTGCGCTACACGCTGGAGATCAGCTTCGAGGAAGCGGCGTTCGGAACGACCAAGACGATCCATTTCCCCACGCGACGGGCGTGCGCCGCGTGCGGCGGGACCGGCGGGCGGGGCAAGGCGGGCACCAAGCCGTGCGGCACCTGCGGCGGCAAGGGGGAGCTGCGCGGCCCGCAGGGGATCTTCGCCCCGCCGCGCGCCTGCCCCAGCTGCCAGGGGAGCGGGCGGACGGTGATCGACGCCTGCCCGACGTGCGGGGGGAGCGGGCTCGAGCGGCTGGAGCGCGAGTTCGCCGTGCGCATCCCCGCCGGGACGCTGAACGGCGCGATCAAGCGCGTGGGCGGCGAGGGCGAGCCGGGGCGCGCCGGCGGCGCCGCCGGCGACCTGCACGTGCACGTGCGCGTCAGGGAGCACCCGCTGTTCCGCCGCCAGGGGCACGACGTGCTCCTCGATCTGCCGGTGAGCTTCTCCCAGGCCGCGTTGGGCGCGCAGATCGAGGTGCCGACGCTCGAGGGCAAGGTGAAGATGCGCGTGCCCGAGGGGACGCAGTCGGGCAAGGTGTTCCGGCTGCGCGGCAAGGGGATTCCGCGCGGCGAGGGCGCGACCAAGGCGCGCGGCGACCAGCTGGTGCGCGTCGTGGTCGAGACGCCGGTGGCGCTCACCCCGCGGCAGCGCCAGCTCCTCGAGGAGCTGGCCAAGGAGGCGGGCGAGGGCGGGGCGTCGCTCGCGTATCCGCGCAAGAAGACGTTCGTCGACAAGGTGCGAGAGCTGTTCGACGTCTGAGCGTGAAGCGCCTCGCCCTCCACCTCGGCCTGTTCGCCGCCGCGTGCGTCACCACCACCGCGGTGGGCGGCCCAGTCTACGCCGCGACGCTCCTCGGCATCCTCCTCACCCACGAGATGGGGCACTACGTCGTGGCGCGCCGCCACGGCATCGACGTGTCGCTGCCGTATTTCATCCCGGTGCCGTTCGCGCTCGGCACGATGGGCGCCGTGATCCGCATGCGCTCGCCCATCCCCACCCGCGACGCGCTCATCGACGTGGGCGCCGCCGGGCCGCTCGCCGGGCTCGCGGTCGCCGTCCCCCTCCTCGTGTGGGGGCTCGCCGAGTCGCCGGTGACCCCCATCCCCCCCGGCGGCGCGATCGAGGGGAACTCGCTCGGCTACCTTGTGTGCAAGCTCCTGGTGAAGGGGCGCGTCCTCCCGGGCGACGGGCTCGACGTTCAGCTCTCGCCCATGGCCATGGCGGCGTGGGTCGGGCTCCTCGTCACGTTCATCAACCTCATCCCGCTGGCCCAGCTCGACGGCGGTCACATCGCCGCCGCCTACTTCGGCGACCGCCACGAGCGGCAGGCGCGCGTGCTCCACCCCGCGCTCGGCGCGGTCGGCCTCGTCGTCGGCACGATCCTCTACTTCGACGCGCGCGCCGCCGGTCGCGCGCCGCTCGGCGCCGCCGCCTACGCGCTCGCGGGCGCCGTCCCCTGGGGCGTGTGGCTGCTGCTCGTCGCGCTGATGCGCCGCACGACCGGCGGGCGGTATCATCCTCCCGTGGGCGACGCGCCGCTGTCCCCGCGCCGGCGGGTGCTGTTCTGGGTGATGGCGGCCCTGTTCGTGCTCCTGTTCACGCCGGTGCCCATGCGCGAGGTCCTGCCGTGAAGGCCCAGTGCGAGCGGTGCAAGGAGATCGTCGCGCTCGAGTTCACGCTCGGGGAGGGCGGCATCCACGTCACCTGCCCGGCGTGCGCCCAGCGTTACTTCGTGACGAGCGGGCCGCGGCCGGACGCGCCGCCCCCGCCGGCGCCCCGGCCCGCGGCGCCGCCGGCGAGCCTGCCGCCCGCCCCGCCGGGCGCCGCCGAGGCGTTCGCGCGATGTGAGGAAACGTGGGAAGACGACGGCCTCCACGATGCGTTCCTCGCGGCGTGCCGCGACGCGGGCTCGTACGCCTATGCCGCCGCGCGTTACCGGCTCGCCGCCGCGGATGCCGCCAGAGCGGAACAGGCGGAGGCGCGCCTCAAGCTGATCCGTACGCTCGCCGAGCAAGCGCTCCATGCCGCGGTCCGCGCGGAGAAGCCCATCCCGCGCGGCCACGCGCTCCGCTGGGTGGCCGCGGCCCTGTTCCTCGCGATCCTCGCCGTCGGGATCTACCTCTACCTCCGGCGCAAATAGGCGTTTTCGTGTATTCTTCTCGGTCGGTGGCGCGCATCGACTTTCGCGAGCGCGAGGTGACCCTCAAGCTCGTGTATTACGGCCCCGCGCTGTCGGGGAAGACGACCAACCTTCGCCGCCTCCACGAGCACGCCGAGGCGCAGAGCCGCGGCCGCCTGCTCGTCCTCGACACCCACGCCGATCGCACGCTGTTCTTCGACCTCCTGCCGCTCCACTTCCGCGCCTCGGGGGCCATCGTCAAGCTCAAGGTCTACACCGTCCCTGGGCAGGTCATGCACAACACCACGCGCAAGCTGGTGCTCCAGGACGTCGATGGCATCGCATTCATCGCCGACTCGCAGGTCGACGCCGCCGCGGAGAACAACGACGCGTTCGCGAACCTCCAGCACAACCTGCGCGAGCTCGGCATCGACCCCCGGGACGTGCCGGTCGTCGTGCAGTTCAACAAGCGCGACCTGCCCAACGTGCGCTCCACCGTCGAGATCCGCCGCACCGAGGAGGACGGCCGCCCGGTCTACACCGCGAGCGCGCTGCGCGACGAGGGCGTCCTCCCCACGTTCTTCGGTCTCGTCAAGCTCACCTGGGACCGGCTGGAGAAGCGGCACGAGCTCGAGCGCAAGATGGGCATCGACCGCGACGAGTTCCTGCTCAAGCTCGGGGCGTTGTTCGGGAAAAAGATCTGATACGCTTTCCCGCGTGAGCCCCTCGTCGGCCCTGGATCGGCCCGTCCCCCTGGCCGAGCTGGTGGAAGCCGCGGCGCTCGAAGAAGTGCTGTCGAGCTGCGCGGACCTCTGCGGCGTGGGGTTGCGCGTCCTCGATCCGTCGGGGCGCGTGCTGGGCGACCCGCCGTCTTACCTGGAGCTGTGCGAGGTGGTGCGCGAGCGCCCGCTGGGCCTCGGGCGCTGCGAGCAGAAGCTCCACGAGGTCCACTCGCTGCGCCAGGCGCCCGACGAGCCGCCGCCGCGCTGCGATTGTTTCACCGGGCTGCGCTACCAGGCGATGGCCCTTACCTACGAGGGGACGGTGCTCGGCACGGTCGTGTATGGCCCGTATCTTCCGCTGGACCGCCCGCTCGCCCTCCCCGGTTTCGTGCAGAGCCTCCTCGGCCCGTCGCTGGCCGAGGGCGAGGACGCGCTGCCGCGCCTGCCGCGCGCCACGGACGCGCACGCGCGCAAGGTGCTCGAGCACGTCGTGCGCGTCCTCGGCGTGGTGGTGCATTCCGCGTACGCGCGCTGGGTGACGGCGCAGCTCCACGTCGCCACGCTCGCCCACACCACCGAGGAGCTCACCGACAAGAACCGCCGCCTGGCCGCCGCCGTCGAGCGGCTGCAGGAGGTCGATCGCCTGAAGTCCAACTTCCTGGCGACCGTGTCGCACGAGCTGCGCACGCCGCTCACCAGCGTGATCGGCTACTCGGAGATGCTGCTCGAGGGGCTGGCGGGGGCGCTGTCCGGCGACCAGAAGGAATACGTGCAGGTGATCATGGAGAAGGGCGACCAGCTCCTCCAGCTCATCACCGGCATCCTCGACGTGTCGCGCATCGAAAGCGGCACGCTGCGCCTCGCCCGCGATCCGGTGGACCTCAATGAGGTCATCGTGGGCGTCCTGGGGGCGATGGCGCCGCTCGCCCGGCGCAAGCGCCTCGCGCTCGAGGCCAAGACGCCGCAGGGCGCGCCGCGGGTACGGGGGGACAAGCTCAAGCTGCGCCAGGTGCTACTGTCCCTCGTCGGCAACGCGATCAAGTTCACCGCCGAGGGCGGCCGCATCGAGGTCACCGTCGGTGTGGGCGGCATGACGCGCGAGGACGACGCGGTGTCGAGCTCCGCGCCCAAGCGCATGGGCGTGCGCATGCGCGTCGTCGACAACGGCATCGGCATCCCCCCGGAGAAGCAGGCGCACATCTTCGAGCCGTTCTTCCAGGTCGATTCGTCGTCGACGCGCGAGTATGGCGGGACCGGCCTCGGCCTGACGCTCGCCAAGAGCTACGTCGAGGCGCACGGCGGCCGCATCTGGGTGGAGTCCGAGCCGAACCGCGGGTCAACGTTCACCCTGACGCTGCCGGCCGTCGAGGAGGACCTCGCCGAGTACCTGCGCGGGCGGGCCGCGGGCTGATGGATACGTCGCTCCTGCCGGCGCTGCTGCCGCGCTTCCTCGCCATCGCCGGGCTCATCCTGAGCGCCGCGTTTTTTTCCGGCTCGGAGACGGCGCTGTTCTCGCTGTCGCGGGTGCAGCGCGAGCGGCTGTCGCGCTCGGCGCGCGCGAGCGACCGGCTCGCCGTGGCGCTCGTGCGCAATCCGCGCCGGCTCATCGTCACCGTCCTCCTCGGGAACGAGCTCACCAACATCGTCCTGTCGTCGCTGGCGGCCGGCGCCGTGTCCGAGCTCCTCCACGGCTACGGCCCGGTGGCGCTGAGCTTCGCGTCGACCGCGATCACCCTGCCGCTCATCCTCGTCCTCGGCGAGGTGACGCCCAAGACCGTCGCGCTGTCGGTCGCCGAGGCGTGGGCGCGCTTCGCCGCGCGGCCGCTGGCGGCGCTGGCGGTGGTGCTCACGCCCGTCCGCCTGCTCCTCACCGCGATCGCCGGGTTGATTACGCGCGTGGTCGGCTCGCCGGCCTCGGCGCACAAGCCCAGGCCGATCGACGAGGCGGAGTTCCGCGCGCTCGTCGACGCCGGCTCCGAGGAGGGCCAGCTCGGGGCGGCCGAGCGCAAGCTCATCCACAACGTGTTCCAGTTCGGCGACCGGACGATCGCCGAGATCATGACGCCGGCGGCGAAGGTATTCACCCTGTCCTACGACCTGCCGTTCGTGCGCCTGCTCCAGGAGGTGGCGCGCAGCGGCGTGTCGCGCATCCCCATCCACAAGGGGAAGAAGGACGAGATCGTGGGGATCCTGTTCGCCAAGGATCTGGTCGGCGTGTCGACGGGCCGGCTCCAGGGGCGGACGCTCAAGGACCTGCTGCGCCCGCCGATGTACGTGCCCAAGACGACCAAGTGCGATCGGCTGTTCCGCGAGTTCCAGCGGACGCGCACCCACCTCGCCCTCGTGGTCGACGAGTACGGCCGTCTCGTCGGGCTGGTGACGATGGAGGATCTCCTCGTGGCGCTGTTCGGCCCGATCCGCGAGGAGAAGACGAGCCAGGTCATGGCCGCGGCGCCCCCGTCGCCGGAAGCGGAGCTGCCGTCGTGATCCCGTTCGAGATCGCCGTTCTGGTCATGGCGGCGTGCTTGATGGCCGAGGCGTTCTTCTCCGGGTCGGAGATCGCCGTCGTGTCCGCGGATAAGACGACCCTCCGCCGCAAGGCGGGCGAGGGGGACAACGGCGCCAAGCTGGTGCTGGCGTTCCTGCACAAGCCGCAGTCGCTCCTCGCGACGACGCTCCTCGGCACCCAGCTCGCGGTCGTCACGTCGACGACGGTGGTGACGCTCGCGCTCCTCGGCCGCTACGAGGACGGCGAGCTCCTGGCCGTGGCGATCCTGTCGCCCGCGCTCCTGCTCCTGGGCGAGATCGTCCCCAAGACGCTGTTCCAGCAGCACGCCGATCGCGTGGTGACCCGCATCATCTATCCGTTGCGCGCCGCGTCGCTGCTGCTCGCGCCGCTGGTGTGGGCGCTGACGCACGTGACGTCGTTCGTCGCGCGGGCGCTCAAGATCGAGGACCGCAGCGCGTTCGTGACGCGCGACGAGCTGCGCCTCCTGCTCGAGGAGCCGCAGGCCGGCGCCCCGGCGGCGGCCATCCCCGAGGCGGAGCGGTCGCTGGTGATGAACGTGCTCGACTTCGGCGGGCGGACCGTCTACGACGTCATGGTGCCGCTGTCCGAGGTGACCGCGCTGCCCGACGAGGCCACGCTCGACGAGGCCGCGGCCGAGATCGCCGACAAGCAGCACACGCGCATCCCCGTGTACCGCGAGCGCGTGGACCAGATCGTCGGCGTGCTCCACGCGTTCGACGTGCTGGCGGCGGAGGCGCAGGGACGAAAGCCGTCGCTGGCGGAGCTGATGCGCCCGCCCATCTTCGTGCCCGAGTCGAAGCCGACGGTGGATCTCCTGCGCGAGCTGCAGCGGGCGGGCCAGCAGCTCGCCGTCGTCGTCGACGAGTATGGGGGCGCGGTCGGCATCTGCACCATCGAGGACGTCCTCGAGGAGATCGTGGGGGAGATCGAGGACGAGTACGACCGCGGCCCGTCGCCCATCCGCCCCGAGGGGCCCGGGCTATGGCGGGTCCAGGCGCGGACGGCGGTGAGCCGCGTCAATCAGGCGCTGGCGATCGATCTGCCCGAGGGGGAGGACTACGAGACCGTCGCCGGCCTGCTCCTCGATCGGCTGAAGCGCATCCCGCGGGAGGGCGAGACCCTGCGCCTGGGGGCGGTCACGGTCACCATCCTGAGCGCATCCGATCGCGCCGTCGAGGAGGTGCGCATCCGGGTGGGGAAGAAAAAGTGATGGATCCGGCGCGGCTCCGCTCGCTGCTCGACGAGGTCGCGGCCGGCCGGACGCCGGTGGAGGCGGCGGTGGAGGAGCTGCGCGCGCTGCCGTTCCGCGAGCTCCCCGGCGTGGCCACGGTGGATCACCACCGCGGGCTGCGGCTCGGCCACCCCGAGGTCGTGTACGGCGGGGGCAAGACCGCCGACGAGATCGGCGCGATTCTCCTCGAGCTCGCCGGGCGCGGCCACGCGGCGCTGGCGACGCGCGTCGACGCCGACAAGGCGGCGCGGATCGTTGCGCTCGTGCCGGCGGCGCGCTACGAGGCGCGCGCGCAATGCGTGGTCGTGAACGAGGGGCCGTTCGAGGATCGCGGCCGGGGGACGGTGGCGGTCGTGACGGCCGGTACCAGCGACGCGCCTGTGGCGGAGGAGGCGGCGGTGACGCTGCGCGTTTTCGGGAACCGAGTGGAGCGGGTGACCGACGTCGGCGTCGCCGGCGTGCACCGCACGCTGGCGCGCGTGGACACGATGCGCGCCGCCGAAGTGGTCATCGTCATCGCCGGGATGGAGGGCGCGCTGCCGTCGCTCGTCGCCGGGCTCGTGGACCGGCCGGTGATCGCGGTGCCGACGTCCGTCGGCTACGGCGCGAGCTACGGCGGGCTGGCGGCGCTCCTGGGCATGCTCAACGCCTGCGCGCCCGGCGTGACGGTGGTGAACATCGACAACGGCTTCGGCGCGGCCTACGCTGCGTCGGTGATGAATCGGAGGCGCCCGTAGACACGGTGCAGGGGACGCACCTTCATTTCGACTGCCCGGCGGGGGTGGCCGGAGACATGATGCTCGGCGCGTTGCTCGACATGGGCGTGCCGGAGACCGTCGTGCGCGAGGCGCTGGGGCGGCTGCCGATCGGCGGGTTCGAGGTGAAGGTGGAGAAGACGACGCGCGGGGCGCTCGTGGGGACGGACGTGCGGGTGGAGGTGCAGGCGGAGCAAAGCGCAGACGGGCACGGGCACGGGCATGGGCACGGGCACGAAGAGGGGGCGCATCGGCACTACGGGCAGATAAGGACGATCGTGCATGGGGCGACGGACGGGAGGACGAGGGAGCTGGCGCTGGCCATCTTCGACCTGATCGCGGTGGCGGAGGCGAAGCTTCACGGCGTGGCCGTCGACGACGTGGCGTTTCACGAGGTCGGCGCGGTCGACTCGATCGTCGACATCGTCGGAACGGCCGCCGCGCTCGCCTGGCTCGCCCCGGCCTCGGTCAGCTCCACGCCGCTGCCGCTCGGGCACGGCACGGTGGCGACCGCCCACGGGCTGCTGCCGGTCCCCGCCCCCGCCACGCTGGAGATCTGCCGCGCCGCGGGCGTCCCGACCAGCGACGGCGGCGCGGCGTTCGAGCTCACGACGCCGACCGGGGCCGCGGTCATGGCGGCCATCGTCCAGTCCTGGGGCCCGATGCCCGCGCTGCGCGTCCGCGCCATCGGCTGGGGCGCCGGCGATCGCCAGATGGCCGACCGGCCCAACATGCTGCGGGCGGTCGTCGGCGAGGCCGTCTCCGGCGGCGACAGCGTCGTCGAGGTGGAGGCCAATCTCGACGACATGAGCCCCGAGCTGTGCGAGCACGTGGCGGAGCGCCTGTTCGCCGCCGGGGCGGTCGACGTTTGGTGGACCCCGGTCGTCATGAAGAAGTCCCGCCCCGCCCTAATCCTCGGCGCGCTCGCCCCCATCGGCAGGCGCGAGGACGTGATCGCGACCATCCTGCGCGAGACGACGACGCTGGGGGTGCGCTTCGCCGACGTCGCGCGCCGCACCCTCGAGCGGCGCGTCGAGGAGGTCGACACCCCGTGGGGAAGGGTCTCCGTCAAGGTGGGGCTCCTCGGGGGGGTCGTGGTCAACGTGGCGCCCGAGTACGAGTCGTGTCGCGCGCTCGCGCGCCACCACGGCGTGCCGCTGAAGGACGTTTTCGCCGCCGCGATCGCCGAGATGGCCAAGCGCAGGTAGTGCTAAGCTGTGGGTGTGGGCCATCGCGCGCTCCTCGTCGGGGGCGATCCCCCCGCGCGGGTCAGTCTGGGCGAACGCATCGAAGCGTGCGGCTTCACCACGGTCGCCGCCGACGGCGCCGACCGCCCGGACCTGATCGTCGTCTGCGGCGAGGCACCGGAGCTCGCGGCGCTGCGCGTCCAGCCCCACCTGCGCGACGTGCCCATCATCGCGCTTCCCGATGCGGTGCCGCAGGCCCCCGTAGACGGAATCCTCTTTCTTCACGGGCACTTGGCGCCACAGCTACGCCACTTCCTGCGCGACGGCGCCGTGCGCCGCGCGCTGCGGGCCCTGCGCGCCGCCGAGCACCTCATGGCCGGCGAGGACCCCTACGAGGGCGCGCGCCAGCTCCTGGGCATCCTGGAGGTGACCCTCGCCGTCGATCGGGTGGCCCTGGTGGTCGTCGCCGAATCCCCGTGGATCCTAGACGACGACGCGCCGCGCGGCATCAACCTCGTCGGCTTCCCCACCGTCGAGCGCGCGCTGGCCTCGCGGGCGCTCACGGCGCAATCGGGCCTGCTGGCGGTGCCGTTCGCCAACGGGCTGGGGGCCCTCCTGCTCCACGGGCGCATCGTCCTCGACGACCACGAGGAGACGCTCCTTCGCACGGTGTGCACGATCTTCTCCGCCACGTTCAACCACACCCCGCCGCTCGAGCCGCGCGCGGCCGATCGCAGCCGCCCCTCGACGGACACCGGACGGCGCGTGCGCGCCGCCCTGCGCGACCGCGGCGCGCGGCGCGAGCGCGACGTCACGCGGCCCATCGGCGTCATCGCCCAGCCCGCCGAGGGGCCGGGGCGGGCGATCGAGCAGTTCGAGGCCTACTTCGAGGCGGCCGCGGACGGCGTGGTCGTCACCGACGCCGACGCCAACATTCTCTACGTCAACCGCACCGCCGAGACGCTGACGGGCTTCGCCCGCGAGGGGCTCGTCGGCCAGCGCCTCGTCGCGTTTGTCCCCGAGGACCAGCGCCAACCGCTGGCGCAGGTGGTGACCAACGTCATCGGCGGCACGAACCTCGATGCATTCGATCTCGAGATGGACACCACGAGCGGCGATCGGTTGTGCGTGTCGGTGACGACGTCGACGGTGCTGGCCCAGCTCGGGGCGGCGATCCTGAGCTTCCGCGACGTCACCGCCGAGCGCGTCCTCGAGGCCGAGCTGCGCAAGACGAAGGAGTTCCAGGAGCGCCTGATCGATTCCACCGTCGACGCCATCATCGCCGCCGACACGCAGGGAAAGATCATCCTCTTCAACCCCGGCGCGGAGCGGCTGTTCGGCTGGACCACCGACGAGGCGCTGGCGGAGCTCGCCATCGACGACCTGTTCCCCGAGGGGGTGGGACGGCAAATATCCCGAATGCTGCGCACGCCTGGTCCGGGCGGCGTGGGGCGCCTCGAGGTGACGCGCCGGGAGATCGTCACGCGGGGCGGGGAGCTTGTGCCGGTGAACATGACCGCCTCGCTCATCTACGAGCACGGGCAGGAGGTCGCCACCGTCGCGATCCTGTCCGACCTGCGCGAGCGGATCCGCATCGAGCAGCGCCTGCTGCAGGCGCAGGAGAAGCTGGTGGTGACGGAGAAGCAGGCGCTCGTGGCCGAGCTCGCCGGCGCGACCGCCCACGAGCTGAACCAGCCGCTCACCTCGGTCATCCTTTACGTCGAGATGATGCTGCGCAAGATGTCCCCCGGCGACCCGCACCACCGCGCCGCGGCGGCGATCGAGCGCGAGGCGACGCGCATGGCCGAGATCGTGCGCAAGATCGGCAAGATCACCAAGTACGAGACCAAACAGTACGTCGGGCGCGCGTCGATCCTGGATCTGGAGAAGGCGTCGGAAGAAGAGTGAGCGAACAGACCAGAATGATGACAGACGCGTTTGTTATGAAAAAGTCATGAAGATGGAACCGATCCTCCAGGAGCTCGAGGCCGCGGCGGGCAAGCTCGGCGTGAAGGTCACCTACGAGGCGCTGGCGGAGACCGCGTTCGGCGGGGGGCTGTGCAAGGTGAGGGGGAGCTTCCGCGTCATCATCGACAACCGCGGGACTGCGGGCGAAAAGGAGATCACCCTGGCGCGGGCGCTGTCGCGCGTGGTCGACATGCGCCGGCGCTTGCCGGCCGGCTGGGGCGCCGGCGTGGGCCGGTTGTCGCCCGTCGACTCGTCGGGATCGTCGTCGGGATGCACGATGCCGAGCGGCCGCTTGCGCGCCGGCTCGGTCGACACGTCGAAGTCGGGCACCCGCTCCGCCGACGACTTCTCGATGTCGAGGATGTTGGTCGAGCCCACGTAGGCCTTGGTCTCGTACTTGGTGATGC
>DATFWE010000053.1:0-46722 GCA_035259575.1 Haliangiales bacterium
GGCGAAGCAGACCTGCGTCGCGCAGGGGTCGCAGGTCGGGTTGAGCGCCGATCCGGGCGTGCAGATCGGGTGTGCGCAGGTGTTTCCGCCACCGCCACCGCCACCTCCGCCTCCTCCTCCGCCGCCACCGCCGCCGCCGCCACCGCCGCCGCCGCCGCCACCGCCACCGCCGCCGCCGGCCAGGACTGAGGCGTTCGGCGTGCCGTTGCCGGTCGGGCCGTCATAGCCCGCGCCCGCCGTGCAGAGATAGGCCGGGTTGCAGGTTCCGTTCGCGCCGGACGTCACGTCGTAGAAAGCGTTCGTCATCGTGTACGCGCTCGAGGCCGTATCCTTTCCGTGTCCGGTGAGGGCGAAGATCGCCGCCGCGATCGGCGAGGACGCCGACGTCCCGCCGAAGACCGCCCATCCGCCGGTGCCGTAGGAGTCGTAGACGGCGACGCCGGTGTTCGGGTCGGCGACCGCCGCGATGTCGGCCACCGTCCGCTTCGAGCAGCCGGTGTCCTTCTGCCACGTCGGCTTCGCGATGAACGCGCTGCAGCCGGAGCCCGCCCCGCCGTTGGTGTTGGCCTTGCTGCCCCACACCGTCTCGACCCACCCGCGCGCAGTCGACGTCGACGCCACGAGCGAGGTCCCGCCGACCGCGAACACGAACTTCGACGAGGCCGGGTACTCGACGCCGTAGCCGTTGTCGCCGGACGAGACGAAGATCGCCACGCCGGGGTGGTTGAAGTAGGCCGTGTCCGCGCTCGGGATGCTCGCGTCCTCGGGCCCGCCGTAGCTGTTGCTCACCACCGTCGCGCCCATCGTCACGGCGCGGTTCACCGCGGTGCCGAGGTTCGTCATGCTGGCCGAGTTCGCCTCGACGAGGAGGAGCTTGCAGTTGGGGCAGATGGCCGAGGCCATGTCGAGGTCGAGCATGATCTCGCTCGCCCAGCCTTTGTCGGGCGTGGGCAGCGGGCTCGCCGCGCCGTTCTGGTTCACCTTCTTGAAGCAGCCGTTCGCGGTCGTGCAGGGAGGCAGGCCGTACTGGCTGCGGTACACGCCGAGATCGGACTCCGCGTTCGGGTCGTCCTGCGCATCGACGATCGCGATCGTGGCGCCGGCGCCGAGCGTGGGGTTCACCTTGTAGGCGCTCTGGAGATCGGCCGGACCGAAGCCGTTCGGCGTGGCGTTGGGGGCGAGCAGGCCCGCCGCGATCTGGCCGTCGGCGGTCACGCGAACGCGGGCGAGGCACGCGGCGAAGCCCGGCTCGGTCGACGCCGGACACACGCGCTTGTGCGGGTACTGCGCGACGGTGGCGATCTGCGCCTGCACCCGGTCGCGCGACGTCCCGTCGCCCGGAGCGGTCCCGCTCGGCGTGTCCTCCACGCCCGCGCAGGCAGTCACGGCGACGACGGCACACAGTGCGAACAGTCGACCAAGGCGAAACTGCTTCATGGAGCGCCTCCTCTTCGTTCGTTCCCTGCGCGCGCGGTGTCGCCGGACCGCGACGGGCCGATTTTCACCCGTCCGAGGATGAAAACGCCCACACGTAGGAGATGTCAATCGTTTTCCGCTCAAAACACGACAGAAGTGGTAATGAAGGTAGTTCAGGACAATCCACGCATAAAGTACGTAGATATCCTCCGCCACCGACGGAAAACATCAATTATTTCCGAATGAATCGAAAGTGCGTTTATGAAAGTTCTTTAATCATTTCTGCACTATTTAGCGGAGACCGACCGATATGTAGATCTATGTAGGATAAGTAGCCTCTTGGGCGCACTTCGGCGCGTGATAGACTGCGCGGCGCGATGCTCGCGACGCTCGCGTTCCTCGCGCAGGCCTGCGCCGCCGGCGATCTCGCGGCGGACAGGCCGGTCGTCGGCGTCGTGGAGCGGGGCGACCCCGCGGCGCTGACGCAGCCGGACCGGCTCGTCGACGGCACGACGTGGGACGCGCCCGGCACCGTCGTGCTCGGCGCGGGCGGCGAGCTGGTCGTCGACCTCGGCGCGCCGCGTCCCATCCGCGCGCTGGCGCTCCAGGCGGACAACGACGACCTGTACGTGGTCGAGCGCTCGGTCGACGGCGTCGCGTGGACGCCGATCTACGTCGCCGAGCCGGTCCGCCGCGGCCCCGGGCTGCGCACGCGCCACCATCGCCTCGACGCGCCGGTCGACGCGACGTGGCTGCGCGTGTCGGCGCGCGGGGGCGACGGCTTCTATTCGGTAGGCCGACTGCGCGCCTACTGCGAGCTGCCCGAGGACTGGCCCGGCGAAGGCATCGCCGGCCCCGTGGCGTGGTGGGAATCGATCGACAACGATTCGATCCTCGTCATCAAGGGCGGCCTCGCCGCGACGGGCGCGGTGCTCCTCCTCGCCGGCGCGATCCTGGCCTGGCGCCGTCGCGGGCACGTCCTCCACCGCACGCGCGACACGCTCCTCGCCGTCCTCGGCGCGCTGTCATTCTGCGCGTACTTCAATCTGTTCCATTTCCATTTCGACGATTACCTGCACATGTGGGACTTCTATCACTACTACGTCGGGGCCAAGTACTTCCCCGAGCTCGGGTACACCCACCTCTACGAATGCACCACCGCCGCCGAGGCCGACCTGTACGGCCGCGCCAGCGTCGAGGGGCGCACCATCCGCAACCTGACGACGAACCAGCTCGAGCCCGCGCGGCCGGTCCTCGACGACCCGACCCGCTGCACGAGCCGGTTCTCGCCCGACCGCTGGCAATCGTTCGAGCGGGACATTCGATTCTTTCGCGAGCAGTTCAATCGCGCCCGCTGGACCGAGGTCCTCCACGATCACGGCTACAACGGCACGCCGGTGTGGGGCGCCGCCGGCGGCCTCCTCGCGGGGCTGGGTCCGGCCTCGCGCGCCCAGCTCGCCGTCCTGGGGCTCGTCGACCCCCTGCTCCTCTGCCTCATGTGGGCGGGGGTCGTGTGGGCGTTCGGCTGGCGCGTCGCGTGCGTCGGCCTCCTTTGGTGGGGCACGAACTACCCCGCGCGCTTCTGGTGGAACGGCGGCGCGTTCTTGCGCATGGACTGGCTCGCGTTCGCCGTCCTCGGCATCTGCCTCGTGCGGCGCGAGCGCCACGCCGCCGGCGGCTTCGCCCTCACCTACAGCGCGCTCCTGCGGGTGTTTCCCGGGTTCATCGTCGTCGGCCTGGCGCTCCAGGTCCTGGCGACCTGGATCGCCGAGCGCCGCATCCGCCTGGGCGCGCCGGTGCGGCGTTTTCTCGTCGGGTGCGCGCTGGGCGTCGCCGTGCTCGTGCCCGTGTCGATCGTCCTCGCGCCGGGCCACGGCGCGCGCGCGATCGGCGAGTTCGTCGACAACAGCAAGAAGCACCTCGAGACGCCCCTCACCAACAACATGGGCCTCCGCACGCTGGTGGCCTACTCGGCGGCCACGCGCGCGCGCGAGACCGTCGACCCGTCGCTGCCCGAGCCGTTCGGGCGATGGAAGGAGGCGCGCCGCCACACGTTCGCCGATCGCAGGCTCCTCTACCTCGCCGCCCTGGCTGCGATGCTCGCCCTGGTCGGCTGGGCGGCGCGACCGGCGCCGGAATGGGTCGCGCTCGTGCTCGGCGTGGGGCTGATCCCATGTTTCGCCGAGCTCACCTGCTACTACTACTCGTTCCTGCTCGCGTTCGCGTTCCTGTGGCCGCGCCGGCCGCTCGTGGGCGTGGGCCTATGCGCCCTGTCGGCGGTGACCTGCATCATGCCGGCGATCGCGTGGTGGGACGACGCGCGCTACTTCAACATCAGTTGCTGGGTGCTCGCGTTCGTCGCGCTGGCCACGCTGCACGCCCGCTGGCCTCAGAGACCGTGAAGAAAACCCGCGCTGATGCGCGGGTTTTCTTCACGGTCTCTGGGGGTCTTCCGGACCCCGCTCCGCGGGGTCCTCACAACGGGGGGAGCCGCTTCGCGACGCGCGCCTGCGGCGCGCGAGAGCTCCCCCCGTTCGCCCCCCATATGGGAGTCGAACCGCCCCCGCGATTCCGCTCATCCCGCTCGCCATGGCGATTCTGCAAGATCGCTCGCGCATGGAATGTCGACAAGCTCTCAGCTCGGCGCCGACCAGGGGAAGAGCCGCGCGTACGCGGCGGGCGAGCCCAGCTCGGGGTGAAACGCCGCGCCGGTGACGCTCCCCTGCCGCACCAGCACCGGCTCGCCGCGGTACGTGGCCAGGACCTCCACGCCCTGCCCCGCCGCCTCGATGCGCGGGGCGCGGATGAACACCATCGGGTCGCCGCCGCCGTCGGGGGCCGCCTCGAAGCTGTCGAGCTGGCGGCCCCACGCGTTCCGCGCCACCTGCACGTCGAGCAGGGCGAAGCTCGGCTGCTCGGGGTTGCGCACCTTGCTCGCCAGCAAGATCAACCCCGCGCAGGTGGCGAGCACCGGCTTGCCGCTGCGCACGAACGCCACAAGCGCCGGGCCCAGGCCGTGGCGGGCGATGAGCTTCCACTGCGTGGTGCTCTCGCCCCCGGGGAGGACGAGCCCGGCGAGCCCGTCGAGATCGCGCGGCTCGCGCACCAGGACCGCGGTATAGCCGGCGGCCGCCAGCGCGCGCGCGTGCGAATCGAAGCCGCCCTGGACGGCCAGGATGCCGATGCGCATCACCATCCCCTCTCCGCGAACTTCTGCTCGATGCGCGCGATCTCCAGGCCGCGCATCGGCTCGCCCAGGCCCTTGGAGATGTCGGCGAGCTTGCGCGCATCCTGCCAGTAGGTCGTGGCGTCGACGATCGCCGCGGCGCGGCGCGCCGGATCCTCGCTGAGGAAGATCCCCGAGCCGACGAACACCGACTCGGCGCCGAGCGCCATGCACAGCGCGGCGTCGGCGGGCGTGGCGATGCCGCCGGCCGCGAAGTTGGGGACCGGCAGCTTGCCGTCGCGCACGACGCCCTTCACGAGCTCGAGCGGCGCGCCAAGCTCCTTGGCCTCGCGCGTGAGCTCCTCGTCGCCGAGCGAGCGCAGGCGGCGGATCTGCGACCGCAGCTTGCGCAGGTGCTTCACCCCCTCGACGATGTTGCCGGTCCCGGCCTCGCCCTTGGTGCGGAGGAGCGACGCGCCCTCGGCCACGCGGCGCAGCGCCTCGCCCAGGTCGCGGCAGCCGCACACGAACGGGACCTTGAAGTCGTTCTTGTCGATGTGGAATTCCTCGTCGGCCGGCGTCAAGACCTCGCTCTCGTCGACGAAGTCGACCTCCATGGCCTCGAGGATGCGCGCCTCCATGAAGTGGCCGATGCGGCACTTGGCCATGACGGGGATGGACACGGCGCGCTGGATCGCGGCGACCATGGCCGGATCCGACGCGCGGGCCACGCCGCCGTGGCGGCGGATCTCCGCCGGCACGCGCTCCAGCGCCATGACGGCGACGGCGCCCGCGTCCTCGGCGATGCGCGCCTGGTCGGGGTTGACGACGTCCATGATGACGCCGCCCTTGAGCATCTCGGCGAGACCGATCTTGGTGGTGACGGTCGACTTGCGCATGTCCATGACTCCTCTCAGATGGTTCCGATGTCCGCCGGCTCCGGCGCCGGGCTCACGCCCAGGAGGGCGCCGAGGGCCTTGCCCAGCCGGCGCGCGCCCTCGGCCAGCCGCGGCGGCGGCTCCGAGCAGAACGTGAGCCGGATCCCGCCCGCCGACCCCTCCTCCACCTCGTTCAGCGTGCTGGGGTACACGAGCACGCCGCGCCGCTGCGCCTCCTCGAACACCGCCTGCGGGTCGACGGAGAGCGGCAGCCACAGCGCCACGCCGCGGCTCGGCCGGCGCCACGCGACGCCCCGCGGCAGGTAGCGCCCGAGCGCGCGCTCGAGCGCATCGCGACGATCGCGGTAGATGGGGAGGATGCGCGCGAGGTGCGCCTCCAGGTAGCCGCGCTCGAGGAACTCCGCCAGCGCGTGCTGCAGCAGCTCCGAGTTGCCCAGGTCCATGGTGTGCTTGAGCTGCATGGCGCGCGGGCGCAGCGCCGCGGGGCACACCAGGAAGCCCACGCGGAACGCCGGCGCCAGCCGCTTGGAGAACGTGCCGATGTAGATGACGTCGGCGTCGCGCGCGCGCAGCGCGCTCGGGTGCGGGCCGTCGTCGAGGACGAGGTCGGCGACGTAGTCGTCCTCGATGAGCGGCACTCCGGCGCGCCGCGACCAGGCCACCAGCGCATCGCGCCGCGGCTCGCTGATGGTCAGCCCGGTCGGGTTGTGGGCGTTGGGCATGAGGTAGAAACCCTTGGCGCCGGCGCGGGAGAGCCGATCGAGCGCGTCCATGCTCGGGCCCTCGTCGTCGGAGGGGACGGGCACGAGCCGCGCCCCCGCCGAGGCGAGGACGTTCATCGCGCCGTGGTAGGTGGCGGAGTTGACGAGGAACGCGTCGCCCGGGTTCACCAGCGCGCGCGCGACGACGTCGAGCGCCTGCTGGCTCCCCGACGTCACGACGATGTCGTCGGCGGTGGCGGGGACGCCCTGCCGCTCGAGGTCGCGGGCGATGAGCGCGCGCAGCTTGGGCACGCCGGGGCGATCGGCGTAGCCGAGGATGCGCGCCCCCTGCGTGCGGAGCACGTGCTCGACGCAGCGGCGGATCAGCTCGTCGGGGATGAGGTCCGGCGACGGCTGCATCCGGTTCATGTTGATCGCGTCGCCGGTCTGCTGCCCCGGACGCAGGGCGCGCGTCAGCCGGTCCATGCGGCCGAGCGACTCGGCGGTGGCGTTGCGCGAGAACAACGAGGCGAACGACAGCTCGCCCCGCGCCTGCCCCCCCGGGGCCGGACGGCTGGGCAGCCGGCGCGCGACGAACGTGCCGCGCCCGACGGTGGACTCGACGAACCCCGCCGCCTCGAGATCCTCGTAGGCGCGCACCACCGTGTTGCGGTGCGTGCCGAGGTGTCGCGCCAGGCTACGCGTCGGCGGCAGGCGGAAGCCTTCGGGGAACGCGCCCGTCCGCACGCGATCGACGACCTGGTCGAAGATCTGCCGGTACAGCGGCTCGGAGGACTGGGCGTCCACGGACAGACCAATCGAGGGGCTCATGCCGAAACCTCCGCGAATTGGTCCATGTGTTACGGGGAATTCTGAGGGCTAACAAGGGCCAAGTTGCGGGTTCCAACTATTCCAATTGGTCCAATCATGTCCATCATGATGTGCCAATCCCACCGGCGCGCGCTCGTGTAGCATGCGTGGATGCCGATCCACCACCATCGCATCTCGAGCCGCCTTCTCGTCGGCAATCCCCTCGGCGACCCCGCCGAGCGCGACCTCCACGTGTGGGTCCCGCCGGACTACGACGGCCGCCCCCTTCCCGCCCTCCTCGCGGTCACCGGGTTCACCGGCACCGGCGCCATGCTGTTCAATGCCGATCCCCTGGGCGAAGATCTGGGGCGGCGGCTCGAGCGCCTCGTCGGGACGGGCGCGTGCCCGCCGTGCCTGGTGGCGGCCGCCGACTGCTTCACCCGCGTCGGCGGGAACCAGTACATCAACTCCACCGCGACCGGCCCGTGGGAGGATCACCTCCTCACGGAGCTCCTCCCCTTCGTCGCGGAGCGCTATCCCGTGACGCGCTGGGGCGTGTTCGGGAAATCATCCGGCGGGTACGGGGCGATGGTGCTGGGGCTGCGCCACCCCGACGTGTTCGCCGCGCTCGCCGACCACTCGGGGGACGCCGGGTTCGAGCTGTGCTACATGCCCGATTTCTGCGAAGCGCTCGACGCCTGGCGCGCGGCGGGCGGCCCCGCCGCCTGGCTCGATCGCTTCTGGGCCGACCCCAACCGCCGCCGCACGAAGCACATGAAGCCGCTCAACGCGCTGGCGATGTCCGCGCACTACTCGCCCGATCCGTCGTCGCCGCACCTCGGCATCGAGTTTCCCTTCGACCTCGACACCGGCGAGTTCCGCCCCGCGGTGTGGGCGCGCTGGCGCGAGCACGACCCGACGGTCATGATCCCGCGCCTGGCCGACAACGCGCGCCGGCTGCGCCTCATCTACATCGACTGCGGCACCAAGGACGAGTACGCGCTCATCTGGGGCGCGCGCACCAAGGCGGCCAAGCTGCGCGCCGCCGGCGTCGAGCCCGTGTACGAGGAGTTCGACGACGGTCACATGAACGTCGCGTACCGCTACGATGCCAGCCTGCCCCGGCTGGTGAAGGCGATCTCTTAGGAGATCTCCTCGATCACCCCGATCCCGCGGTACTTGCGGTAGCGGCGGGCGAGCAGGTCGTCCGGCGGGATGGCGGACAGCTCGTCGAGGTGGCGCTTGAGCGCCGCGCGCAGGTTGTCGGCGGTGGTCTTGAGGTCGCGGTGCGCCCCGCCCGCGCCCTCCTTGACGATCTCGTCGCACACGCCGAGCTGGGCGAGATCGGGCGCGGTGAGGCGAAGCTCCGTCGCCGCGTCGGCCACCTTGGCCTGGTCCTTCCACAGGATCGACGCGCACCCCTCGGGCGAGATCACCGAGTAGATCGCGTACTCCAGCATGATCAGCCGATCGGCCACGCCGATCGCCAGCGCTCCGCCCGAGCCGCCCTCGCCGATGACGATCGCGACGAACGGCACGGCCAGACCGGCCATGACCTCGAGGTTGTGCGCGATGGCCTCCGCCTGGCCGCGCTCCTCGGCGCCGACGCCGGGATAGGCGCCGGGCGTGTCGATGAACGTGATGATGGGGCGGCGGAAGCGCGCCGCGAGCTGCATCAGCCGCGCGGCCTTGCGATACCCCTCGGGGCGCGACATGCCGAAGTTGCGCCGCAGGTTCTCCTTGGTGTTCCGACCCTTCTGATGGCCGATCACCATCGTCTCGCGCCCCTCGAACCGAGCCATCCCGCCGACGATCGATGCGTCGTCGGCGAACGCGCGGTCGCCGTGGAGCTCGACGAAATCCTCGAACAGCAGCTCGACGTAGTCGAGCGTGAACGGGCGCGCGGGGTGGCGCGACAGCTGGACCTTCTGCCAGGCGGTGAGCTCCGCGAAGATCTCCTCCTGGAGCTTGCGCGCCTTCTTCTCCAGGCGCTTGATCTCCTCCAGGAAGTCGATCGAGCCGCGCGAGAGCTGGCGGAGCTCGTCGATCTTCTTCTCCAGGTCCACGATCGGCCGCTCGAACTCGAGGACCTGCCGATCGTAGCTGCCGCTCATCGTCGTCATTGCGTTCAGGCGGCCCGATCTATACCACGCAACGCGAGGAATTACCGGTGGCGAGCCGCTCTGGTATCCTGGGCGGACGAGCTTCATGGGCTCACCTCCGCCGGGTTGATGCGCGAGATCGCAAATGTCGCAGCGTCACCCGGCGTTTTTCAGCCAGGCGGCGAGCGCGGCGACGGGAACCTCGGAGGCGGACGGGTGCCACGCGACGGCCGGCTCGGCGCGGAACCAGGCGAGCTGCCGCCGGGCGTAGCGCCGCGTGGCGCGCTTCACCGCGAGGACCGCGTCGGCGAGGGCGACGCCGTCCAGAAGATGGGCGATGACCTCGCGATAGCCGATCGCCGCGAACGCGCCGAGGGTGCGCGGGTATCGCGCGAGGAGCCCCTGGACCTCGTCCACCAGGCCCGCCGCGAACATCTCGTCCACCCGGCGGTCGATCCGGCGGTGGAGCTCGGCGCGCGGCGGGTCGAGCCCGACGACGCGGGCCGGGTAGCGCGACGGCGCGCGCGCGACGTCGTGGGCCGCCTGGTGCGCGCTCATGGGCGTCCCGGTCAGCTCGTAGACCTCGAGCGCGCGCACGATGCGGCGCAGGTCGCGGCGGAGGATGCGCGCCGCGGCGGCGGGGTCGACGGCTGCGAGGCGGGCCCACAGCGCCTCGACCGAGGTGGCGCGCGCCTCGTCCTCGAGGCGCGCCCGCACCTCGGCGTCGGCGCCGGGCCCGGGGAACATCCCGTGGAGGAGCGCGCGGACGTACAGGCCGGTCCCGCCGGCCACGATGGGCGCACGACCGCGGCGGGCCACGTCGGCCACCGCGGCGTCGGCGAGCTCGGCGAAGCGCGCCGCGGTCATCGCGCCGTCGGGGGGCACCACGTCGACGAGGTGGTGGGGCACCCGCGCCCGCTCGGCCGCGCCGGCCTTGCCGGTGCCGATGTCGAGGCCGCGGTAGACCTGCTGCGAGTCGGCGGACACCACCTCGCCGCCGGCCGCGTCGCACAGGCGCAGCGCGAGCTCGGTCTTGCCCGACGCGGTCGGCCCGACGACGACGACGATGCGCGGCGTCACGACGGCGTCGCCCGCGCGGCGATGCCGAGCTTCTTCATCTTCGACTGCAGCGTCGACGGCGGCATGCCGAGGATCGCCGCGGCGCCGCCCGCGCCGTAGATCCGCCCGCCGGTGGCGTGGAGCACGCGCTCGATGTGGTGGCGCACCGCCTCGTCGAGCCGGGACAGCGGCGCGTCGCGCTCGCGCGGCGGCCGGCGCGGCGGCGGCAGCGCCCCGCCGGGCAGCTCGAGCGCGTCGGGGCCTATGTCGGGCCCCGCGGCGAGGATCGTCGCGCGCTCGAGGACGTTCGCCAGCTCGCGCACGTTCCCCGGCCAGGCGTGGCCCGAGAGCTTGTGCAGACCCGCGGCGGTGAGCCGCGCCCGCCGCCCGGTGCGGCGCGCGAGCTCGTCGAGCACCGCCTCGGCGATGGTCGGGAGGTCCTCGAGCCGGTCGCGCAGCGGCGGCAGCACGATGGGGAACACGTTGAGGCGGTAGTAGAGGTCCTCGCGGAAGCGCCGTTCGCGGATCGCCTGCTCGAGGTCCACGTGCGTTGCCGCCACGATGCGCACGTCGACCTTCACCGGCCGGTCGGCGCCGACCGGCTCGAACGTGCGCTCCTGCAGGACGCGCAGGAGCTTGGCCTGGAGCTCGGGGGGCAGCTCGCCGATCTCGTCGAGGAGGAGCGTCCCGCCGTTGGCCATCTGGAAGCGGCCGGCGCGGTCGCGCGTGGCGCCGGTGAACGCGCCCTTCACGTGGCCGAACAGCTCGCTCTCGAGGAGCCCCGCCGGGATGGCGGCGCAGTTGAGCGTCACGAACGGACCGTCGGCGCGCGGGCTCCAGGCGTGGATTGCCCGCGCCAGCCGCTCCTTGCCGGTGCCGGTCTCGCCGAGGAGGAGCACCGGCGTCTCGGTCTCCGCCACCTGGCGCGCCCGGCGGACGATGTCCTGCATGGCGGGGTTGCGCGCGGCGTCGAAGCCCGCGCCCGACGCGCCGCCGAGCTCGTCCTCGAGGAGCTTGGCGTGGGCGCGGCTCGCCCGCGACAGGCGCGCAAGCGCGGCGCGCTGCTCGGCGGAGAGGATCGCGATGGCGAGGATCTGCGCGTAGACCTCGACGAGGTTCACCACCTCGACGGGATAGGTCTCGCAATGCGCGCGGTCGAGCGTCAGCACGCCGAGCGCGCGGTCGCCGGCGCACAGCGGCACGACCATGCACGCGTGTCCGGGCGGAAAATCGAGCAGGCCATCGAACGGATCGCCGTCGCCGTGGACGTGATCCTCCTCGGTGAACGCGCGCGCGCGGCGCGTCTCGATCGCCTCCTTGATCGTGGGAAAGTCGTCGAGCTCGAGCGAGTGCCCCGCCTCGAGGACGCGGCTGGCGAGGCGGCCGCGCGCCGCCCGCACGATGAGCTTGGCCTCGCGCAGGACGAACAGCGTCGCCAGATCGTAGGGGGCGAGGCGCGAGATCCAGTCGAGCCCGCGGCGGACGAGGTCGTCGACCTCCTCGGACGTGGCGAGCTTCACCAGGTCCTTGAGGTCGGAGGTGAGGTCCATCGAGGCTTCGGCGATCATGTCCTTCGTATAGCCCCTTCGCACCGAAATACCAGTGTTCACACAACCGAAATCCCGGTGCACCGATCCTTCGGTGCACATCATTTAGTAGATTTCGTAGGTTACACGTGGCATCGATTCTGCTTCGGAGAGAACCACCGACGGTCCCGAAAGGAACGAACATGGACAAGAAAGACAAACTCGGTAAGGGCACGACCAACGCGCACTGGTGGCCCGAGCAGCTCGACCTCAAGGTCCTGCACCAGCACTCCGCGCGCTCGAATCCGATGGGCGAAACGTTCAACTACGCCGAGGAGTTCACGACGCTCGACCTCCATGCCGTCGTCAAGGACCTGCATGCCCTGATGACGGACTCGCAGGACTGGTGGCCGGCGGACTATGGCCACTACGGGCCGCTGTTCATCCGCATGGCCTGGCACGGCGCCGGCACGTATCGCATCGGTGACGGCCGCGGCGGCGCCGGGCACGGCGCGCAGCGCTTCGCGCCGCTCGACGCGTGGCCGGACAACGGCAACCTCGACAAGGCGCGTCGCCTGCTGTGGCCGATCAAGCAGAAGTACGGCCGCAAGCTCTCCTGGGCCGACCTCATGATCCTGGCCGGCAACGTCGCGCTGGAGTCCATGGGCTTCAAGACATTCGGTTTCGGCGGCGGCCGCCCGGACATCTGGGAGCCGCCGGACGATGTCAACTGGGGTACCGAGGGCAAGTGGCTGGCGGACGAGCGGTACAGCGGTGACCGCGAGCTCGCGAAGCCGCTCGCAGCCGTGCAGATGGGCCTGATCTACGTCAATCCCGAGGGTCCGAACGGCAACCCCGATCCGCTCGCCTCGGCGCGCGACATCCGCGAGACCTTCCACCGTATGGCCATGAACGACGAGGAGACCGTCGCGCTCACCGCAGGCGGCCACACATTCGGCAAGGCCCACGGCGCCGGCAGCCCGACCCTGGTCGGACCCGACCCCGAGGGCGCGCCGATCGAGCAGCAGGGCCTGGGCTGGGCCAACGCGTTCGGCAGCGGCAAGGGCACCGACACGACCACCAGCGGCATCGAGGGCGCCTGGAACGCCACGCCCACCAAGTGGGACAATAGCTATTTCGAGACCCTGTTCGGCTACGAGTGGGAGGTGACCAAGAGCCCCGCCGGCGCGTACCAGTGGAAGCCCAAGGGCGGCGCCGGCGCCGGCACCGTGCCCGACGCGCAGGACGCGAACAAGCGCCACCCGCCGATGATGACCACGGCGGACATGGGGCTGCGCGTGGATCCGATCTACGAGAAGATCTCGCGCCGCTTCCTCGCGAACCCGAAGGAGTTCGCCGACGCCTTCGCCCGCGCCTGGTTCAAGCTGACCCACCGCGACATGGGCCCGCGCGCCCGCTACCTCGGACCGCTCGTGCCCAAGGAAGAGCTGATCTGGCAGGACCCGATCCCGCCCGTGAACCACCCGCTCGTGGACGACAAGGACGTCGCGACGCTTAAGTCCAAGATCCTCGCCTCCGGCCTGACCATCCCGCAGCTCGTCAGCACCGCCTGGGCCTCGGCCTCGACCTTCCGCGGCAGCGACAAGCGCGGCGGCGCCAACGGCGCGCGCATCCGCCTCGCCCCGCAAAAGGACTGGGAAGCCAACCAGCCGGAGCAGCTCGCGAAGGTGCTCGCCACGCTCGAGGGCATCCAGAAAGCGTTCAACGCAGCGCAGTCCGGCGGCAAGAAGATCTCGCTGGCCGACCTGATCGTGCTCGGCGGCTGCGCCGCGGTCGAGTCCGCCGCGAAGGAGGCGGGCGTCGACGTGACGGTGCCCTTCGCCCCGGGCCGCATGGACGCCACGCAGGAGCAGACCGACGTCGAGTCCGTCGGCATGCTGGAGCCGAAGGCCGACGGGTTCCGCAACTACGCCCGCAAGGGCCTCGGCGGCGCGGCGGCCGAGCTGCTGGTCGACAAGGCACAGCTCCTGACCCTGACCTCGCCCGAGATGACCGTGCTGATCGGCGGCCTCCGCGTGCTCGGCGCCAACGTCGGACAGTCCAAGCACGGCGCGTTCACCCAGCGTCCCGGCGTGCTGTCCAACGACTTCTTCGTCAACCTGCTCGACATGCGCACGGCGTGGCAGCGTTCCGCTACCGAGGGCGTGCTCGAGGGCCGCGACCGCAAGACCGGCCAGCTCAAGTGGACCGGCACCGTCGCGGATCTGGTGTTCGGCTCGAGCTCCCAGTTGCGCGCCATCGCCGAGGTCTATGCCGCCCGCGATGCGCAGACAAAATTCGTGCGCGACTTCGTGGCAGCCTGGAACAAGGTGATGAACCTGGACCGCTTCGATCTGGTCTGATCAGCCGCCGAGCGCGCGCCGGACCTTCGTCAGGAGGTCGTCGACGGCGAACGGCTTCGTCAGGTAGAACTTCGCGCCGACGCTGATCCCCTCGGCGATCGTCTTGGCGTCGGTCTTGGCCGTCAGGAAGATCACCGGGATGTTCTTCGTCTCCGGCTTCTTCTTGAGCGCGCGCACGAGCGTGAGCCCGTCGATCTCGGGCAGCATGATGTCCACGATGAGCAGGTGCGGCTTGGGCTGCGCGCGGTCGATCTGCATCAGCGCGTCGAGGCCGTGCTTCGCCAGGCTGACCTCGTAGCCGCCGCGGGTCAGCGTCGCCTCCAGCATCGAGCGCAGCGCGGCGTCGTCCTCGATGACGCAGACCTTGGGCGCAGGGATCTTCCCCGTCATCGTCCCCTCACGGCACCGGCGCCGCTTCCTCGATGAGGAAGTTCGGGATGTCGTCGACGATGGCGTAGAACAGCTTGCAGGCGGCGCACACGAAGCCGCTCTCGTCGGGCTTGAGCTCGAGCTTGCCCTTGCACTTGGGGCAGGCGACGATCTCGATGAGCTCGGGCGACACCGGCATGGCTGCGGGTATACCGCCGCGCGTCGGAGCGATCAAGTCGGCCGGTACGCCGTGCTGCGCCCGTCGCGCCACTGGTGGAGCGCGGCCTTGGGCCCTTCCTTGTCGTTCTGGATGACGACGTGCGTGAACGAGTGGAGCAGCCCCGGCCGCTCCACCGCGACCCACGTCCCGGTGTTGAAGTACATCCCGCCGCCGTCGAGCGGCTGGGCCACCGGCTGATGGCTGTGCCCGAACACCACGAACGGCGCCGACACGTGGCGTCGGATCTCGGGCGGCTTCTGGCGCATGCTCTCGTGCGGATCGGTCGTGCCGCGCGTCCGCTCCAGCAGCGCGCCGGCGAGCCAGGTGCCCGCCAGCGTGCCGCCGACGGCGACGAGCGCCCAGATCCACGGCAGCGCGAACAGGAACACCAGCGCGAGCACCGCCGCCGCGGCGCCGAGGAGAACGCGGTCGAGCATGAGCGTCATCATCAGGCGGAGGAGATTGGTGACGACCGGCTTGTGGCGGAGCTCGTCCACCGCGACGAGCGTGGCCTCGGACAGCTTGTGGCGCGCCGCCAGCGCGCGCAGCCGCTCGCGATGGGTGCGCCGGCGCGCCTCGCCCACGCCCGGATCGGTGAGCGCGCGCCGCAGGCCGAGCATCTTGGCGGCCATGCCGAGGTAGCCCTTGGCGAGGCGCCACATCTGTCGCGGGCCGCGCGACAGCACGAAGAAGCGGAAGAACCCGAGGAAGTCCCACGACTCGAGCTGGTGCGGGTCGGAGCCCTCGATGTGGTTGGTGACGTAGCGGAACGACGCCGCGCCAACGCTGAGCACGACCTCCTCGCGCGCCGGCTCGACGGGGTTGAGGACGTAGTCGAAGGAGCAGTAGTCGTCGTACTGGTGGCCGTGCTCGACCCACACGAGGTTCTCCTGGAAGTAGAACCAGGGGTGAAACTCGATGCCCGCCTCGACGGCGTCGGCGCCCGCGGCGCCGGGCTTGCGCGACGACGGGTGCTCGGCCCACAGCGCCGCGATCCCCTTCTTGAACGTCTCCTGCGCGACTGGCCAGTGGAACTCCGCGTCGTGGTTGCCGACGACGATCGACACGCGGTTCCCCTTGGCGATGAAGTGCGCGAGCGCGCGGAACACGCCGGGGTGGCGCTCGAGGACGCGCAGCATCTTGCGCCGCGCCGCCTTGGGCCGCGTCCCGAGGCCGTACACGTGCTCGTCGGGCTCGGACACCTCGTCGCCGTCCTCGGGCAAGACGCACACCGACTGGAAGTCCACCATGTCGCCGTTGATGATGAGGTGCCACGGTTTCCCGTCGCGGCGGCACTTGCGGTGGTGGTCGAGGAACGACTCGAGCTCGCGCTCGAGCATCGCCAGGTGATGGAGGGGCGCGCGACCGGTGGCCGGCTTCAGGTCCTCGCCCAGGTGCAAGTCGCTGATAATCAGAATGTTCTCGGCCACATGATTACGATGCCATTGGGGGGCCATTGGGCAATGTATTTCGCACCCGATGCGTAACAAGTTACACATTTGCCAGGTGCTGGTCATATGGCGCACCGCGTGATATGAACGTCACGGGCCCAAGGGACCAGGATAGACCCATGAAACAATTGATTTTTGCCGCGATCGTGGCCCTCGCGTTCGGCGCGTTCGGCTGGACGATGGTGAGGTACATCCGGGTCATGCTGCGGGGGGGCCCCGACCCGCGCCCGCGCTTCGACCAGATACCGCGGCGCCTGGGGGCGTTCGTGGTGTACTTCCTCGGGCAGAAGAAGGTCGTCGAGGGGCAGATCCCGCCGGCGATGAAGAGCTGGCATCACTTCATCATCTTCTGGGGCTTCCTCGTCATCACGATCGGGACGATCGAGCTCATCATCCGCGGCGTCTTCCCCGCGTTCCATCTGTCCCTCGTCATCGGCGACACGCTCTACGCCGGCTTCAAGACGGTCGCCGACGTCCTCGACCTGCTCGTCCTGGCGATGGTGCTCTACGCGTATTTCCGCCGCATCGTCATCCGGCCGCGCCTCATCCCCATAAACCTCGACGCCGCGCTGATCCTCGGCCTCATCGGCGGGCTCATGATCACCTACTTCGGCAGCGAGTCGTTCCACGCCGTCGCCGACTGGCGCGAGGCGATCGCGTACGCGGCGCAGGCGGGCACGGCCCCGCCGCCCGCGCCGGCCGTCGCCGGCGCGCCGCTGTCGACGCTGCTGGCCGGCTGGCTGAGCGGCACCGACGCCGCGACGGCGCACGCCGCGGGCGAGGCGTTCTACTGGTGCCACGTCGCGATCCTCCTCTTCTTCCTGAACTACATCCCGTACTCCAAGCACATCCACCTCCTCGGCGCGCTCCCCAACATCGTCACGATGAACCTGTCGGAGCGGAAGCTCGACCTCCCCAAGCTGAACCTCGAGGACGAGAACCAGTGGGGCGTGGGCAAGTACGAGCAGTTCTCGTGGAAGTCGCTCCTCGACACCTACGCGTGCACCGAGTGCGCGCGCTGCTCCAATTACTGCCCGGCGAACGCGACGGACAAGCCGCTGTCGCCGATGCAGCTCATCCACGACATCCGCTACGAGATGCTGGAGGCCGGCACGCTCGCGCTGCAGCTCGCCCACGCGCAGGACCTCGCCGCCACCGCCGACGCGTTCGAGCGGCCGCGCCACGTCGTCCACGTCGAGCAGCTCAAGCGCAAGATCGCGGCGCTCCCCCCGATGGTGGGCGGACGCATCAAGGAGGAGACGCTGTGGGCGTGCACCACCTGCGGCGCGTGCCAGGAGGCGTGCCCGGTGTTCATCGAGCACCCGCTCAAGATCATCCAGATGCGCCAGAACCTGGTCCTCGCGCAGGAGAAGACGCCGACGGACCTCGCGCGGGCGTTCCGCAACATCGAGCGCGCGCAGAACCCGTGGGGCATCGGCGCCGACCAGCGCATGGACTGGGCGGAGGGGCTCGACGTCCCGACCATCGAGGACAAGCCGCACCCCGAGTACCTCTTCTGGGTGGGCTGCGCCGGGGCGTTCGACCAGCGCATCCGCAAGCAGACGCAGGCGATGGTGAAGCTCCTCACTGCCGCGGGCGTCGATTACGCGGTCCTCGGCCACCAGGAGAGCTGCACCGGCGACCCCGCCCGTCGCGGCGGAAACGAGATGCTGTTCCAGATGCAGGCCGAGATGAACGTCGAGACGCTGAACGGCGCCGGCGTGAAGAAGGTCATCACCTCGTGCCCGCACTGCCTCCACACCCTCAAGCACGACTATCCGCAGTTCGGCGGGAACTACGAGGTCATCCACCATACGCAGCTCCTCGAGCACCTGGTGTCGACGGGGCGGCTCAAGCCGGCGGCGGACGGCGGCGGCAAGGTCGCCTACCACGACAGCTGCTACCTCGGGCGGTGGAACGGCGAGTACGAGGCGCCGCGCCAGGTGCTGCGGCGGCTGCCCCTGGTCGACCTCGTCGAGCCGGAGCGGCGCCGGAACCGCGGATTCTGCTGCGGCGCGGGCGGCGGGCGGATGTTCATGGAGGAAAAGATCGGCTCGCGGGTCAACGTGAACCGCGCCGAGGAACTCGTCGCGACCGGCGCGAAGACGGTCGCCGTCGCCTGCCCGTTCTGCAACGTGATGATGACCGACGGGATGAAGCACCTCAACAAGGAGGAAGAGGTGCGGGTGATGGATATAGCCGAATTGCTTAGCGAATCTATCAAGACCGCACCGGGCGGATCGCAAACTGGTTGAACGGTCCGACCAATTCGTGCGAGAAACGGGGGATGCAACATGCGCCCCCGGTCCGTGAGAGGTTCAGCGAGCGCGAGCGGGCCACGCTCCTGGCGATCGCCGACGCGGTGATCCCGCCGGGCCGGATCGTCCGCGGGGTCACACCCGACATGGCCGATCGGTTCGAGTCCGCGATCGCCGACTACGGCTCGGCGCTCCTGGCGACGGTGCGCGGCGTGATCCGCGCGATCGACGCCGCGGCCTACGCGCGTTACCTGCGGCCGTTCGCGCGCCTCACGATGGAGCGGCGGACGAGCCTCCTCGAGGGCTGGCGCACGGGCGGATATCTGCGGCGCTCGGCGCTGCGGGCGCTGCTCATGCCGCTCAAGTTGGTCTACTTCGACGATCCAGGCTTCTACAAGGAGCTCGGCTGCGTCTACGGCGCGGAGGCGCCGGCAACCGACGAGCGCCCGCGCTGGCGCCCCGATCAGGTGATGCCGCTCGCCGAGGACGGCGAGCTCGAGTGCGACGTCGTCGTCGTCGGGACCGGCGCGGGCGGGGCGGTCGTGGGCAAGGAGCTGGCCGAGCTGGGGCTGGCGGTGGTGATGCTCGAGGAGGGGCAGTATTTCACCCGCAAGGACTTCACCGCGCGCACCCTGGAGATGAACCGCAAGCTGTACCGCTCGGTCGGCTCCACGCTGACGCTGGGGAACGTGGGGATCCCGGTGCCGGTGGGGCGAAGCGTCGGCGGATCGACCACGGTCAACTCGGGGACGTGCTACCGCGCGCCGGCGCGCGTCCTGCGCAAGTGGCGCGAGGAGCTGGGCCTGGCCGAGATGACGCCCGATCACCTGGCGCCGTTCTACGAGCGGGTCGAGGACATCCTCGGCGTGGCGCCCGCGCAGGCCAAGCACCTGGGCGGCGCGGCCGAGGCGATCGCGCGCGGCGCGCAGAAGCTCGGCTACCGCCACAAGCCGCTCCTGCGCAACGCGCCCGAGTGCGACGGCAAGGGCGTGTGCTGCTTCGGCTGCCCCAGCGACGCGAAGCGGTCGACGAACGTGTCCTACGTGCCGCTGGCGTTGCGGGCGGGCGCGATGCTGGTGACTTCGGCCAAGGTGGACAAGGTCCTCGTCGAGTCCGGCCGCGCCGTCGGCGTGACCGCCCGGGCGGCGCACGGGGCCGCGCGGCTCACCGTGCGCGCGCGGGCGGTCGTCCTGGCGTGCGGGACGTTCTACACGCCGGTGCTCCTCCTCGACAACGGGCTCGCCAGGGTGTCCGGGCAGCTCGGCCGGAACCTGTCGATCCACCCGGCGACGGCGGCGATGGCCTGGTACGACCGACCGCTGTCGGGGTACCGCGGCATCCCCCAGGGCTACGCGATCGAGGAGTTCCACGAGGAAGGGATCCTCTTCGAAGGGGCGACGACGCCGCTCGACCTCGGCGCGGCGTCGCTGCCGATCCTCGGCCGGCGGTTCGTGGACCTGGTCGAGTCGTTCGATCGGGTCGCCATGTTCGGCTACATGATCGAGGATACGTCGCGCGGGCGCGTCTACAGCCGCAACGGGCGCCCGCTCATCACCTACGTGCTCAACGATCACGACGTGGCCCGGGTGAAGCGCGGCATGGAGATCCTCGCGCGCGTGTTCTTCGCCGGCGGGGCGCGGAGCGTCGCGCCGCTCGTCCACGGCTTCGACGAGCTCCGCGGCGAGGACGACCTTCGCCGGTTCCGCGCCGCCAAGCTGACGGCGCGCGACTTCGACCTCACCGCCTACCACCCGCTGGGGACGTGCCGCATGGGGCCCGACCCGCGGAGCTCGGTGGTGAGCCCGGACCACGCGGTGTGGGACGCGCCGGGGCTCTACGTCGTCGACGGATCCGCCGTCCCGTCGTCGCTGGCGGTGAACCCGCAGGTCACGATCATGGCGCTGGCGACGCGCGCCGCGGGCCGCATCGCCGAGCGGCTCGCCTAGAGGTACTGCTTCAGGAACGACTTCACGGCCGCTTCGTCGTCGCTCGAGAACTCGACGCCGCGGCAGTGGCCGCTCGACCAGCGCACGACGCCCCCGAGCGAGTCGCTATCGCTCAAGAGCAGAAGCTCCTCGCCGACGCCGACCCGGTTCGCCTCGAGCGTGCGCGGCACGCGCAGGCAGCAGCCGCTGAACGACAGGTTCACCAGGCGCGCCCGGTGCTCGTCGCCGGCCCCCCCGCGGAAGCGCACGTCCACGTCGAGCGGGAAGCGCCGCTCGCGCCGCGCCGGCACGTTCTCGGTCTCCGCCCACGCCGCGGACAGGAGCAGATCGTGCGGCTCCCCCTTGTCGAAGGCGATGACGACCCGGTCGCGGCCGCTCGCGTCCTGGGGCGGACGGCGCACGACGCGACCGTGGAGCCGGTAGGTCTTCTGGGACGACTCGATGGCCACTTCGAGCGCCACCTTGTCCCCCTCGGATAGGCCGACCGCCTGATGCTCGTAGAGGACCAGGCCCCCGTTTGCCAGGAGCCCCCAGTAGGCGTTGAGGAGCTCTCGCCCGCTCGGAAAGCTCACGTGGACCGGCTTCACATCCACACCGATTGCATCCGTGCCCAGACTTCGAGTGTATCGACCGGCGGGTAGCTTTTGCAAACGAAATCAGGGCTCCCTTGAGCGGCGGTCCGTCGGAGACTGGTTGCGCAAAGATTTTTTCAGCTCGACTAGATCGCATCCGGATGACGTCCGCTCGATGTAGTACGCTTCGCTACCCTCCCGTTGACGGCCGAAACGGCCTCCCCGGGGAGGAGGCGGACACCGACCGGCCGGAGGCCTGGCTGTGTGGTGGGCCGTCGTCGTCGGCGTGACCAAATGGACGATTGACTCGGGCGCGCGCCACCGTAAGACTTCGCCGCTATGAACTTCCTGCGCGCCGCGAAGGACTGGGTGGCCCAACGCGCCCATAGCCCCGCGGTGCTGCTCGACGACGGCGGCCGCCTCCCGCCCCGGCTCCCCTGGACGGCCTGGGGGCTGGCGACGACCGCATTCGTGTGCGTGTACTTCTGGCTGTTCTCGTTCGTCCACGTGCACGCCGACACGACCGCGTGCCAGCTCCGGCTCGACGACCCGCTCTACCGGATCATCCCGCTCAACCTGTGGTGGGACGCGATCACGGTGTGGACGTACATGTACCTGACCGGGACGTGCGTCCTCGTGATGATCGTCCAGGCGACGCTCGGCGACCAGCGTCCGCTGGTGCGCTTCGGCACGGGGCTCGCCATCATGGGCCTCATCCGGGGGCTGTGCATCCTCCTCGTGCCCCTGTGCCGCGTGAACTCCGAGCCGGGCACGGCGACGTTCACGACGACGCCGCTCCTCGACCTCGGGTTCACCCAGATCCCCTGGCGAATGTGGGCCAAGAACGACATGCTGTTCTCGGGGCACGTGGGGGAGTTCATCCTGCTGCTCCGGTTGACGCGTTCCTGGCCGCGCCCGGCCCGGCTGGTCCTGTGGGTGTTCTCGGCCCTCCAGATCTTCGGCCTCTTGTCGACGCGCGGGCACTACACGGTGGACATCATCCTGGCGTTCCCGTGCGCGTACTTCGCCGACCGGATGGCGGTGAAGGTGCTGGCGCTCCTGGCGCGCCGTCCCGCGCCGGCCGTGGTCGAGGCGCCGCGGGCGCAGGCGAGCGCGGCGCCCCCGCGACGGGCCGCGCCCTGAGCCACTCCGGACGTTTCCGCGGAAACGTCAGTCCCGCGTTTCCCGCCACCGGTGGATCCGCCGCGGCCAGGGCTCCGGGTCCGGGTCGCGACGGGCGCGCCACTCGATGCGCAGGAACGCCTGCGCCAGGGCGACCATCCACGCGGGCGGCTCGCCCGGCTGCCAGCCGGAGAAGCTCACCCGGCCGTCGGCCAGCATGATGCGGGCCTCGCCCCGCCACTCGGCGTCGGGGGCGAGGAGCCACGCGCCGTAGACGACGTCGTCCGCGCCGGCGCGCACGAGGTCGAGGATGATGCGGGCGCCCTTGTCGGGTCTCGTCATCTTACAGCGCTCGCTCGCTAGCGCTCCAGGTCATCGGCGAAGGCGCGGGTCTGGTTCGACGCGACGCCCCAGCGGCGCTTCTTCCAATCCTTCTGATAAAGGAGGAACGTGGACATCGCGTCGGTCACGAAGCGGCGCTCGTAGGGCCGGCCCTCCGCCAGGTCCGCCGTCTCGAGCGGGTCCTTCGCCACGTTGTACAGCCGCACCGCCCCGCTCTTCTTGGCGACGATTTTCCAGCCGCCCAAGCGCATGGCGTGCGCATCCTCGTACTGCGACGCGAACGCCGGCCGCGGGTAGCCGCGCCCCACGCCCTGGGCGAGCGGGATCAGCGACTCGCCCTGCATCTCCGGCGCCGGCTCTCCGCCGAGCGCGTCGATCATCGTCGGCAGGAGATCGATCGACTCCGCCCCCTCGTCCACCACCGTCCCGGCCGGGAAGAGCGGCGGGTAGTAGATCGCCGTGGGCACGTGGACCAAGGTCTCGCGCACCGAGCCGCCGTGGCCCAGGCGCCCGTCCTCCCAGAACTCGTCCCCGTGGTCGGAGGTGATGACGACCATCGTGTCGTCGGCGACGCCCCACGCCTTGAGCTCGGCGCGCACCTTGGCGATGAGGTCGTCCTGGTAGCTCACGTCCGAGTCGTAGAGCGCGATGATGCGCGTCTTGTCGCGGTCGGTGATCTTCATCTTGCCCGCCGCGATCTTGTCCACCTGCGGATCCGTGGCCGCCTTGACGAACGGGCCGGCGTAGGGCGCGGGGTCGTACTTGCCGATCCACGGCTCGTGCGCCCGCCAGGTGACGTGCGTGTCCACCATGCCGAGGTAGAGGAAGAACGGCTTCTGCGCGCGATCCTTGAGCGACGCGATCGCGGCGCGCCACACGTCCTCGCCGCGCGTGCCGCCGTCCTCGTGGATGTGGTTGCGGAACGCGTCCCAGCCGTCGCCGAAGCCCCACTTCTCGATGATCCAGCCGTTCGACGACACGCCCGACGTGTATAGGCCGCGCGCCTTCATGGCCTCGCCGAGGGTGGTCCACTTGGCGTCGAGCTTGTCCTTGGCCTCGAACACGCGGTGGTTCACCGGGTAGAGCGAGCTCCACAGCGACGCGTGCGACGCCTTGGACTCGTTGCCCTGGACGTAGAAGCTGGTGAAGATCGTCGCGTCGCGCGCGAGCTTCTCCCAGTTGGGGACCTCGGGGCGCGCGCCGGGCGCGAACGGGCGCACCTTGTCGGCGCGGAGCGAGTCCATCACCCAGAAGACGATGTTCCGGGGGCGCTTGGCGCGCGACACGGACGGCGCCGGGGCGGGCGTCGCCAGCGCCGCGCCGATCACGCGCGCGTCGTCGCACTTGCCCGCGAGCGTGAGCTTGACGACCTTGCCGGCGGCCGCGCCGAGGTCCACGCTCCCCGCGCCCCTGAGCTCTCCGTCGACGAGCTGGCCGTCCTGCCCGCGCGCGCGCACCGACACCGGGCAGCTCGCCTGCCCCACCAGGCGCCCCCCTTTGGGGATCTGGAGGTACCACGACACGGCGACGCCGCGGCCGAGCGCGATCGCCCGCCCGACGCCGTCGAACGCGCGGGGCGCGGCGTCGGCCGGCGCGGCGCCGCCGAGCTGGATCCACTCCACGGCGACGTTGTCGCCCTTCTTGCCGAAGACGAGCTTGAGGTCGTTCTCGCCCGCGCGCGCCGCCTTGTCGGGCAGATCGATCGTCAGCGTCTGCCAGCCCTCCTTGATGTCCGCCTTGCCCGCCTTGACGCCGTTGAGCTCGACCTCGACGTCGCGCGGCTTGCGCGAGGCGAGGCGAAGGTAGAGCTTTCGCGCCGGGACCTGGTCGCCGGCGAGCGGCAGGACGACGCGCGCGTACATGTCCGCGAGCGCGACGCGCCTGCCGTCGAGCGACTGCCCCAGCCGGAACGGGAGGTTGGGCTTGCCGAAGTTGAGGTACTTGGCGAAGCCCGGCGACCCGGCGAGCGCGACGATGCCCCCGCCGCGCTCCACGTGCGCGAGCAGGCGGTTGTCGACCAGGTCGAAGACCGGCTCGGCGGCGGCCGGCGCGGACAGGGCGAGGAGGACGAGGAGAACTGTCTTCATCGTTGGGAAACGGTAGCAATCAGGTGTGACTCACCCCAGCCACTCCGAGTGCACGAATCCCGGCCGGTCGCTCCGCTCGTACGTGTGCGCGCCGAAGGCGTCGCGCTGGGCTTGCGTCAGGTTCTGCGGCAGGCGCGCGGTGCGGTAGCTGTCGTAGTACGCCAGGCTCGCCGCCATCGCCGGCACCGGGATGCCGGCCTCCGCCGCCAGCGCCACCACGCGCCGCCACGCGCCATCCGCGGCGGACACGATCGCGGCGAAGCCCTCGTCGAGGAGCAGGTTCGCGAGCTGCGGCTGCCGCTCGAACGCGCGCATGATGTCGTCGAGGAACCGCGCCCGGATGATGCAGCCGCCCTTCCAGATGCGCGCCACCTCGCGGAGGTCGATGGCCCACCCGTAATTCGCCGCGCCCGCCCGGATCAGGCTCATCCCCTGCGCGTAGGAGCACACCTTGGCGGCGTAGAGCGCCTGCTCCACCGCGTCGACGAGCTTGGCCTCGCCCACCTTCGGCGACGGGCCGCGCAGCTTGCCTGCCGCGACCTGGCGCTCCGCCTTCATGCTCGACAGGACGCGCGCGTCGATCGCCGCGGCGATCGTCGGGATGGGCACCGCCAGCTCGAGCGCGACCTGCGCCGTCCACTTCCCCGTCCCCTTCTGGCCGGCGGCGTCGTTCACCATGTCGACGAGCGGCTTGCCCGTCTCCGCGTCGGGCACGCGGAAGATCTTGGCGGTGATCTCGATGAGGAACGACTCCAGCGGCCCGTGGTTCCACCGGCCGAACACGTCGGCGAGCGCATCGGCCGGCAGGCCCAGCCCGCGGTGCAGGATGTCGTAGGCCTCGGCGATGAGCTGCATGTCGCCGTACTCGATGCCGTTGTGGACCATCTTGGTGAAATGGCCCGCCCCATCGGCGCCGATGTAAGTCACGCACGCGCCCGAGTCGGTCTTGGCCGCGATGGCCTCGAGCACCGGGCGCAGGTGGTCGTAGGCCTCGCGCGCGCCGCCCGGCATGAGCGACGGGCCGTGGCGCGCGCCGTCCTCGCCGCCGGACACGCCGATGCCGACGAACTGGATGCCGACCCGCCGCGCCGACTCCTCGCGCCGCCGCGTGTCGAGGAACCACGAATTGCCGCCGTCGATGAGGACGTCGCCCGGGTCGAGCAGCGGGGCGATCTTCTCCAGCATCTCGTCGACGGGGGCGCCGGCCTTGATCATCATCATGATGCGGCGCGGCCGCGCCAGCTTCTTCACGAACTCGTCGAGGGCGTGCGCGCCGACGAGCTTCTTCCCCGAGCTCTCGGCGAGGAACGCGTCAGTCATCTCCGGCTCGCGGTTCCACACCGCGACGGAGAACCCGTGGTCCTCCACGTTCAGGGCCAGGTTCCGGCCCATCACCGCGAGACCGATCATTCCGAAATCAGCCGGCATCGTTTTCCTCCAACAGACCAGCCGCCGCGCGATCGAGAAGCCATACCCCGTGGCGCGCGACCTGCACGGGGATGCGGCCCGGATCCTCCGGGCCCCGGAGCGCCGCCCGCACCATCGCCGCCTTGCCCGCGCCGGTCACGACGACCAGGCGCGCCGCCGCGCCTCGGATCGCGCGCGGCGTCAGGCTGAGACGGACGGGCGGCGGCTTGGGCGCATCGCGCACCACCATCACCTTCCCCGCGCCGGCGGGGCGGCCGGGGAACAGCGACGCGGTGTGCCCGTCCTCGCCCATGCCGAGGATCACCAGGTCGAGCGCGTCGGGCAGCCGGCGGCCGTACTCCTCCGCCGCCGCCTCCAGGTCGGCGCGCTCCGCCTCCATGCGATGGACGTTCTCCGGCGGGATCGGCGCCCGTGCGAGCAGCGTCTCGCGCGCCATCCGGTAGTTCGACTCGGGGTCGTCGGGCGGGACGGCCCGCTCGTCCCCGAAATACACGTGCATCTCGGCCCACGGCAGCGGCGCCGCCGCCAGCGCGAGGTAGATCGCGCGCGGCGTCGTCCCGCCCGCCAGCGCGACGGTGCGCGGCCGGCGCGCGGCGATCCACTCCGCGCCGGCGCGCGCGACGTCGTCGGCCACCAATATGGTCATGGTCGCACCGCCGCCTCGCGTCGGCGCGCCGCTCCAGGTCGCTCGGCTGCACCTCGCTCCAGGGTCGCGGCGTCGCGCGCCTCCGCTCGTCGGCTCACGTGAGCGGCCTCCACATCCTCCGGTCGCGCAGGATGAGCTCGTCGCCCTCCTTCGGGCCCGCCGTCCCCGGCTCATACTCCGTGATGGGGTCGTCCGTCCGGTCCCAGGTCTTCTGGATGGGGTCGATGAACCGCCAGGCGTGCTCCACGCCGTCGGCGCGGGCGAACAGCGACGCGTCCCCGCGCATGCAGTCGACGAACAACCGCTCGTAGGCCTCCTGCTGCGGCCGGTCGAACGCGCGCTGGTAGCTGAAGTCCATCGTCACCGTCGACACGTAGATGTCCTCACCCGGCGTCTTGCAGATCAGTTTCAGCGCGATGCCCTCGTCGGGCTGGATGCGCAGGAGCAGCACGTTCGGCTCGAGGCGCTGGCACACCTCGTCGTGGCCGAACAGGCACAGCGGCACCGACTGGAAGGTGATCGCGATCTCCGTCGACCGCTTGCCCAGCTTCTTGCCTGCGCGCAGGTAGAACGGCACGCCCTGCCACCGCCAGTTGTCGATCGACACCTTGAGCGCGGTATAGGTGGGCGTGCGCGACGTCGGGGAGACGTTCGGCTCCGCGCGGTAGCCGCGGTACTGCGCCCGCACGGTGTTCGCGCGCACCTCGTGCTCGTCCATGACCCGGAGCGAGCGGAACACCTGGACGCGCTCGTCGCGCTGGTCGTCGGACTTGAACGACACCGGCGGCTCCATGGCCACCAGCGCCAGCATCTCGAGCAGGTGGTTCTGCACCACGTCGCGCAGCGCGCCCGTCTCGTCGTAGAATTTCCCCCGGCCCTCGACGCCGATCTGCTCCGCCGCGGTGATCTGCACGTTGTCGATGTACTTGCGGTTCCAGATCGGCTCGAAGATCGCGTTGCCGAAGCGGAACACGAGGATGTTCTGGACCGTCTCCTTGCCGAGGTAGTGATCGATGCGGAAGATCTGCGACTCGTCGAGGAAGCTGCGCGCCATCTTGTTCAGCGCCTTCGCCGACTCCAGATCGCGCCCGAACGGCTTCTCGATCATGATGCGCGACCACGGGCCCCCGTTCGCCTCGTCGGCGTAGATCAAGCCGAACTCGCGCAGCCGTCCCAGGATGACCGGGAACGAGCTCGGCGGCACCGAGAAATAGTACAGGCGGTTTCCGCCCGTGCCCTCGCCGTCGAGGCGCTGGAGCTCCTTGCGCAGGCCGTTGTAGGTGGCAGGGTCGTCGAGGTCGCCCTTGACGTAGGAGATGCGCGCGGCGAGCTCGTCCCACGTCGCGGGGTCGACGTTGGTGCGCGAGAACTTCTCCGTCGACTCCTTGAGGAGGGCGCGGAACGCCGGCGCATCGTCGACGCTGCGCCCCAGTCCGACGATGCGGCAGGCGGCGGGGAGGAGGCCGTCCTTGGCCAGATTGTAGAGGCCCGGGATGAGCTTGCGCCGGGCGAGGTCTCCGGTGCCGCCGAAGATGACCATCGCGCACGGCTCCGGCCGGCGCTCGGCCACGAACGGCGCGCCCGGCGCGCTTTCGACGTTGAACGTGTCGTCCATTGTTGCCTCCGCTCACTCGCGCCGGCTCGGCGCTCCAGGTCGCTCGGCTGCGCCTCGCTCCAGGGTCGCTTCGATCCTCGCCGGCGCTCGTTCGCTCATGCCGTAAGTCTACCCCTTCAGCGTCTGCACGATGCGGGTGAGCGTCTTCTTGGCGTCGCCCAGCACCATCATCGTGTTCGGCTTGACGAACAGCTCGTTCTCGATGCCGGCGAACCCGGGGTTCATCGTGCGCTTGAGGACGATCGTCGTCTTGGCCTGCTCGACGTTGAACACCGGCATGCCGAAGATCGGGCTCCCCGGGTTCGTCTTGGCCGCCGGGTTGACGACGTCGTTGGCGCCGACGACCAGCGCCACGTCCGTCGCGGCGAAGTCGTCGTTGATGACGTCGAGATCGTAGAGCTGATCGTAGGGCACGTTCGCCTCGGCGAGGAGGACGTTCATGTGCCCGGGCATCCGGCCCGCCACCGGATGGATCGCGTAGCGCACCTCGGCGCCGCCGCCCGACAGCACGTCGGCGAGCTCGCGCACCGCGTACTGCGCCTGCGACACCGCCATGCCGTAGCCGGGGATGACGATGACCGACCGCGCCGCCTGCAGGACGTCCGCCGCCTCGTCGACCGAGCCCTCGTTGGGGATCGCCGCCGGCCCCGCGCCGGGGAGCTGGGGCTTCTCCTCCACCTTGCCGAACGCGCCGAACAGCACGTTGCCGAACGACCGGTTCATCGCCTTGCTCATCATGATGGCGAGGATCAGCCCCGAGCCGCCGTCGAGGGCGCCGCAGATGATGAGCACGTTGTTCTGCAGCGCGAACCCCGTCGCCGATGCCGCCAGGCCGGCGTAGGAGTTGAGCAGACAGATGACGACCGGCATGTCGGCGCCTCCGATCGGCAGGACGAGGAGGATGCCGAGGATGAACCCCACGGCCGCCGCGCCGTAGAACAGCAGCGCCACGTCGGGAAACAGGACGCCTCCCACCACCATGACGAGCGCGATGAAGAACATGGAGATGTTGGTGGCGTTCTGCGCCGGGTAGGTGATTGGCGCCGAGCGGATGAGCCCCTGCAGCTTGCCGAACGCCATGAGGCTGCCGGTGAACGTGAGCGACCCGAGTAGCACCTCGAACCCCGACGCCGTGAGCTGGATCGTCGTCATGTGGGGGCCGCCGAGGCGGTAGTACTCGGCAATGCCGACGAGCGACACCGCCAGGCCGCCGAACGCGTGCGACAGCGCGATTCGCTCCGGCATCTTGGTCATCGGGATGAACAGCGAGATCGCCGTGCCGATGCCGCCGCCGAGGACGATGCCGCCGATGATCCACTGGTAGGAGATGATCTCCTTCTGGAGCAGCGTCGCCACGACGGCGATGAGCATGCCGACCTCGGCGTAGAACATGCCGCGGCGCGCCGTCTCGGCGTCGCCCAGGCCGCGCAGGCCCAGGATGAACAGGATCGACGCCGCCAGGTATCCGACCTGGATGAGCGTCTCGCCCGTCACTTGCCGTCCCCCGGGCGCCGCTTGCGGAACATGCGCAGCATGCGGTCGTTGATGACGAAGCCGCCCACCACGTTGATCGAAGCGGCCGTCACCGCGGTGAAGCCGAGCGCCGTCGACAGCGTCGAGAAGTTCCCGCCGGCCAGGACGAGCGAGCCTACCAGCGAGATGCCGGAGATCGCGTTGGTGGCCGCCATGAGCGGCGTGTGCAGGAGCGGCGGCACCTTGGAGATGACCTGGTAGCCGGTGAACGCCGCCAGCGCGAACACGTAGAGCCCGAAGATGAGGACGCTGCCCATGTGCGTTTTAGCCTCCTAGGATCTCGCCGCCGCGCGCCACGACCAGCCCGCGCACGATCTCGTCGCCGAAGTCGAGCGCCAGCGCCCCGTCCTTGGTGATGTGGCCGAGGAGCTTCTCCATGTTGCGGGAGAACATCTGGCTGGCGTGGGGGGCGAGCTGCGACGGAAGGTTGGTTTCGCCGATGATCATGACGCCGTCGACGACGGTCCGCTTGCCCGGCTGGGTGAGCTCGCAGTTGCCCCCCTGCTCGGCGGCGAGGTCGACGATGACGCTCCCCCGGCGCATGCGCGCGACCTGCGCCCTGTCGATGAGACGCGGGGCCGGGCGGCCGGGGATGAGCGCGGTCGTGATGCAGGCGTCGCAGCGGGCGAGGGCGTCGCCGGTGAGCGCCGCCTGCTTCTGCTTGTACTCGTCGCTGACCTCCTTGGCGTAGCCGGAGGCAGTCTGCGCGTCCTCGGCGGTGTCGACCTCCAGGAACTTCGCCCCCAGGCTCTGCACCTGCTCCTTCACCACCTTGCGCACGTCGGTGGCCTCGACGACGGCGCCGAGGCGGCGCGCGGTGGCGATGGCCTGCAGCCCCGCCACGCCGGCGCCGAGCACGAGCACCTTCGCCGGCGCGATCGTGCCGGCCGCGGTCATGAGCATGGGGAACAGCCGCGGCAGCGCCTCGGCGGCAAGGATCGCCGCGCGATACCCCGCGACGGTGGCCTGCGACGACAGGACGTCCATCAGCTGCGCCAGCGTCGTGCGCGGGATCGCATCGAGCGCCATCACCGTCGCCTTGCGGCCGGCGAGCGCCTTGACCAGCTCGACGTTCGTGCGGGGATAGAGGAGCGACGCGATCGCCGCCCCCTCGGCGAGCTTCTTCACCTCGGCGGCCGACGGCGGCTGCACCTTGAGGACGAGCTCCACACCGGTCCACGCCGACGGCGCCAGCGTCGCGCCCGCCTGGCGGTAGTCGTCGTCGGAGGCGCCCGCGCCGTCGCCGGCTCCCGGCTCCACCACGACCTCGAGTTTCTTCTGGGCCAGGCGCTTCACCGATTCGGGTATCAGCGACACCCGCCGCTCGCCGGCCGCGCTCTCCTTCGGAACCCCGATTTTCACGGGCGGGAATATACCGTACGCCGCAAGGGCGCGATGGTCGCACCCGCACCCACACCTGCGAATGCAACTGCATCATCTTTTTCCATCCTCCCACGATCGTGCGCGCTATGCTCCGCGCCCATGCGCATCCGAGCGTCGCTCTTGGTTCTCCTCTTCGCCTGCGCAAAGCACGCGACTCCCGTCGTGGCGACGACGCCGGCGCCCGCCGCGCCGGCCGCCTCGGCCGAGACCTACAACCCCGAGCCGCCCGCGCTGCGCCTGCCGCTGACGGTCCTGCCCACGCACTATGCCGTCGACCTCCACCTCGATCCGAACCAGGCGACGTTCGCCGGCGCGATCGACATCGATGTCGACGTCAAGGAGCCGACGCGGGTCATCTGGCTCCACGCCAAGGAGCTCACCATCAAGAGCGCGAAGCTCGGCGACGCCGCGCTCGAGGCGCGACCGGCGAAGAACGAGCTCCTGCCCCTCGTCGCCGGGGCGGCCATTCCCGCCGGCAAGGCGCGCGTCCACGTCGAATACCAGGGCAAGATCTCCGATCGCGAGACCGACGGCATCTTCCGCCAGAAGTCGGGCGACGATTGGTACGCGTTCACCCAGTTCGAATCGATGGACGCGCGTCGCGCGTTCCCCTGCTTCGACGAGCCGTCGTTCAAGGTGCCGTGGCAGCTCACCATCCACGCCCCCAAGGGGACCGTCGCCTTCGCCAACACCCAGGTCGCCGGCCAGACCCCCGGGGAGGACGGCGGCACGATATTCCGCTTCAACGAGACCAGGCCGCTGCCGAGCTACCTCGTCGCGTTCGCCGTCGGGCCCATCGACGCCGTCGACGCCGGCAAGACGCGCGGCGGCGTCCCGCTGCGCATCCTGGTGCCGCGCGGCCGCGGCGACGAGGCCGCCTACGCGGCCAAGGTCACCCGCGAGATCGTCGACACGCTCGAGGAGTACTTCGGCGTGCCGTTCCCCTACGAGAAGCTCGACAGCATCTTCATCCCGCGCACCGTCGGGTTCGGCGCGATGGAGAATCCCGGGCTCATCACCTACACCGAGGGCATCATCCTGGCCAAGGCCGGCGAGGACTCCATCCGCCGCCAGCGCCGCTACGCGATGGTCGCCGCGCATGAGATCGCACACCACTGGTTCGGCGACCTGGTCACGCTCGCCTGGTGGAACGACGTCTGGCTCAACGAGGCGTTCGCGTCGTGGGCCGAGAACAGGGTGATGGAGCTGTGGAAGCCGGAGTGGGACCAGGGCGCCGAGCGCGTGAACGACCGCTCCAACGCGCTCGCCGCCGACAGCCTGCTGTCGGCGCGGCAGATCCGCCAGCCCATCGAGTCCATCAACGACATCGCCAACGCATTCGACGGCATCACCTACCAGAAGGGCGCGGCGGTGATCTCGATGTTCGAGCTGTGGGCGGGCAAGGACAAGTTCCAGAAGGGCGTGCACCGCTACATCGCCCGCCATGCGTGGAAGAACGCGACGTCGGAGGATTTCCTCACCGCGCTGGGCGAGGAGGTCGGCCCCGAGCTGCCCGCCGCGTTCAAGACGTTCCTCGAGCAGCCGGGCGCGCCGGTCGTTCGCGCCGAGCTCAAGTGCGACCGCACCGCCAAGCTCGCGCTCACGCAGTCGCGCTACCTGCCGCCGGGCGCGGAGGCGAAGCCGCAGCTGTGGCAGATCCCCGTGTGCGTGCGCTCCAGCGCCGGCCGGGCCTGCACCCTCCTCAAGGAGGAGACGGGCGAGCTGCCGCTCGAGGCGTCGTGCAAGGGGCTGAAGCTGTTCCCCAACGCCGATGCGGCCGGGTATTACGTGACCGAGCTCGTCGGCGACCTGCGCGCGAAGATCTTCGCCGACGCCAGGGCGCTGCCGCTCGGCGAGCAGCTCGGGCTCCTCGCCGACGTCACCATGCTCGTCGACAACGGCTCGCTCCCCGCCGGGGACGCACTGTCCCTGCTCGCCCGGCTCGAGCCCGCTCGGAACCGGCACCTGACGCGCGCGTCGCTGGGCGGCTTCCGCCAGTCGGGGCTGCTCCAGACGATCCGCCAGGACGCGGTCCCCGACGCGATGCGCGGGCAGTGGGCCAAGTACATCCAGAAGCTGTTCGGCGCGAAGGCGCGCGAGCTCGGGCTCGCGCCGAAGCCGGGCGAGGACGAGGACGTGCGCCTGCTCCGGCCGCTGGTGATCGCCGTCGTCGGGGGCGACGGTGAGGACAAGGCGATCATCGCCGAGGCCAGGCGGCTGGCGCTCAAGTGGATCGACGACAAGACCGCCATCAGCCCGGACCTCACGACCGCGGTGCTCATCCTCGCCGCGCGTCACGGGGACGCGGCGCTCTACGACAAGCTCCTCGCCGGCGCGCGGGCGGCCAAGCAGCTCCACGAGCGCGGCGAGTACCTGGAGGCCCTGGCCGCGTTCCGCGACCCCGAGCTGATCAAGCGCAACCACGCGATCGTCCTCAGCGACGAGTTCGACATCCGCGAGGTGGGGGCGCTCGCGTTCGGCGGCCTGGGCGGGAACACCAACGAGGCGATGCGCGAGGCGAATTGGGCCTGGTTCAAGGAGAACTACGACGCCTACGTCGCCAGGCTCCCCGAGCCGTCGCGCGGGTACACGATCCGCGCGGCCGGCGGGTTCTGCGACGAGGAGCACCGCAAGGACGTCGAGGCGTTCTTCGCCGACAAGGTCAAGGGCATCCGCGGCGGCCCGCGCACCCTCAAGGCCGTGCTCGAGCGGATCGGCTCGTGCGCCCGCCTGCGCGCGGCGCAGCAGCCGTCGGTCCTGGCCTTCCTCAAAAAGCTCTGAGGAACCGCTCCACCGCCGGGAAGAACGTCTCCGGGCACTCCAGGAACGGGAAGTGTCCGCACGTCTTGAGCTTCACCGTGATGCCGACGCGGGCGAGGCGCGCCGTCTCGGCGAGACCGAGGAGGTTCGCGTCGGTGTCCCCGGTGAGGAACAGGATCGGATTTTCGAGGCGGGCGAGGTCGGCGCGGAAGTCCCACGCGCCGGCGGCGGCGATGGCGCGCCCCTGCAGGCCGCAGCGGAAGGTGCCGGGCAGACGCCGGGCCGCGTCGTGGAGCGGGTCGGCGAAATGGACCGGCAGCGTGGCGTTGAACGACGCCATGCAGTCGATGCCGTCGGACGAAGGACGTTCCCGGGGGACGACCCCGAGCTTCGCGAGCTGCGCCTTGCGGGCGGAGAACGCCGCGGCGAAGCTCTTCTTGTCCGCCGCGGCCGTCGGCGCGCCCATCCCGACGAGGACGAGCGAGGCCACGCGCTCGGGGACGCTCACGGTGTAGGCGAGCGCGATGACGGTGCCCCACGAATGGCCGAGGACGTGCACCCGGGACGCGCCCGACGCCTTGCGCACGGCGTCGAGGTCGAGGACCTGCGCGTCGAGCGACAGGTCGGGCGAGCTGCCCGAGCGGCCCGAGCCGCGCGCGTCGTAGAAGAAGACGCTGCGCGTCGGGCCGGCGAGCACCGCCAGGGGCAGCAGGTAGTCGTGCGACAGCCCGGGGCCGCCGGGGACGACGAGCACCGTCTCGGGCGCGTTCGCGGGACCGAACGCGTGCGCGTGCACCGTCGTGTCCCCGACGTCGAGGTCGAGCTCGCGCTCCTGAGCGGAGGCGGCGCCGGCCCCAACCCATGTCAATGAGACCGCGACGACGAGTGCGCGCGTCACGACCAAGACGGACGACTCATTATACGCTAGGTTGCGCGCATGTTCGTCCCGCTCGCGCTCGCCAGCTGCCTCGTCGCGCCGGCCCCTCGCCCCACGCTCTCCGGCCCGGAGCTCACCTACGGCAGCCCCGACGGGCGCCTCCTCATCCACTACACGCTGCAGGGGGGCGACGCGCTGTCGGTCACCGACGACACCGACCCGGCGAACGGCGTCCCCGACCAGCTCGACTGGGTGGTCGAGGGGATCGCGCGCGTGCACCAGGCGTTCGTCGTCGAGGACGGCTGGCCCGCGCCGATCTCGGACGAGGGCGCCGGCGGCGACGACCGCCTCGACGTTTACATCCGCAACATCGACATCAACGGCTACGCCCACACCGAGACGACCCCGCTCGGGAACACGGCGGCCTGGGTGGAGCTCGACCCGGCCAACGCCCGCCTCCTCGGCAAGGTCGTCTTCGAGTCGATCGCCGGGCACGAGTACCACCACGTCCTGCAGTTCCGGCTGTACACCGGCGGCGGGGCGTGGATCTACGAGGCGAGCGCCACCTACGCGCAGTATCTGCTCTTCACCGAGGACCTGCTCGTACGGCTCGCGCGCGACGCGCTGTGGGTGATCCGCCTGGGCAACGCCAACGCCGCGCTGTCGGCCGCCGGCGACCCCTACGAGTTCGAGTACGCCGGGATGGTGTGGGCCAAGTACCTCATCGAGCGGGGCGGCGGCGACCGGAAGCTCCTCCTTTATCTGTGGCGCGCGATGGGGTTCTACGGCGACTGGGTCGCGGGGCACGACTCGTTCGTGAAGGCGAACCTCGGCATGGCCGATGTCGACGCGGCGGCTGCGGATTTCGCGGTGTGGAACTGGTTCGCGTGCGGCAACGACGACGGCCGGCACTATTCGAAGGACAAGCTCCCCTGCGGCGTGGCGACGAATGTCCCCTTCGCCGACGTGGGGACGCTGCCCGAGACCGGAACGAGCCCGACGCTGGGGGCGCTCGGATCGGCGTACGTGGCGGTGCGGCCGGACTGCGCCAGCGGGGCGCTCGGCGTGACCGTGCGGCCGACGCGCCCGACGCGGTTCGAGCTGGTCGGCGTCGGCGCCGGGGCTCCCGCGACGACTGTCGTCGACGCGCCGGCGGACGCGGACACGGTGATCCCCCTCGACGGTTGGAATCGCTTCGCGAAAGTGGTGCTGGTGGGAACGAACCTCGGCGCCGGCGGCGGGACGTTCGCGTGGTCGGCGTCGGCGAGCGGGGTCTATGCCACGCCCGATCCGCTGCCGCCGGCGAAGCAGGTGATGGTGGCGCCCGCGACGCTCGCCCTCGACGAGGGCGCGTCGGCGACCGTCGCGGCGACGGCGGACTTCGGCACCTGCGAGGACGGGCGCGACGTCACGCAGGTCGCGACGTGGCAGAGCTCCGACGAGCGGGTGGCCAAGGCGTCGGCGGGGCGAGTCACGGCGGTCGGACCAGGAACCACTGACGTGCGGGCGTTTCTCGGTCAGACCGGATCGAATGCCGTGCGAGTTGTGGTTACAAGTAACGAAGGGTGTGACCTACATCATGCCGCGAACGGGGGCGGCTGGGCCGTCATCTTGTGCATCTGGCTCTCGATCTGGATGCTAGCGCGTCTCGTCTTTCGTCGTAATTAACCAAATTTACTTCCGTTTATGCACTGCGTCAGTTGTGCGCGGTTCCTTACACTTCTAACATGTACGTCTATAGAAGAATTTATCCGACATGAAGGCGATTTCCGGACAATTCCTCATAGAGGTCTGGTACACGTAACTCCCGATCGATTTCTACGACGTGGAGGGAACATGAAGCGAACCTTTTCAGCAGCACTTGGAGCACTCCTCATGTCGGGGGTGCTCGCCGCCGGATGCGCGCACACGGATGAGACGCGCATCCCGCCCGATGCGCTTCTCACCGGCGAGACGTTCGTCTCGATCCCCAAGCCCGCCGACGACTCCGGTCTCGTGCGGCAGGCGGCGACGTCCTCGCCGATCATCAGCCCGACCAAGGGCGACGATTTCTACCTCGCGGTCAAGAAGACCGAGCTCGGCAGCAAGTGGTTCCTGTCGGCCTTCATGAAGCAGTTCTACCCGGACAACGTGAACATGGCCGCCGCGCGCGCGCTCGGCACGCGCGTCGTGTCGTTCAAGGTGCAGAACGGCAAGCTCTTCATGTTCGACTCGTCCGACCAGTACCACGCGTCGGACCTGTTCGATCCGCAGATCCTCGTCGAGGCGTACCCGGTCGTGACCGGCTACGCCCCGTTCGAGGCGCTCGCCAACTCGGACAAGTACGTCCTGTTCGACCCTGCGGCCGGCCTGAACAAGTTCAGCATCCACGGCAACACGTTCGCGGATCCGTACCTCAGCCGGCAGACGTCGGGGTTCGACTTCTCGGTCGGCGTCTCGTTCATGCAGAGCTTCCGCAAGCTGGCCGACGGCGTGTCGTTCGAGCAGGTGTTCACCGGCCAGGGGATCTACGACGACGGCGTCAACCCGGCGTTCACCTATCGCGCCTCGGGCACGCTCGGCATCGGCCTGCAGAAGTACTCGGAGGGTCAGGGCTTCACCCGGACGCCCTACGCCGATGACGAGTACTACTTCCGCAGCGATCGCCGCGCGCTCCCCAACACCGGCGGGTTCACCTCGAACCCGATCAAGTGGAACATCAAGAAGGGCATGCAGCCGATCAAGATCTGGATCTCGCGTGGCATCCTCAAGGCGCAGGCCGACTATCCCGAGTTCGACCTCGTGGGCTCGGTCAAGAAGGGCATCGAGAACTGGAACGACGTGTTCGGTTTCCAGGTGTTCAAGGCCGACGTCGCGCCGGAGGGGATGAGCTTCGGCGACCCCGACGTGAACATGGTCGTGTTCGATTACCCGGGCGTCCAGTCCGGCTATGCGTTCGCGAACTGGCGGACCAACCCCAACACGGGTGAGGTCCTCCAGGGCAACATCTACGCCGACGGCACCTGGATCTACATCTTCGACAAGGCCCGCAAGGCCATGCAGGCGGGCAATACCAACACGGCGCCGCCGACCAGCCCGAACATGATCGCCAAGCCGGAGACCAAGCCGCAGATCATGGGGCTCACCTGGGGCGGCATGCGCTCCGAGCAGGATCCCACGGCGTGCATCCTGTGGTCCCCTAAGTACAACCCGGTCTATTCGCGCCACCTCGCCGGCGCGTCGCCGGCGCCCGCGGCCGCCGATCCCAAGACCACCGCGGAGAACATGTTCACCCACGTGTTCGTCCACGAGATGGGCCACGTCCTCGGCCTGCGCCACAACTTCAAGGGCTCGCTCGTCCCGCCGTCGAGCTCGGTCATGGACTACCTGATCGACGACGACGGCGCGCTCCGCTCCACCCCCGGCGCGTACGACGTCGCCGCCATCAAGTACCTGTACAACCTCAGCCAGGCCTACCCGAACACCGCGCCGTTCTGCAACGACTCCGGCGTGACGCAGGATCCGGACTGCGCCTTGTTCGACTTCGGCGCCGATCCGATGCACGAGCTGTGGGGCAAGTACTACGCCCACTACGTCGATCTGTTCGTGTTCCAGTACGGCTTCCCGCCCGACTTCCTCGACTGGTTCGGCCTGACCGACGGCCTCCTCACCTACGCCCGGGCGGGCGCCAGCGAGGCCCAGGCGGTGGACGCGGTCAAGATCGCCCTCGACAGGGGCGCGGCTCCGGTCGATCCGAGGTCGACGTCGTCGGATCCGAACTTCGGCCCCAGCGCCGACGCGCTGGCGATCTACGTGCTCAAGCGCCTGTGGACCGATCCGATGGAGAAGCGCCAGAGCTACATCGCGAACGATCCGTTCTACCCGGGCGTGTACCAGAGCTCGCTCGACCAGCTCAAGCTCATCGTCAAGAACGCCGACGCCGTCCGGAGCTACGAGAGCCGCCGCGCGTCGGTGGACATCTTGAAGAAGTTCCAGACGCTCGATGCGTACCAGGCGCTCGTCGACGCCAGGGGCCTGCTCCAGGCGCAGCTCGCGTCGGGACAGATCGCCGCGAGCGACGTCCTGTCGGCGAACGATCTGCTCGCCCGCATCAACGCCGCGACGAACCCGTACTTCGTGCACTGATGCACTGATGCCCTGATGCAGGGACCGAGAGCCGGTCGAGCGTTTCCCTCCACGTGACGCGCGACCGGCTCTCGTTTTTTCGGATGTAGAATGCGGCGATGCGACTCACCTTGGCTTTGTTTCTGGCAGGGTGTGGGAGCGGGGGCGGCGCCGTGCCGGTCATCGACGCCCATCCCGGTCAATGCACCCCGCTCCCCGAGCTCACCGCGCAGGAGGTCGCCACCGGCCTCACCCGCCCGGTGGCCATCGCCGAGGCGCCCGGCGACGGGCGCCTCTACGTCGTCGAGCAGTGGTCCGGCCGCGTGGTCATTTTCCCCGGGGGGCTGCAATTCCTCAAGGTCACGGACCTCGTCACCTCCAACGAGCAGGGCCTGCTCGGCCTGACGTTTCACCCCCAGCACGCGACCAACGGCAAGCTGTACGTCGACTTCACCGAGCACACGGGCGCCTACTCGATGGTCGTGCAGTACGTCCGCAACGGCAACACCGCCGGGACGCCGACGACGATCATCCAGATCCCCCAGGAGCCGGCCGGCAACCACAAGGGCGGCAACCTCGTGTTCGGCCCCGACGGAAAGCTCTACATCGGCACCGGCGACGGCGGCGACGCGAACGATCTCCACGGCGCCGACATGCACCGCAACGCCCAGGACCTGTCCAAGCTCCTGGGGAAGTTTCTGCGCATCGACGTAGACGCCGGATCCCCGTACGTCGTCCCGCCGGACAATCCGTTCGTCGGACAGGCCGGCGTCAAGCCCGAGATCTGGAGCCTCGGGTGGCGGAACCCGTGGCGGTATTCGTTCGACCGCCTGGACGGGTCGCTGTGGGTGGCCGACGTCGGCCAGTACCGCTGGGAGGAGATCGACGTCGAGCCGGCCGGCGCCGGCGGCCGCAACTACGGCTGGCCCATCGTCGAGGGGAACGGCCACTGCTCGCAGGACGCGAGCGCCACCTGCTCCTTGCCGGGGTCGATCCTTCCCGTGTTCGAGTACAACCACGACGGCGGCGCCTGCGCGATCATCGGCGGCTACGTCTACCGCGGCGCCGCCCTCCCCTGCTACCAGGGGCACTATTTCTTCTCCGACAACTGCGCGAGCTGGATCCATTCGTTCGACACGGGGGACACGCCCTACACATCGGGGAAAGTGAAGGACCACGCGTTCGTGTCGGACCTGGGGATCGGCTCGATCTCCACGTTCGGCCAGACGCTCGACGGCGAGCTGATGTTCTGCTCCCTGTTCGGGGGGAAATGCTGGAGGATCGTCGCCCGCTAGGCCATGGACGCCGACGCGGTAGGCGCCCCAATACAAGATCATCCCTTGACCGGCGGCCAGTGAAGGACGCGCGCCAGCTCCTCCAGGATGACGAGATCCTCGCGCGCGCGGACGACGAACGCGCGCACCGGCGAATCCGCGGCCGCCACGTCGGCGTCGCCGGAGGCCGCCGCGTTCGCCGCGTCGTCGAGCCGCAGGCCGGCGACCGCCGCGGCGCCGGCGGCGCGGACGCGCGCGCTGTTCTCGCCGATGCCGCCGGTGAACGCGAGCGCGTCGCAGCCGCAGAGGACGCCGGCCATCGCGCCGATCGCACGCCGGAGCCCGACGACGAAGATCTCGTAGGCGAGGCGCGCGCGCACGTTCCCGCCGTCGGCCGCGGCCAGGACCTGGCGCAGGTCGCCCGAGACGCCGGAGACGCCGAGGAGGCCGGAGCGCTCGTCGAGCGCGGCGAGGAGCTCGTCGGCCGGGACGCCCCGCCGCAGGATCAGGTGGAGGAGCAGGCCGGGATCGACCGAGCCCGAGCGCGTGGCCATGGGCAGGCCCTCGAGCGGCGTCATCCCCATGGTCGTGTCGATCGAGCGGCCGCGGGCGACGGCGGTGACCGAGCAGCCGCCGCCGAGGTGGCACACGACGAGGCGCGCCGGCATCGCTCCGGCGAGCGCGGCGACGCGCGCGACCGAGTACGCGACGCTGAGGCCGTGGAAGCCGTACCGCCGCAGGCGCCACCGGTCGCTCCACTCGCGCGGCAGGGCGTAGCCCGCCGCCGCCTCGGGCATGCCGGCGTGAAACGCGGTGTCGAACGCCGCGACCTGCGGCACGCCGGGGAACGCTTGTTCCACCGCGTCGATGCCGGCGAGCGCGGGCGGCATGTGGAGCGGGTCGAGTTCGACGAGCGCGTCGAGCTCCGCCCGCACCGCCGCGTCGACGCGCACCGCCCCGCCGAACGACGCCCCGCCGTGGACGACGCGGTGCCCGGCCGCCGCGAACGCCGGCAGCGCGCGCAGGAGCTCGCGCACGTGCTCGCCGCGTCCGCCCACCCACGCCTCCGTTCCCGAGGCGACGACCGCGCCGCTGTCGCCCTCGAGCACCGACCACTTGAGCGTGCTCGACCCGGCGTTGAGGACGAGCGCCCTCAGCCCTTCGGCCAAGACCACTCCCTGACCTCGGGCATATCCTCGCCGTGCTCGCGGATGTACGCGTCGTGCTGGATGAGCTTGGCGCGCAGGCGCTGGATCACATGGGGCGCCCGCTCGGCCAGCTTCGGCACGCGCCGCATCGTCTCGATGACGAGGTGGAACCGGTCGAGCTCGTTGCGCACGGTCATGTCGAACGGCGTCGTCGTCGTCCCCTCCTCCTTGTAGCCGCGCACGTGCAGGTTGGCGTGGTTCGTCCGCCGGTAGGCGAGGCGGTGGATGAGCCAGGGGTAGCCGTGGAACGCGAAGATGATCGGCTTGTCGGCCGTGAACAGCGCGTCGAAGTCGCGGTCGGTGAGCCCGTGGGGGTGCTCCTCGGGCGGCTGCAGGCGCATGAGGTCGATCACGTTGACCACGCGCACCTTGAGGTCGGGCGCGTGGACGCGCAGGAGGTCGACCGCGGCCAGCGTCTCCAGCGTCGGCACGTCCCCGCAGCAGGCCATCACCACGTCCGGCTCGCCGCCCGCGTCGGACGACGCCCACTCCCAGATGCCCGCGCCCAGCGTGCAGTGCACGATCGCCTGCTCCATGGTGAGCCACTGCGGCGCCGGCTGCTTGCCCGCGACGATGACGTTCACGTAGTCGCGGCTGCGCAGGCAGTGGTCGGTCACGCTGAGGAGCGTGTTCGCGTCGGGGGGCAGGTAGACGCGGATGACCTCCGCCTTCTTGTTGACGACGTGGTCGATGAACCCCGGGTCCTGGTGGCTGAAGCCGTTGTGATCCTGCCGCCACACGTGCGACGTGAGCAGGTAGTTCAGCGACGCGATCGACCGCCGCCAGTCGAGGTGGCGCGTCGTCTTCAGCCACTTGGCGTGCTGGTTGAACATCGAGTCGACGATGTGGATGAACGCCTCGTAGCAGGAGAAGAATCCGTGGCGCCCGGTGAGGAGGTAGCCCTCCAGCCACCCCTGGCACTGGTGCTCGGACAGCATCTCCATGACGCGGCCGGCGCGCGACACGTGATCGTCGCCGGGGACGATCTCGGCGACGGAGACGCGGTCGGTGACCTCGAACACCGGGTTCCACCGGTTCGACGCCGTCTCGTCGGGGGAGAACACGCGGAAGTTGGTCGGGTTGCGCCGGATCACGTCGCGGATGAACGCGCCCTGGACGCGCGTCGCCTCGCCCTCCACCCCGCCCGGGCTCGGCACGGCGACGGCGTAGCCGCGGAAGTCGGGCAGGCGCAGGTCGCGGAGGAGGACGCCGCCGTTGGCGTGCGGGTTCGCGCTCATCCGGTGCGCCCCCGCCGGCGCGAGCGCGGCGATGTCGCGGCGGAGCCGCCCGGCGGCGTCGAACAGCTCCTCCGGGCGGTAGCCCTTCATCCACTCGGCGAGGATCTGGACGTGCTCGGGGCGATCCATGTCGCCCATCGGCACCTGATGGGCGCGGAACGTCCCCTCGATGGGAACGCCGTCGACGACCTTGGGGCCGGTCCATCCCTTCGGCGTCCTGAGGACGATCATCGGCCAGCGCGGGCGATCGGTCCGCCCGCCGGTCCGCGCGCCCGCCTGGATGTCGCGGATCCGCGCGACGACCTCGTCGAGCGTCGCCGCCATCTTGCGATGCATCGCCGCCGGCTCGTGCCCGTCGACGACGAACGGCTCGTGGCCGAGCCCGCGCATCATCTCGGCGAGCTCCTCCGCCGGGATGCGCGCCAGCACCGTCGGGCCGGCGATCTTGGCGCCGTTCAGGTGGAGGATGGGGAGGACCGCGCCGTCGCGCGCGGGGTTCAAGAACTTGTTGCCGTGCCAGCTCGTCGCCAGCGGCCCGGTCTCCGCCTCGCCGTCGCCGATCACGCAGCACACGAGGAGGTCGGGGCTGTCGAACGCCGCGCCGTACGCGTGCGACAGGGCGTAGCCCAGCTCGCCGCCCTCGTGGATCGATCCCGGCGTCTCGGGGGCGACGTGGCTGGGGATCCCGCCCGGGAAGGAGAATTGCTTGAACAGCCGCGCCATCCCCGCCTCGTCCTCGCCGACCTCGGGGTAGATCTCGCTGTACGTCCCCTCGAGGTACGCGTTGGCGACCAGGCCCGGCCCGCCGTGGCCGGGGCCGGCGATGTAGATCGCGTCGAGGTCGTGGGCCCGGATGACGCGGTTCATGTGGACGTAGACGAAGTTCAGCCCCGGGGTCGTCCCCCAGTGGCCCAGGAGGCGCGCCTTGATGTGCTCGCGCCGCAACGGCTCGCGCAGGAGCGGGTTGGCGCGGAGGTAAATCTGCCCGACCGAGAGATAGTTGGCCGCGCGCCAGTAGGCGTCGATCAGCGCGAGCTCGCCGTCGGCGAGCGGGTGCGGCGCGTGGGTCATACCGAACCTCCTTCGGGGCTACCGCCGGCGGGCCGTCACGATCCCCCGCGCCCACCCGGCGTTGGTGAAGGCGTGCACCGCGTGGAGGATCTGCTCCTCGTTGTGCCCCGCCGACAGCTGCACGCGGATGCGCGCCTCGCCGCGGGGCACGACCGGGTAGCTGAACCCGACGACGTAGATCCCCGCCCCGAGAAGGTCGCGCGCCAGCTCCTGGGCCAGACGCGCCTCGCCCAGGAGCACGGGCACGATCGGATGGACGCCGGGCGCGATCGTGAACCCCGCCAGCGTCATGCGCTCGCGGAACGTCGCCGCGTTCGCCATCAGGCGGTCGCGGAGCTCGGTGGTGCGCGCGAGGAGCTCGAGCACCGCGATCGACGCGCCCACGATCGGCGGCGCGACCGCGTTGGAGAACAGGTACGGTCGGGATCGCTGGCGCAGGAGGCCCACCACCTCGCGCCGCCCCGCGGTGAAGCCGCCGGCCGCGCCGCCCATCGCCTTCCCCAGCGTCGACGTGATGATGTCGACGCGCCCCATGACGCCGGCATGCTCGTGGGTGCCGCGCCCGGTCGCGCCCATGAACCCGGTCGCGTGCGAATCGTCGACCATGACCATGGCGTCGTACTTCTCGGCCAGGTCGCAGATGTGGCCGAGCTTGGCGATGAAGCCGTCCATGGAGAACACGCCGTCGGTCGCGATCATCCGCAGGCGCTTCCCCTGCGTGGCGCGCAGGTGCTCCTCCAGCTGCCCCATGTCGCCGTTCGCGTAGCGGAGGCGCTCGGCCTTGCACAGCCGGATCCCGTCGATGATCGACGCGTGGTTGAGCGCGTCGGAGATGATCGCGTCCTCCTCGCCGAGGAGCGTCTCGAACAGGCCGCCGTTGGCGTCGAAGCACGAGCCGTACAGGATCGCGTCCTCCATCCCCAGGAACGCGGCGATCTTCCGCTCGAGCTCCTGGTGGAGGTCCTGCGTGCCGCAGATGAACCGCACCGACGACATGCCGAAGCCGCGCGCGTCGAGCGCGCGGTGGGCGGCCGCCACCACCTCGGGGTGGGACGACAGCCCGAGGTAGTTGTTGGCGCAGAAGTTCACGACCGTGCGGCCGCCGACGCGGATCTCGACGCCCTGGGGGGAGTCGATCACGCGCTCCTCCTTGGCGAGCCCCGCCTCGGCGATGTCGCGGAGGATTCTGTCGAAGAGCCCCCGCGGTCCGTCGCCCATCATGTCAAGCTCCCTGGAAGCGCAAGAGGACCTTGGGAAACTCGGTGATGCGCTCCTCGAACGCGCCCACCTCGAACTCCGGGAACGGGACGACCGTCCCTCTCCCCTCGTGGAGGATGACCCCCCAGATGAGATCGTGAATGTTGGGGTCGCGCGATTCGAGCAGGTGCCGGCCGATGTGCCAGGTCTCGAACACGCGCCGCCCCACCACGGAGTGGAGCGAGATGCCGTCGACGATGACCCGGTCGAGGTCCTCGATGACGGCGTCGCCGCTCTTGAGCCCGAACAGGATCACGTCCCCGCCGCGGCGCACCGAGGCGATCGCGTTGTTCACGCTGGCGTTCTGGCCCGACATCTCCAGCGCCACGTCGACGCCGACGCCGTCGGTGAGCGAGCGGATCTTCTTGGCGAGCTCCGGGTCGTGCTCGTAGACGTTGCCGTCGGTGTTCGCGGGGACGAGGACGTGCTCGGCGCCGAGCTTCTTGGCCATCTCGACGTGGCTGGGCAGCGGCTCGACGCCGATCACCGTGCGCGCGCCGAGCGCGCGGGCCACGGCGACGGCGAACAGGCCGATCGTGCCGCAGCCGATGATCGCCACGCGCTTGCCGCGCAGGCTCACCTTGGTGCAGGCGTGGACGGCGTTGCCGAACGGCTCCTGCAGCGCCGCGACCTCGGGGCGGATCTTCTTCACGTCGGTCGGCCACAGGAGGCGCGCCGGGAGCTTGACCTGATCGGCGAAGCATCCGTCGGTGGAGATGCCGATGATCTTGTTGTCGGCGCACACGTGGGTGTCGCCGATGCGGCACTGGTAGCAGGTGCCGCAGATGATGTGCGATTCCGTCGACACCGTGTCGCCGGGCTTGAGCCCGAGCTCGCGCGCCGCGGCCGACCCGATGGCGACGATGTCGCCGAACAGTTCGTGGCCGATGACGCGCACGTCGCGGTGCTCCTGGTCGAGCGAGCCGTAGATCATCTCCTTCATGGCCCGGCGGAACCAGATGCCGCGGTCGGTGCCGCAGAACCCGGTGAACCGCGGGCGGATGAGGGCCATGTACCCGTCGCGGTAGTCGGTGGTCTCGTCCAGCGTCGGCGCGCCGACCTCCTCGCGCCGCAGCCCGCGAGACGTTTCCCACTTGTCGCGCGCCCGATCGTAGACCAGCGCGCTCATCGATTGCGTCATGGGCCGTCAGAATACGCGGCGAGGGCGCCGGGTTCAATGCCCTCCGCGACGGGACGGGCGCGCGTTCCACAGGCGCAGCATCAGCGCCGCGCCGACGACGGCGAAGCCGATCATCCCCGGGCCCCACGCGCCCCAGCCGTAGTGGTCGAGGAACCACCCCATGCCCACGCCCATGAGCGACCCGCCCACGTACTGCATGCCGTCGAACATCCCGGCGGCGCTGGCCGCGGCGCGCTTGCCGCCGAAATCCATCGACGCGGTGCCGCTCAGCATCGAGTGGACGACCGAGATCGCGAACGAGTTCACCACGAACGCCACCACGACCACGTCGACCGCCGGCGCCCACCACACCACCGCCAGCGCGGCGATCTGCAGGCAGTAGCCGATGAACGCGACCGGGGTGCGCCGCGCCCGGAACAACAGGTCCGACGCGTAGCCGGCGGCGAACGCCCCGGCGATGCCCGCCGCCACCACCGCGAACGCATTGCTGCGGAACACCGGGTTGTCGAGGGCCAGGTGCTGCACCTCCTGCATGTAGCGCGGGAACCACTCCTCGAAGCCCTTGCGCACCGCGCCGGTGCAGAACTCGGCGGCAGCGATCGTGATCGTCACCGGGTTGGTGAACACCTTCTTGGCCAGGTAGCCGAGCGTGATCGCGCCCGTGTCGCCGCTGGTCGCGTCCTCGGGGTCGAAGTCGCCGAGGCCCGCGTCGCCGGGCGAGTTCTGGACCACGAGGAACGTCGCCACCCAGAACACGAGCACGATGCCGGCGGGGAGG
>DATFWE010000054.1:0-10416 GCA_035259575.1 Haliangiales bacterium
CCTCACGCTCGTCGCCTGCGGCGCCGCCCCGCCCGCGCCCGTCGCCGCGCCCGCCGCGCCCGCGCCGGCGCCGCTCGATCTCGTCAGCGCGCTCGCGCCCAACGCCGACATGGCCGCGTTTGCCAAGTTCGACTGGCCGCGCTCCACCGCGGTGTCCCCGTCGGAGAGGGTGTTCGCGAACGTGCTCGTCATGCACGGGATGACCGCCGAGCGGTTCATGATCGGGATGCTGGCGATGCGCGCGTCGCTCGGCGTGGAGTGCAAGCACTGCCACGACCTCAAGCTGTACCCCTCCGATGAGCTCGCGCCCAAGCGCACGGCGCGACGGATGATGATCATGGCAGAGCGGATCAACCGCGAAGGCTTCGCCGGCGAGGCGCGCGTGACCTGCTACACGTGCCACCGCGGCGAGGCCAAGCCGCCGGCCCCGCCCGAGCCGCCGGCGCCGCCGGCGGCGCTCGCGCTCACCGACGAGCAAGCGAACTTGGCGGGGCGCAAGGTCTACAAGAACGTCACGCTGCTCGCCGGCCGGCGCGCGCGCTTTCTCCCCGGCATCATGGCCGGATTCTCCGCCGCGCTGGGCGTGCCGTGCTCGCACTGCCACGTCGAGGGCGCGTGGGACCGCGACGACGTGCCGGCCAAGGCGCGCGCGCGGGAGATGATGCGCATGACCGCGCGGGCGAACGGCGAGATGTTCGGCGCGGTCGAGGGCATCGGCTGCTTCACCTGCCACCGCGGGTCGCCCGCGCCGCCGCCCACGCGGCCGGAGAAATGACCTACCCCGCCAGCGCGCGCAGGAGCTGCTCGGTCGCCGCGTCGGCGGGGTGGAACGACTCGATGTGGAGCTCCTGCAGCGTGATGTCCTGCGCCGTCCCGAGGGTGGCGATGGTGGTGAACAGGCGGACCGCGACGTCGCCGACGCGGATGTCGACGGTGAGGACGAGCGACGACGGCGCCTCCGGCCACGGCGTGCGCCACTCGGCGGGCGCGGCCCGGAGGCACTCCTCGAGGACGCGCCGCCGGGCCGGATCGCGGTCGGCGGAGGCCTCGCGCCGGGCGCGCTCGAGGAGGGAGCGCGCGACGTCGTCCCAGTTGGCGATCGCGGGGCGCAGCGCGCCGAACAGGAGACGCATCAGGTTCGCGCGCGGGGACGGCAAAACGCGATAGGGCTCGACCTTCCCATGCCCGAGGATCTCGACGAAGCGCGCGTACCCGGCGTTGCACATGACGATGTCCCACGATCGGTCGAGGGCGACCGCCCCGAACGGCTCGTTCTGCCGGAGGAGGAGCTCGAGGGCGCGCCGCATCTCCGCCATCTGGGGAGCGTCGAGGCTGGTCTCGCGGTAGACGGGCGCGTAGCCGGCGGCGGTGAGCATCGCGTTGCGATCGCGAAACGGCACGTCGAGCGCGCGCGCGAGCATGAGCACCATCTCGCGGCTGGGCACGGCGCGTCCGGTCTCGACGAAGCTGAGGTGGCGGGGCGACACCTCCGCCTCCATCGCCAGGTGGAGCTGGCTCATGCGGCGGACGCCGCGCCACTCGCGCAGGATGGAGCCGACCAGGCTGAGGTTCGATTGCATCGGAGAGATTATCGTCCGGGGGGATCGCGGGTTCCATTACCTCGGAGGGAAGTGTTTTCGGCCCACCGCGGCGGCACGTTGGTCGTGAAACCACCGGAGGCACCCATGGAACGCACGCTTCGCATCACGTATCGCCTGAACGCCGCCGCGACGCTCGCCTGCGCGGCGGTCCTCGTCGCCGGCGGCCACCTCCTGGCGCCCGCCTTCGCCGTGCCCGCGCCGGCGCTGTGGGGGACGGGCGCATTCTTCGCGGTCTTCGGCGCCTGGGTCTGGGGCGTGTCACGGCGCCGGCGCCTTTCGTGGACGGAGGCCCTCGTCGTGGGCTTGCTCGACGGCGCCTATGCGCTGGCGAGCTTCGCCGCCGCGGCCGCGTTCGGCGGGCAGATGACGATCGCCCTGCTCGCGGCCGTCGTGCTCGTGGCCGCGCCGGTGGCGGTCGCCTCGGCGATCGAGCTGGTGTCGGCGTTCCGGCTGCGTGGGCTCGAACCGGCGGCGGAGTAGCTTGGGAGGCTTCGGCGCGATCGGCGCGAAGCTTCGCAATGTCCGCCGCAATCAACGGACGGGCGCGGCACCGTCCGCGGGCCCGCACCGGCGCCTGCCTCTCGAAACCCCTCACGTGGGGGCGAGAAGGAGCCGTCGGTGTCACGGCGAAAACGGAACCCCGCGTGTCTGGCGGCCGACTGGCGCTCGCGGCGGTCGCGGCGCGCGGCGGCGCCCCGACGGCGGCGTGCTCGGCGCGGTCCGTCGGATTTGGGTTTTCTGCGGGGGGCGGACAGCGTCAGAGCCTAGCCGCCTGCCTGAGCTTCTGCGGCGCCGGCTGGCGCGGCGGCGCCGGGGGCTCGGCCTTCAGCGTCCCGACGTCGAGGACCTGGCCGCTCACCACGTCGATGGGCTTGCGGACGACGGGGCCGGCCTTGCCGACCACGATCAGCATGTGCTTGCCGCGCCCGACGTCGACGGCGAAGGAGCCGTCGTCCCCCGTTGTCGGCGGCTGCCCCTCGATGGCGACGCGCACCGAGCCGCCCTCGCCCACCACGCCCGCGATGACCGGCGCCCCGGCGAGCGGCGCGCCGTCGGCGCCGACGACCCTGCCCACCACCTTGCCGAAGCTCGACAGCGCGATCGCGACCTGCGTCGCCGGCGCGGTGGTGACGTCGACGTCGACCTGCCCGCTCCCCTCGGGAGCCGTCGCCCTCACGGTGTAGTGCCCGGGATCGACGCGTTGCATGACGAACGCCCCGCCGGCGCCCTGGTAGGTTTCGGTGCGCCCCACCGCTCCGGAAAGCTCGACCGTGAATTCGTCCACCGGCTTGCCGTCGGCGGTCACCCGGCCCTCGAGCCGGGCCAACGACGACAGCGGGAGCGTCACGTCGCTACCGGTGGGCACGCCGTCGAGCAGGCCGCGCGCCGCGCCGGACAGGCCCTCGCCCTGCAGGCGGTACTTGCCCCGCCGCAGCCCGGAGATCTCGAACCTGCCGCTCGCGTCGGTGAGCACCGGGGCCGGCCCGGCGCCGATCGACGCATCGTCGCTCGTGACGATCGTCGCGGTCATGACGCGCGCCCCTCCGCCGGGCCTCGGCTGCGGCAGCTCCATCGAGGCGCTCGCCGTCACCCACGCGTCGCCGAGCGGCTTCCCGTCGGGAGCGAGGACCGTCCCGCGGATGACGCCGTCGTTGACCTCGACGGTGAGCTCGATGCCGTCCTTGCGCTCGTTCTCGCCGAGCGACACCTGCGGCGGCGCCGCCCCGCCGGCGGGAAGGAACGCGTCGCCGGCTTCGTCGTGGACCGTCAGCTCGTAGCTCCCCGGCGCGAGGCCGAGGATCTCCCACCGGCCGCCTTCGCCGGTCGGCGCGCGCTCGGCCCCCACGTCGAGCCCGTTGACGATCATGGTGACGCTCTGGCCCTCTTCGACGCGCCGCGCGTGCACGCTGACGCCCGCCATCGGCTTGCCGCCCGTCGTCACCACCCGGCCGGAAAGACCTCCGCGCGTCTCCAGATGGATGACCACACCCGTCGCGCCGGCCGGCGGCACCGACACCTCGGCGACGCCGCGACGGCCGTCGGCCGCGCGCGCCGCCAGCACCACGGTGCCGGGCGCGACCGGACCGAGGACGAACGTGCCGTCGGGTGCCGTGAGCGTCGAGGCCCCGCGCTCGATCCGCAGCATGCGCCCGCCCGCCGGAACGTCCAGGTCGTGCCTGATCCCCACCTCGGCCACGGCGGCCGGCTCGACGCGCCCCGAGATCGTCGCGCCGCGGCGCACGGTGAGCTTCACGCCCTCGACGTCGCGGTCGCGCACGGTGACGCGCACGGGCCGCTCCGCTTCGAGCATGTCCGGCCCGCCGGCGGAGAGCGCGTAGTTGCCCGGCGGCAGACCCTCCAGCGCGAACTTCCCCGCGGCGTCGGCGACCGTGCCGGCGGCGTTCCCCTCGCGCTCCGCGGAGACGTCGGCCGCCGCGGCCGGGCCGCCTCCGCCCTCGACGGCGACGGTGACGGTGCCCCGGATCGCGAACGCGCCGCCCACGAACACCTCGACGCCGGTCAGTTGCCCGGCCACGCCGAGGGGGACGACCGTGGGCTCGCGCGTGGCCATGCCCTTCGCGCGCGCCGTGAGCCGGATGGCGCCCGGGGACAGGCCCACGATGCGGAACCGTCCCTCGCCGTCGGCCGTGACCGTCCCGCGCCCCGCCGTGACGGCCATGCGCTGGCCGAACGGCAGGCCGGCCATCGCCTCGCGCACGTGGATCACCTGCGCGCCGGGAACGGGCGTGCCGGTGCGATGCTCGCGCACGATGCCCTCGATGACGCCGCCCGGCATCAGAGTGAAGTTCACGACCGCCCCGGCGGTGCCCACCTCGGCCACCCGCACGTCCCCGACGTACTCGGGATGCGTCGCCTGGAGCCGGTGTCGCCCCTGGCCGACGGGGATCGCGTACTTGCCGGCCGCGTCGGTGAGGGCAGCGGCCGCGCGTGGGTCGCGCGTGGACAGGATCCCGTGGATCGGGCTGGCCTCGATCAGCGCGCCAGCGATCGGACCGCCCGAGCGGTCGGTGACCGTGCCCGTGACCATGCGCCCGCCGGCCTCGAGGCGGAACGCAACGGAGGCCTCCCGCCCGGCGACGAGCTCGACCGAGTCGATGTGCCCGGGGACGTACCCCGGCGCGGTCGCGCTCGCCCGCCATCGCCCCGGCGGGAGGTCCGCGATCCGGAACGTCCCGTCCGCGCCGCCCCGGGCGATGGCCGGCGCCGCAGCCCCCGGCCGCTGCTCGCGGGGAGCAAACCTTACGACCGCGCCCGCCAGCGGCGCTCCCGCACCATCGGTGACTTTGCCCGCCACCGACGCGGCGAGGGCGTCCGGCGCCCCGGCCGGCCGCGCGGCGACGGGGGCCCCCGCGCCCGGAGCGGTAGTAGAGGAGACATGCGTCCCGGGGCGCTCCCCCCGGCGCAACAGCAAGAACAGAGCCAGTCCCAGAATCGCCACGCACCCTACCAGGACGAGCGCACGCCGCATGGACCCGGGAACCCCGAGGGCCGAAAAAAAATTCCCAGCCGCCGCTCAGGGCACCAAAACGATCTTTCCCGTCGAGCCGCGGGACGCGACTTTCGCCATCGCGGCGGGCGCCTGCGCCATCGGCATGCGGTCGCCGATGAGCGGCTTCACCTTTCCTTCGCGGTACAGGCGGTAGATCTCGACCTGCGCGGCGGCGACCGCGCCCGGGTCCCGCTCCGGGTACATCCCCCAGTGCAGCCCCAGGACGGCGTAGTTCTTCACCAGCAAATGGTTCGCGCGCGCCTCGGGAAATCGCCCGGACGTGAACCCGATGACCACGATCCGCCCCTCGAACGCGATGCACTTCGTCGACTTGTCGAAGACGTCCCCGCCGACGGGATCGTAGACGACGTCGGCGCCGCGACCGCCGGTCGCGTCCTTCACCGCCGCCACGAAGTCCTGGCTGCGATAATCGACGGCCACGTCGGCCCCGAGCCCGCGGCAGAGCTCCACCTTGTCCGCCCCGCCGGCGGTCGCGATCACGCGCGCGCCCGCCGCCTTGCCGAGTTGGATCGCCGCGCTCCCCACGCCGCCCGCCCCGGCGTGGACGAGCAGCCATTCCCCCGGGGCGATCCGCGCCCGACGGTGCAGCGCGAACCAGCCGGTCTGGTAGGTGAGGGTGATCGCGGCCGCGTCGTCGAACGGCATGTCGTCGGGGAACGGGAACGCCCGCCCCGCCGACACCACCATCCGCGTGGCGTAGGCGCCGCCGCCCGGGAGCACGATCGCGCGCGCCCCGACGGGGAACGCCGGCGCGCGGCTCTCGACCACGACCCCCGCCGCCTCGTGCCCCGGGATGAACGGCGGCGTCGGCTTCACCTGGTATGTGCCGGCGACATAGAGGACGTCGGGGAAGTTCACCGCCGCCGCGCGGACGTCGAGGCGGATCTCGCCGTCGTGAAGGGGCGGATCCGCGACTTCCTCCCAGACCAACGATTCGGGGGGCCCGTAGGCGTGCCCGCGCCACGCATGCATGCCCGCAGACTGTGCTAGATTTCCGCGCCGTGCAAGCGAGCGAAACGCCGACCTTCGGCCGCGTGCGCCCCTGGGAGCTGGGCCTCGTCGCCGCGTTCACGCTCGCGCTCTACATCCCGCTCCTCGGCAGCTACGACAACTGGGATCCGTGGGAGTCGCACTACGGCGAGGTCGCCCGCCGCATGCTCGAGGAGCACGACTGGGTCAAGCTGCGCTGGCAGAACGAGAGCTTCCGCTCCAAGCCGGTGCTCACATTCTGGCTCATGGGGGCGAGCTTCAAGGTGTTCGGCATCGGCGACGACGGCGGCTACTCCGGCGAGATGGCGACCAGCCCCACGGTGCAGTGGGCGCTGCGCCTGCCGTTCGCCCTGTTCGGCTGCGCCGGCATCCTGTTCCTGTGGTATGCGCTCGCGCGCCTCATGTCGAAACGCTTCGCCTGGCTGGCGTCGGTGATCCTCGCCACGTGCCCGTACTACTTCTTCATCGCGCGGCAGGCGATCACCGACATGCCGTCGTGCGCGATGCTCATCGCGTCGCTGGCGCTGTTCCTGCTCGCCATCTTCGACGAGCGCAAGCTGCGCCGCTGGCGCTTCGGCCTCACGTTCAACCACGTCTTCCTGCTCGCGTTCGCGCTGCTCGTCCTCCCCCAGCTCATCTACATGATCCCCAACGTCGCCGGGACGCGGCTCTACTTCACCCGCTCGGTGTACGTCCCCGGCCCGTGGGTGATGGCGGCGTTCCTGCCCGCGTTCGGGCTCGCGTTCGCGTGGACGTGGCGCCGCGGCCAGACCACGACGCAGGTCAATTTCTCCTGGTTCTACGTCGTGTGCGGCGTGGCGGTCCTGGCCAAGGGGCCGCCCGCGCCCGGCGTCGCCGGTCTCGCCATCCTCGGCTACCTCGTGCTCACCGGCGAATGGCGGCTGCTCAAGAAGTGCGAGATCCCGCGCGGCATCGTCCTGGCGCTGGTCGTGTGCCTGCCGTGGCACTTCGCGATGTACCTGCGCGACGGCACCGGCTGGCTGAACGAATACCTGTCGCAGCACATCCTCGGCCGCGCCTTCGTCGGCGTGTTCGGCGACCGCGGCACGTTCGACTACTACTTCGGTCAGCTCGGCGTCGGCATGTGGCCGTGGGCGGCGCTCGTGCCCGGCGCGCTCGCCGCCGTCGCCGTCGCCGGGCGCCCACGGACGCGCGACGAGAAGATTCGCCTCCTTCACGGCATCTGGGGCGTGATCGCGTTCGCGTTCTTCGCCTTCGTGAAGACGAAGTTCCACCACTACGTGCTCCCCGCCGTCCCCGGGCTCGCCGTCATCACCGCGTACTGGCTCGACGATCTTTGGCACGGCCGGGCCCGCGCCGGGGTCGCGCTCGGCATCGCGGTGGTGCTGTTCCTCGTCACGTCGATCGATCTCGTCACCAAGCAGGAGCGGCTCGTCCACCTGTTCTGCTACCGCTACGACCGGCCGTGGCCCTACGAGCAGCCGTGGAGCATCGACTTCTCCGATGTGATCCTGGCGGTGACCCTGATCTTCGGGGCGCTCCTCGTCGCGCTCTACTTCCCGCGCGCGCGGCGCTGGGCCATCGTGGGCATGGGGGGCATCGCCACGTTCTTCGCCGTGTTCTGCGCCGACGTGCTCCTCGTCGCCGTCTCGCCCCACTACGGCCAGCGCGCCCAGCACCGCGTCTACTACGAGAACCGTCGGATCCACGGAGCGGACATCTTCTACTACGGGACGGAACAGCTGTCGCGCGACTGGGCCGACCGCAACGACGTCGAGGTGCGCTCGTTCATCCCCTACACGCTCCACGAGGGCGACCCCATGACCCTCGGCTGGCAGCTCCGCACCGCGTCGGAGGCGGTGACCGAAAAGGGGCAGGTGCAGGGGGTGGTGTCGAGCATCGATCGCGACGGCAACCGCTTCGTCGTCACCGTCTCCGCGCGCGACCCCAAGCTCGACAAGCTCGCGGCGGACAACCGCGGCGCGCGCGACGGGGCGCGCCGTTTCGTCATCGTCAACGCCGACCGGATGATCTCGTGGGCCCTGCTGTGGCGCGGCGAGAACTTCTACTCCGGCGGCGAGATCTGGGAGTCGCGCATCCCCGACATGCAGGTGGCGTTCAACGACGCCAACGGCGACACCCAGCTCGCGAAGTACCTCAAGGACCACGTGGGCCAGCACCGCACGTTCTGGGTCGTCAGCGAGAAGGGGAGCCTGAACCGCCTCCCCGGGCTGCTGCCGACGGAGAACGCGCGCGCGACGCTGTCCAAACCGGAGAACTTCTCGCAGAAGTTCGGCGTCGCGACGTTCACGATAGATTGAGCGACAATGACCCCGCGGCGGCAGCTCCTCCTCGTCTCGCTGCTCACGCTGGTGGTCTTCCTCCCCGGCCTCGCCAGCTACACCCTATGGGACCCGTGGGAGACGCATTACGGCGAGGTCGCGCGGCGCATGCTGCAGGACCACGACTACGTGCGCCTCAACCACACCGAGATGGAGCCGTTCCGGTCCAAACCGGTCCTGACGTTCTGGCTGATGGCGGCGGGGATGAAGGCGCTCGGTGTGGCCGACGACGGCGGCTTCTCCGGCGAGATGGTGTCCACGCCGCGCGTCGAGTGGGCGATGCGCGTCCCGTTCGCCCTCGCCGGGTGCGCCGGCATCGTGATCCTGTGGATCGCGCTGGCGCGGTTCTTCTCGCGCCGCGTGGCGTGGATCGCGGCCGCGGTCCTGGCGACGACCCCCTACTACTTCTTCATCACTCGCCAGGCGATCACCGACATGCCGTCGTGCACGCTGCTCGTCGCGTCGGTGGCGCTGTTCGCGTTCGCGCTGTTCGACGACCGGCCGCTCGCGTCGCGCCGGCACGCCGTGGCGATCGCCGCGACCCTCGCCGTCGTCGTCGGCGCGCAGCTCGCCTATTTCCTCTACATGGCCGGCGGCGGCAACTTCGCTCTGGGCAAGCGCCACCACCTGCCCGGCTGGATCCCGCTCGCCGCGTTCATCCCGGGCCTGGCGGCGGCGCTGTGGTGGACGCGCGGCATCCGCACGACGCAAAAGGTCTACCTGTGGTGGTTCTACATCCTCAACGGCGTGGCCGTGCTCGCCAAGGGCCCGGTCGCGCCGGCGATGGCAGGGCTCACCGCGCTCGGCTATCTCGCCGTCACCGGCGAGTGGCGCCGCCTGCGCGAGCTCGAGATCCCGCGGGGCGTCCTCCTCACCATCCTCGTCGGCATGCCGTGGCACTTCGCGATCTACGTCCTCGACGGCGCGCCATGGCTCGAGGAGTACGTCGGCGTCCACCTCCTTGGCCGGACGTTCCTCGGCACCTACGGCGACCGCGGCACGTTCGCGTACTACTTCCGCGAGCTCGGCTACGGCATGTGGCCGTGGGTCTGTCTCCTGCCGGGGGCGCTGGCCGCGTGCATGGCGGCCGGCCCGACGCGGACGCGCGAGGACAAGCTGCGCGCGCTGTTCTTCATCTGGGCGGCGACCGGGTTCGCGTTCTTCGCGTTCGTGAAGACGAAGTTCCACCACTACCTCCTGCCGACGGTGCCGGCGTTCGCGACGGTCCTCGCGCTGTGGCTCGACGACATGTGGGCCGGCCGGCGCCGGGCCGCCGCGGCCGTGGCGGTGGCGCTGCCGCTCCTGGCGGTCACGGCGGTGGATCTCGTCGGCCGCCAAGAGGAGCTCGTGCACCTGTTCTGCTTCAAGTACGACCGGCCGTGGCCGTACGCCGAGCCGTGGCACGTGGACCTATCGGGCTGGATCGCGGGCGCGGCGGTCGCATTCGGCGCGGCGCTGCTCTGCCTGGCGTGGCGGCGGCGGGCGGGCATCGTCGCGCTGTCGGCGATGGGGCTGCTGTTCGCCGTGTGGGGCATGGACTTGTACCTGCTGCGGGCGTCGCCCCACTGGGGGATGCGCGCCCTGCTCGAGCGCTACTACCGCGAGCGGAAGATCCTCGGCGTCGATCTCCGCTACGACGGGCCCGGGCCGCTCGAGGACGACTGGGCGCGGGGGGGCGAACTCGAGGTGCGGTCGATGATCCCCGAGACGCTGCGCGCCGGCGATCCCATGCGCATCACCTGGCGGCTCGGGGAAGCGCGGGGCGAGCTCGCCGGCAAGGTGGCGTCGATCGATGCGCCCGGACGCCGCTTCCGCATCGCCGCCGCGCCCGACGACGCGCTGCGCGCGGTGGTGGACAAGAACGCCGGCAAGCGCGGCGGGACGCGGCGCCTGGCCGTGAACGCCGAGCGGCTCGTCGCCTGGCAGCTGCGCTGGCGCGGCGAGAACTTCTACTCCGGCGGCGAGATCT
>DATFWE010000055.1:0-37367 GCA_035259575.1 Haliangiales bacterium
CGAAGGGAGGGCGTCTCGGGATCCCCGCTCGTGAGCGACACCACGTGCCCCGTGGAAATCTCCAGAAAGCTCTCGGTATCGGGCGCATTGCGCTCGAACGCGCTCTCCAGATCATCCCAATGAATGGGGATCTTCCTCATCCATCATACCGTAGCTTCGGTCGTCATGGTTTGCAAGCTCGGTGCGGCCCGTGACGATGGTCACCGCCGGAAAAACCAGCAGGTTTGTTAAGATCGGGCGGTGAGGTGGCTCGCGTCCGTCGTGTGCGCCGTCCTGGCGGCAGCCGCCTGCGGCAAGCCGACGGTCATCATCGTCGAGCTCACCGCCGAGTCGACCGGGCCGCGCGTCGACCGCATCAGCTTCGCGGTCGGCTCGCGCCTGGTGACCGACAGCGGCTTCGCCCCCATGGTGAGGGACCCCACGGCTTCCGTCGCCATCGACGTGAGCGGGCGCGATCTCATCGCCGATCCCTATCGCCTGTACATCGAGAGCGGGCTGGGCGACTCCACCGGCCCGGTCGAGGTGGTCGCCCTCGGCTACACCACCCGGACCGACGCGCCCACGTCGTTCGCCCTGGCCGGGCCACAGGACTACGTCCCGCGGGAGACGATCCTCCTCCGCGTGACGCTGCAGGCGCGCGCGAACGTCCACCCGCTGGCGACGGGCTGCATCTGGTGGACGCAGAACGGCCAGCGGATGTGGATCGGCTCGCCCGACGACCACGACTGCGACGGCTACTCGCCGCCCCAGGACTGCAACGACGAAAACTACCGCGTCAACCCGGGGGAGACCGAGAAGTGCAACAACGGCATCGACGACAACTGCAATGGGCTGATCGACGAGGCGACGGACGACGACCACGACGGCTACACGACCTGCGGCGGCGACTGCAACGACCACGACCCGACCGTCCACCCCGGCGCCGTCGAGATCTGCGACGGCAAGGACAACGACTGCAACGGCAAGTGCGACGACGGGTTCGACAAGGACGGGGACGGCATCACCACCTGCGGCACGGTCATCCTCGCCGACGGGACGTGCGGCGGCCAGGATCGGCCCGACTGCAACGACGACGATCCCGCCATCCACCCCGGCGCCGTCGAGGTCTGCGACGGCAAGGACAACGACTGCAACGGCAAATGCGACGAGCTCATCGAGTTCGACGCCGACGGCGACGGCTTCACCACCTGCGGCACGCTCGTCGACGTCGTCCCGGTGAAGGGGATCTGCGGCGCGCCGGCGGCCCAGCTCGTCGACTGCCGCGACGACGACGACTCGATCCACCCCTTCGCGCACGAGATCTGCGACGGCAAGGACGACAACTGCGACGGCTTGCGGGAGACGAGCGAGCCGTGCTTCGTCGCGGCGGGCCCGAGCTGCAACGTGGGCCAGCGCGTGTGCGTGGACTTCTCGGGGGGCGACGCCGGCGTCGGCGGGCTCGACCCCACGTGCACGCCGTCGGCCGACGTGACGTTCGCGGTCGATCCCGCCCTGTGCACCGCCTATCGCGTCGACTGCGCCACCGCCGTCGAGCCCTGGCCGTGCGCGACCAAGAAGGCGGCGCTCGCGAAGGTGTCGTGCGACCTCGCCTACCAGCTCGTGGCGGGGAGCGCGACGCTGCCGCCGCACCTCGTGCTGTGCCCCGAGACGCGGGCCGCGCTGCCGTCGTTCTCCGGCGCGACGGCGTGCGTGTGGACGATCGCCGGCGGCACGCTGCAGGAGCAATACGGCGTGGCGCTCGACGACGGCGTCGCGCCGCCCGGCGCGAACATCACCTCCTGCGCGGGGTCGTTCGTGGTGCAGGGGGCGCGCAACCCCGTCGCCGGTCCCGCCGACGTCATCCTGTTCTACGCCGACGCGATGCACGTCGCGCGGGCCGCCGTCGCGTACTCGCTGGTGCCCAAGCTCGTCGCCTCTTGCCCGCCGTCGGGGCTGACGTGCAAGATGGTCCCGTAATCTCCGGCCCGAAGCCCACCATGACCGTCTGCGCCGAGTGCGGGAAGGAAAACGACAGCACCGCCGATGCGTGCGCCGGCTGCGGCGCGCCCATGGAGCCGATCGAGCCCAGCTCGGTCATCGGCTCGCTGGTGCTCGGCGTGTACCGCATCGTCGAGGTGCTCGGCCAGGGCGGCATGAGCGTCGTGTACAAGGCGCAGCACCGCCTGACCGGCCAGACGGTCGCGCTGAAGATCCTCCCCGAGGAGATCGCGGTCCACGAGGACATCAAGGCGCGCTTCATCGAGGAGGCCAAGGCGCTCGCCCAGCTCGAGCACCCCGGCATCGTCCGCCTCAACCACTTCGGCGAGGAGCGCGGGCGCATGGTCCTGGTCATGCAATACGTCGAGGGGAAGACGTTCGAGAAGGTCATCTTCCAGGCCAACCGCCTGCCCTGGCGCCTGGCGGCCGACGTAACGTTGCAGGTGCTCGACGCGCTGGACTATGCGCACGGGCGCGGAGTCATCCACCGCGACATCAAGCCGTCGAACATGTTCCTGCGCACCGACGGCACCGCGATGCTCATGGACTTCGGCATCGCCAAGATGCGCGAGGGCTCGGCGCGCCTCACCGCGACCGGCCAGACGATGGGGACGGTGCGCTACATGTCGCCCGAGCAGGTGCGCGGGAAGGTGGTCGACTCGCGCACCGACATCTACTCGCTCGGCGTGGCGCTGTACGAGGCGCTGACCGGCGACACGCCGTTCGACGGGCAGACGCACTTCGAGATCATGATGAAGCACCTGCAGGAGGCGCCGCCGCCCCTGTCGGCGCGGGAGGTGGCCGCCCCCGAAGCGGTGGGCAAGTCGATCGCCCACGCGATGGCGAAGGACCTGGCCAAACGGTACCAGACCGCCGCCGAGATGGCGCGCGAGCTGGCGGCGGCGTTCGCCGGCGACGAGGAGCGACGCCGCGCGCACGACGACGTGGGCGCGCTCGTGCGGGGGGAGCCGATCCCGCTCGAGCTTCGCCCGCCGGGGCCCAAGGACGACAAGGACGACAAGGACGACAAGGACGAGTCGGCGGCACCGGCGAGCGCGACGCCTCCCGCGGGGACATCGTTCACCGGGCTCGCCGACAAGCTGGAGCCCGAGCCCGGGCCCGCGTCCGACCGGCCGCGGCGGATGCGCTGGACGGCGTGGGCGGCGCTCGCGACGGCGGTGGCCGCGGCCGCGGTCGGCGCGCTGGTGTTCCTGCGCCGCCCGGCGGGCGTGGCCGCCGACCCGCCGAGGGCAATCGACATGCCGCCGCCGTTTCTCGTCACCGGATTGTCACCAATCGTGGACGTGACGTTCGGCTCGCCCGACTACGTGCGCGTGGTGGCGACGCGGCAGATCGACGCCCACCACCTGCGGCGCAGCTTCGCCCAGGCGCGGCGCCGGTTCGAGGATTACCTGCGCGGCAAGAAGATCGGCGGCGCGGTGGAGGTCCACCCGGTGACCCTGGTGATCGCCCCGGCCGCGATCCTGTGCCACCGCGACCTCTACGAGAGGGGGGCCGTGCCCGCCGACTGCGCCGAGCGCCCGCCGCGGTTCAAGTATCCGCTCAAGCGCGCGACGCTGTACGTGAACGACAACGACAACCTCGACGAGGTGAACCTGGTCGAGGGGGCGGCGGTCCATTTCTGCTCCACGACGCCGGCGCTGCTCGAGCTCGGCTGCAGCAAGAACCTGCTCCCCGCTTTCTGGGACGATGTGGAAAAGATGATACGATGATCCCCGACGTATGAAGAGGTGGGTCTGGCTCGTCGTGTTGCTTGCCGCCCGCGCGGCGCTGGCCGACGTGCCGGTGGCGCTCTACCGCCTCGACCCGCTCGGGCTCGACGCCGAGCGGGCCGTCCGCCTCGAGGCGTTGTTCCGGGCGGAGCTGGAGCGGATGACCCAGCGGGTCCTGCCCAACCGGGCGTCGATCGACGCCGCGCTCGCCCGCGAAATGGGGCTGCGCGGCTGCGGCGGGGAGCCGGCCTGCCTGGCCGCGATCGGCCGCAAGCTCGGCGCGGCGCAGGTCGTGCACGGCAACGTCGCCCAGCTCGGCGAGAGCTACGTCGTCAACCTGAAGTTGATCGACTCGGCCAAGGGCACGGAGATCCGGCGCGTGTCCGAGACGCTCAAGGGGAACGCCGACGACCTCATCGAGGCGGTGCGCGTCGCCGCGTACCGCCTCGTCCGTCCCGAGGAGCTCAAGGGCGCCATCGCGATCCTGTGCGATCTGCCCGGCGCGCTCGTCGACGTCGACGGCAAGCCGGCGGGGCGCACGCCGCTTGCCCGGCTCATCGACGGGCTGGACGTGGGCAAGCACACCGTCACGCTCGAGGCCAAGGGGTACTCGCCGTTCAACGCCCAGGTCGAGGTGCGCTTCCAGAAGACGACCGACGTGGTGGTGCGGCTGCTCCTCACCGGCGGGCCGATCCCGCCCGACCACACCCCCGACGCGCCGTGGTACGCCTCGCCGTGGATGTACGCCGGCGTCGGGGTGGTGGCCGTGCTTACGGGGATCTTGATCGGCCGCGCGCTCGCCAAGGACCCCACGATCGACTGCGCGAAGGACCCGGCCGCGTGCATGGCGCGGTGACCCTGGGTCTCGTGGTGCTCCTGCCGGCGCTCGCCGCGGCGGCGCCGACCCGCGTGGCGCTCGTGCCGCTGTCGTCGCTCACCGACGAGGGGACGAGCCTCGCCGGGGTGGAGAAGACGCTCGCCGCCGGCCTCGCCACGATCAAGGAGGTCGACCTCGTCCGCCCGGACGCGGTGCGCAACGCGCTCAAGCGGGCCAAGCGGCGCGATCTGGAGGGATGCGAGGGGGAGCCGCAGTGCCTGCAGGAGATCGGGCAGCTCGTGGGTGCCGAGGTCGTGGTGTTCGGCGTCGCCGGCGGGCTCGCCGAGGGGCAGGTCGTGTACCTGAAGTCGGTGGAGGTGAAGACCGGCCAGGAGACGGGCTCGACGACGGCGACGTTCTCCGGGCCTGAGCCCGGGCGCGTCGTCGAGGCACGCGCCGCGGCGGTGCGTCTGGTGGCCCCGGCGTCGTACCTCGGCACGCTCATCCTGAAGGTGGACGTCGAGGGGGCCGACGTCGTCGTCGACGGAAAGATCGTCGGCAAGTCGCCCATCGCCCCCATCGCCGCCTCGGTGGGGACGCACGCACTGCGCGTGACGCATCCGCGCTACCGCGACTTCGTCCGTTTCGTCACCGTGCCGTTCGACAAGGCCGAGACGCTCCCCGTGGCGCTGAAGGAGTTCCCCATCGTCGCCGACGACATGCGCGGCCGCCCGGTGCCCGAGGAGGAGCGCCCTTGGTACCAGAGCGGCTGGGCGGTGGCGGGGTTCGCGGCGGTGGTGGTGGTCGTAACGACGATCGTGGCCGCGTCGATCCCGCGGTCGCCGCAGCGGGATAAGGATGTGACGGTGCATCCGCCGCGGTAGCTCACTGCAGGATCCCGTAAATGCGATTGAGCTTCGTGTTCGCCGACGCGAACTTTCCGTCGCCGTAGTCGGCGGTGGCGTCGCGGAACAGCTCGTCGACCTGCTTCTGCGAGTCGCCGGCGAGCTTGGATCCTCTGATGGCGGAGTTGAGGCGGCCGATCTTCGCGACGATGAAGCCCTTGTCGACCTTGACGCTGTCGACGGTGACCACGAGCTGATCCGCCGCGAACCTCGCCTTGCCCCAGTCGCCCGCGCCCATCGCTGCGGTCGCTTCGCGCTCGAGGCCCTTGGCCGGCAGCGGCAGATCGGAGGCGAGGAGCCCCTTCTCCGCCATCTTGCGGCGCGCCGAGGCGAGCAGCGGCTCCACATCGCGGCGCGTGTACTTGGCCCCGGGGCCGATCGGCACCGTCTGCACGATGGTCGTCGGCGCGCCCCCGCAGGTGTCGCGCTCGCGCTTGGCGAGCTCCTTCTCCCGGTCGGCCAGGCCGCGCTCGCGGTCGGCCAGCGTCGCCTCGCGCCGGCCCACGTCCTTCTCGCGCGCCGCCACCTGCGCCTCGCGGCGCGTCGCGTCGGCGGTGGCCGCGGTGCTGGTCGCCTCGACGCGGTAGCGGGACAGGAGGGTGTCGAGCTTCTTCTGCACCTCCGACTCGTCGGCGCTGAGCTTGGCCTCGCGGGCGGCGAGCGCCTTTTCCTCGGCGTCGACCTCCTTCGCGTCCCCGCCTTGCGCCTGGAGTGCCTTCTTCTTCTCCTCGAGCGCCTGCCGGTCGGCCGCCACCTTCTGGCGCTCGCGCGTCAGCGCGTCCCGCCGCGAGATCACCTCGCCTTCCTCCTCCTGGAGCTTGTCCACGCGAGCGGCAATTTCGGCGGATTTCTGACTACTTGGCGCTTGCTCCGACGCGGCGGAGCGGCAGGCCGCGAGGAGGCCGGCGAGGGCGACGAGCTTCCACATCCGCGCGCCATTCTACGCGCTTTCCGGACGCTTGACAGCCGGACCCACGCGGCTAGAGTTACGCCACCCGGAGGTCCCCTTGGCTCGCGTAACCGTGGAAGATTGCCTGGAGAAGGTCCCCAACCGCTTCGCGCTCACGATCCTCGCCGCCGAGCGCGCCCGCCAGATGCTCAAGGGCGCGCCGCCGCTCGTCAAGTGCGACAACAAGGCGCCGGTCACGGCGCTGCGCGAGATCGCGGACGTGAAGGTGCGCTTCGCCGAGGACGTCGACAACACGGTGCAAGAGTTCCTGGGCGAGACGCGCCAGCGGGGCATCAAGCGCTGACATCGCGCACCGTCTCGCTGTTCGCCGTCGACCTCGAGGTGGCCGCCCGCGCCTGGCGCGACGCGCCGCTCGCTGCGGCGTCGCCGCGGGGCCGCGTGGCCGCGCTCGCGCCCGCCGGCGGCGACCGGCCCGCCGCCGCCCATGCCGAGGCGCGCGCCCTCTACGCGGCGTGGGTGGAGGATTCGGCCGTGGCGGCCGTGTTCGATGCGCCGACGGACGTCATCGCCGAGCTGGCGGCGGCGCTCGATCTGCCGCCGCTCGACGGCGCGCCGCCCGCCGGGCCGGCCGAGCTGGGGGCGGTCCGGGACGCCGCAGGCGTCGAGTTCCACGACGAGCACGCGCCGGTCGTCTGGCTGCGCGAGCGCCCCGATCTCGAGCTTCCCGCCGGGGCGCTGGCCGACGTCGAGGCGACGCTGCGCGCGGACCTGCTCGAGGCGCTCCGCTCGCTGTTCGACGCTCTGGCGCCGGGGCTTGCGGTCGTGGCGATCCGGGTCTAGGTGCGCGACCCGCGACGCGGAGCGGCCACGCCGTGGCGGGCGAGCCAGTTCGCCAGGGTCTGATGGCTGCCGAGCCCCAGGCGCGCGGCGGCGACCGTGCGGTTGCCGTCGCTCTCGGCAAGGGCCCGCTCGAGATAGTGGCGCGCGACCTCGCCGAGGACGCCGGGCAGCGTGAAGCCGTCGCCCAGCGGCCGGCCGAGAACGTTCGCCGTCGTGGTCCTCGCATCGCGGATCAGCGCATCCTGGATATCACTGACGGACAATGTTTCCCCGGCAGACCAGAGGGCCGCGCGACGCAGCGTATTCTGAAGCTCGCGGACGTTTCCGGGCCAGGGGTGTCGCACGAGCGCGTCGTGCGCCGCGGTTGTGAGTCGCTTGGGCTGGTAGCCGGGATCGCCCGCATGCTCGGCGTTGATCTGCGCAAGCAGGCTGTCGATGAGAAGATTGAGGTCACCGGGGCGCTCCCGGAGCGCAGGCACCTGTAGCACCGCCACGGCCAGTCGGTAGAAAAGGTCGGCCCGGAATCTCCCCGCCGCGACCTGGGAGAGCAGATTCCGGTGGGTGGCCGCGATGATGCGCGCCTCCACCGCCACCGGACGGCTCGCTCCGACGGGGGTGACCTCGTGCTCTTGCAACGCCCGCAGCAGTTTCACCTGCGCCGGCAGGGGAAGCTCCCCCACCTCGTCGAGGAAGAGCGTCCCGCCGTGCGCCTCGCGAAAATGGCCGAGTCGTGCCGCCACCGCTCCGGTGAACGCGCCGCGCTCATGGCCGAACAGCTCGCTCTCCACCAAACCCTCCGGCAGCGCGCCGCAGTTCACCGCGATGAACGGCGCGGCGGCTCGAGAGCCGGCCTGGTGAATCGCGCGTGCGATGAGCTCCTTGCCCGTGCCGGACTCGCCCTCGATCAGCACCGGCACAGTCCGCACAGCCACACGCCGCGCGCGGCCGACCAGGCGGCGCATCCCTGCCGAGCGATGGATGATGCTGCCAAAGCCCGGAACGTCCGGCGGGAGCTCCGCCGAATGCTCGACGAGCTCGGCATCCGCGCGGTGAAGGAGCTCCGGAAGCAGGTCCGTCGAGAGGTCAAAGGGGGCTGAGGCCGTCCACACGCCGCGCGCCCGCGAGGATTCGATGAGCTCGGCCGGAAAACGCGTCTTGGCGAGGAGAATCCATATTGCCGCCATCGCTGGCGCGCCCGGGCTCAGGTGAAAGGTCAGCGCGGCGTCCCGTCCGTGACGCTCCCTGGCGTCGAGGACGGCGCGAACCGCGGCGCCGTGGATCGCTCGATACTCGAGCGGCTCGACGAGCTTCTCCCGATGGACCACGAGCGGAACGCCCGCCTCGGCCCGGAGCCAGCGGGCGAAGGCCTCGGTTTCGGCCTCGTCGTGGCCAGACAGCAGCACGATCTCATCGAAGCGCCGACGGGTCGCAGCGCAACCGATCGGGCCGAGGCCGGTCTCGGCGTCACCCGCGGCGGCACGGCGGTCGGCGTTGCCGATCCAGGCGAAGAGCACGCTCGCCACTACAAATAAAAAATATTACCACAAAAGTAATCTTCATTCCCATGGTGAGGAGGAAGGCCTTTTTTATCGAGCGCTTAGGGCGGGCATGCGTTGTGAAATGTCGAGTGGCTGGCCGGTATGGAGGCGGTGAACATGAAAGGTGACCTTTGGGCGATGTTCGTGTTCTTGGGACTGATCGTCGCGACAACGGCAGCCGCGCTCCTCGCTGAGCGATTCTCGATCAGCGGGCGATCGCGACACGCGGCGCGCCGCGCGAAGCCGACCCCCATCGCCGGTGTTCGCGATGGGGCGACGGCGGTGGTCGTGGGCCGAGTCCGATTCGCCGGGCGCTCGCTGGAGGCGCCGCTCTCGGGGCGTCGCGTCTGCCACTACGCCGCTAGTTGCGATGACGACACAGGGTGTGCGTATGTGTACGGCGACTATTGCGCAGTCGGCCGCTCTGTCTCGGAACGATACGCGCTCGATTTCCTCGTCGAGGACGGTTCGAGCACGGCGCTGGTGCGCGTCGACTCCGGAGCGTCCTTCGATGTGACAGCCCACCCCGTTTCGAGAGACGCCTCGAGCGACCGAGTGCGAGCATTCTTGACTCGCAAGGGGGAGTCGGGTGATAGCGGAGCGTGGAGCGCCAGTGAGGGTGTCATCGAGGAAGGTACCGTCGTGTCCGTCTACGGCATCGGAGAATGGGAACCCGATCCCTCCGGCGATGTCCGATTCGCCGGCTACCGCGACGCGCCCCGCCGCCTCGTCCTGCGCGCCCCCGAGGGTCTACACCTCTACATTCGCGAGATACGCTAGGCCCGGCCGGTCTCCGCGGCGCGGCGCGGGTGCACCAGCCGCCACGTCATGGCGAGAATGCGATCGAGGAGCGCGTGTGCCGGGGCGAGCTCCGTTGCCGGCACCCACCCCCAAGCGGAAGCGATGGCCAGCGCGGTGCGCAGCTCGGCGGCCGAGCCCGCGCTGAGGCGCCAGAAGTGCGTGCGGTCGCGCGCCGCGCGGCGTCTGCCCTCGCTCAGGTTGTGCGCGATGCTGGCGGCGGCGCGGCGTGTCTGGTCCGCGTGTGCGCGGTTGCGTTGCTCCAAGCGCTCGAGCGGCCCGCGCAGCGCGACGATGAGCTCCAGTGCAACCCTCTCTGCGTCGAACGTCATGATCTCCACCTCCCTCTGCGGTGACCGCCGGTCCCCCGAAGGGGGGCGCCCCGGGCCCCACCCCGGCGGCGGCCGGTCTCACCCTCTCCGACCGGCCGCCGCCGGGGTGGGCCGAGGGCGCAGAGCGCGTCCTTTCCGGATCCGCCCCGGGTCGGCGCATGCGGGGTGGCGTGCCAGCCGCTGCGGCTGGCGCGACACCCCGCCGCGCGCGGGTCACCCGGACGCCTGCGGTCCGCGCAGGACGTGACGCGGTTGCGAGTGCGGAAGCGGTTGCGGTTGCGGATCGCGGCTGCGGTTTGCGGCTCCGGAAGCGGATGCGGCTCCGAGGGCGCTGAATCAAACGCCCCGGTTCCCGTCTAGTCCCTGAACGCCACCACGAACTTCAGGTAGCTTCCCTCGGGAAACCCCGGGTTGGTGCAGAAATCCGGGGGCAGCCACCGTCGGTCGACGATGCGCAGCTGCGTGCCCGCGCGCGCCGCGCCCTCGGCAAGCATGCGGTCGAGATCCTCGGGCGAGATCTTGTGCGTCGACGACACGGCGACGAGGATCCCGCCCGGCTCGAGCACGGATAGCGTCGCGGCGGCGAGGTCGCGGTAGTCCTGCGCCGCCGAGAACGCATGCCCCCGTCCCGAGGTGCCGAACGCGGGCGGGTCGAGGACCGCGAGGTCGAACCGCCGCCCGCGCTCGTCGAAACGGGCCAGCACCTTGAGCGCGTCGCCGACGATGTGCTCGGGCTTCTCGGGGTCGAAGCCGTTCAGACTGAAGTTGCGGCGGGCGCGCGCGTGCGCCTTGGCCGCGACGTCCACTGCGGTCACCGCCGCGGCGCCGCCCTGCTGCGCCCACACGCTGATCGCCCCGGTGTAGCTGAACAGGTTCAGCACCCTCCGCCCCCGCGCCCACTCCCCGATCGCCCTCCGCCCCTCGCGCAGGTCGAGGAACAAGCCGGTCGACAGCGGCGCGGTCACGTCGGCCCAGAACTTGAGCGGGCCCTCGACCACCTCGAGCTCGACCGGCGCGGCCTTGCCGCGCGCGAGGTCCGCCCCGCGCGGCGCCTCGCCGGCCAGCGACTTGAGGCGCCGCTGCTCGTAGATGCCCGCCGGGCGGATCGCGTCCTCGAGCGCGTCGAGGATCGCATCGCGGAACGCGAGCGCCGACGCGGCGTAGAACTGAACGACCAGGAACTCGCCGTAGCGGTCGACCGTGACCGCGGGCACGCCGTCGGACTCCGCGTTCACGACCCGGTAGGCCTGCCCCGCGCCGAAGCCGAGTTTCTGCCGGAACGCCGCCGCCCGGCGCACGTGCACGCCGAGCAGCGCCGCGCCGACGACCTCATCCGGCCGGCGCGACACCACGCGCACCGCGATGATCGCGTCCTCCTCGTAGATCCCGCGTCCGACGAACTCCCCCGCGGGATCGACGAGCTCGACGACGTCGCCCGAGCGCTCGCGCAGCGGGCGTCCGCCCAGGATCTCACGATAGATCCAGGGGTGTCCAGCGCGCACGCGCGCGGCCACATCCGCCGGGAGGCGCACCGTCCCGCGTCGCACGACCGGCGCGCCCCGCTGGGGCGCTCGGCGTCTGGGTGGATCCGCCATGATGCGGGCGAAGTCTAGGGACCCGCGCGCATCGCGGTCAAGGCTTGACATGTCCGCGCTGGTATGACACGTAGGTCTTTTCACGAGGTTTCACTCCATGGAGAAGGTCACGCGCGGCGCGAGCCGGCACGCGCTCGAGCGCATCCGCTTCGGCGAGTTTCTCGTCGAACGCCGCGCCATCGACGACGGCCAGCTCCTCGACGCCCTCGCCGACCACTGGGCGGCCGGCGGGCGGCTCGGCGAGGCGATCGCGCGCAAGGGCATGCTCTCCTCCGACGAGGTCGAGCGTCTCGCGGCCGAGTATCACGCGCTGCGGGTGGTGGAGGTCGCACCTGCCCCCACGATCGGGTAAACTCGTCGCCGTGGCGCCTCCGCGGGACGGCTCGAAGAGCTCGGTGGAGCGATCTCTCGAGGAGTTCATCGCGCGGGCGAACGCCGTGGCGCCGCCGCCACCGGCGCCGGAGCCGACGGTCCTCGACGACGAAGGGGGGCCCCGTCGAGCTCGGCTCGACGGGGGGGCGGCGAGTGCTCGCAGCCGCCCTGTAGACGACAGAACCGAGATCGTCTCGCGCCCCCTTCCCTACACGCCGCCCGGACGGCGCCTGACCTGGCTGCTCGTCGCGCTGGCCTTCGCGGCCGGGGGCGTGGCGGTGGTCTTGGCCGTGCGCCTCATCTCCCCGCGGCCGGCGCCGGCGCCCATCGCGCCCGTCGTCCCTCCGGTGGTGGTGATCCCGCAGCCCACCGTGGAGAAGCTCCCCGAGCCGGTCGTCGAGCCGGCGCCCCAGCCGGCGGTGGCGGAGCCGCCCGCCGCCGCGCACCCGACGCCGCCGCCTCCCGCGCAGACGACGAAGAAGCGCGCCGTCAAGAAGGCCGAAAAGGCCCCGACCGGGCTCGTGGATCCCTTTGCGGAGTAGCTCGCTCTTTCTCCTCCTGTGCATCTGCGTGCCGCGCGTGGCCGCCGCGCAAGTCAAGGCAACACCAGACAAGGCAACGCCAGACAAGGCAACGCCAGACAAGGCAACGATCGACGAAGCCAAACGCCTGTACGCAGACGGAGAGAAGAGGTTCGGCGCAGGGGACTTCGCCGGCGCGACCGAGGCGTTCAAGGAGGCCTACCGCCTCACGCGCAACCCCGTCCTCCTTTACAACCTGGGATTCGTCTACGACAAGCAGGGCGACGCGACGCTCGCGCTCCACTACTACGAGAAGTTCCTCGCCGACGCGCCCGACTCGCCCCGCCTCCGGGACAAGCGTGTCGAGGTCGCCGCGCGCGTGCGCGCCATGAAGGCTCAGCCCGAGCCGCCCGAGCCGCTCCCGAACGCGCCCGCGCCCACCGCGCCGGCCGCCCCGGCGTCTCCGCCCCCGGAGCTCCGCCACGAGGTCGTGGGCGAGGCGCCCGCCGCCAAGCCCATCGACATCACCGCGCGGACGCCCGACGGCTCGGAGTGGACGCTCACGCTCTTTTACCGCAACGGCGGCGAGGACGTGTACCAGTCGACGCCGCTCAAGCAGCGCCTGGGCGAGCTGGTCGCGCGCATCCCCGCCGCGGTCACGCGCGACCGAACCGTGCATTACTACCTCGAGGCGCGGACCGCCGACGGCAGGCTCGTCGCCTCGTCGGGCAAAGCGAACGCGCCGAACGTCATCTACATCGACCCCGCCGCGCCGCCCCACTACTACCGCGACGAGACCTCGGAGACGATGGTCCCCCCGGCGCCGCCCCCGCCGCCAGCGCCCGTCGCGCCGGTTCGCGATCGCGGCGGCGGAACCACCGCGCTCACGCTCGGAAAATGGGCCGCGAGCGGCGGCGCGCTCGCCCTCATCGGCACCGGGATCGGGCTCTACTTCGCGTCCGCCAGCTACGCGCGCACGCTCGAGGACGAGGCGCTCCTGTCGCGCACCGAGTGCCAGACGCCCCCCTGCCGCGTGTACACCGACGCGCGCAAGGACCTCGAGGCGACGGGAAAACGCTTGCAGACGTGGGGGCACGTGGCGATCGCCGCCGGCGCCGCGGCGCTCGTCGGGGCGGCCGTGCTGTGGTACTTCGACGCGCGCGCCGAGCCAAGAAAGTCGCCAAGAGAGTCGCCAAGAGAGTCGCCAAGAGAGTCGATCGAGCCGGCCCTCGTCCCGCTCGTCGGCCCCGGGCTCGTCGGCGCCGGCGCGACGCTGAGGTTCTGATGCGCCTCGCCGCCGTCGCGCTCCTCGTCCTCGGGGCCGCCTGCCGCGCCTACGACCCCGACCTGGGCGGCGCGCCGTTCCTGTGCGGCACGACCGACCCGCGCTGCCCCGACGGCTACGTCGCCGTCGACGTGTCCGTCATCCGATGCGAATGCCGCCGGCCCGGGCCCGCCGACGCGGGCGACGGCTACGCGTGCTACCCCGACCCCCACGAGCCCAACGAGAGCTTCACCGACGCGACGCCGGTCGGCATCCAGCCGCCCCTCCCCAAGGTGTTCGACAACATCTCGATCTGTCCGGGGACCGACGTGGACGTCTACGAGGTGCTCATCGCCAAGGTGGGGTCGCGGCTCGACGTGGACGTCCTCTTCGACGCCGCGCGCGAGGCGCCGCGTCTCGACCTCACCGACATGACCGGCCATAACCTGGGAGCGACCGTGCTCAACCCGGGGGCGGGGAAACTGTCGGCGTCGATCGTCGCCCGCTACGCCGGCGCCCATCACGTGGAGCTGCGCGCCGGCCCGGCGGGGCAGACGGTGAATTACACGCTGAGGATTCAGGTCACCGAGCCGTGACCGCCGTTGACCACGCTGTTACCATAAGAAAGTCGGCTCATCAGCTCGAAGCGGACGCGCCACCGCTCGACCTCGTTCTTGAGGTCGACGCGCACGTCCTTCTCGGCGAGACGCTGGAGGCAGGCCAGGATGTCGCCCACGCCCTCCAGCTTCTCCTGCATCAGGCGCTCACGCAGCTCCTGGCGAATCTTCGAAACCTCTCTTACCTCTCTCTCGCTCATTGTCGCGCTCCCCGTCCACATGGGAGAACTTCGCGCCCGGCGGCCAGGCGGGCAAGTTTTCGTAGGCTCTCCCTACTGAGACGCTCGAGAGGCCGAAAAGATTTGCCCCGGCGTGCGCGAAATCACTGGTTTGCCGTACTGCGCCCACATGTGCGGGATCCCGCTTTGACAAGTGCATGATCTTCCCGTTATTTTGAAGGGGGCCCTCGTGTTGCCCGATCACCGGTCGAGGATCTAGAGACATGTCCCGATTAGGCGAGCTTCTCGTCCGCGAGAAGTTGATCTCCCTCCAGCAGCTCCAGAAGGCCCAGGACGAGGCGAGGCGGTCGGGCAAACGGCTCGGCCACGCGCTCACCCAGCTCGGCTTCGTCCAGGACAAAGACCTCACGACGTTCCTGGCCCGGCAGTACAGCCTGCCGTCGATCAACCTGAACGACTTCGAGGTCGACGCCGAGGTGCTGAAGCTCGTCCCCAAGGACGTGGCGCGCAAGCACATGGTGCTGCCCGTGAACCGCGCCGGGGCGACGCTCATCGTGGCGATGTCCGATCCGTCGAACATCTACGCCATCGACGAGCTCAAGTTCCTGACCCAGTACAACATCGAGCCGGTGGTGGCGTCGGAGCCGGCGATCGACGAGGCGATCACCCGCTACTACGACCAAGCGCCCGACCTCACCGAGCTGGTCGGGGAGTTCGAGCAGGAGGACATCGACTTCGCCGGCGACCAGGTGGACGACTTCAACGTCGTCGACCTGGAGAAGCAGTCGGGCGAGGCGCCGGTGGTGAAGCTCTGCAACATGGTCCTCCTCGCGGCGATCAAGAAGAAGGCCTCGGACATCCACATCGAGCCGTACGAGAAGGAGTTCCGCATCCGCTACCGCGTCGACGGGATCCTCTACGAGGAGATGCGGCCGCCCAAGAAGCTGCAGAACGCGATCACCTCGCGCGTCAAGATCATGGCCAACCTGGACATCTCGGAGCGCCGGCTCCCCCAGGACGGCCGCATCAAGCTGAAGATCGGGCGCGACCGGGAGATGGACTTCCGCGTGTCGGTGCTGCCCACGCTGTTCGGCGAGAAGATCGTCCTCCGTCTCCTCGACAAGTCGACCCTCCAGCTCGACATGACCAAGCTCGGGTTCGAGGACGCGCCGCTGCAGTTCTTCAAGAAGGCGATCGCCCTCCCCTACGGCATGGTGCTCGTCACCGGCCCGACGGGGTCGGGCAAGACGACGACGCTCTACTCGGCCATCGCCGAGCTCAACAAGAACACGCGCAACATCTCCACCGCCGAGGACCCCGTCGAGTTCAACCTCCCCGGGATCAACCAGGTGCAGATGCACGACGAGATCGGGCTGAACTTCGCCACCGCGCTGCGCGCGTTCCTGCGCCAGGACCCGAACATCATCATGGTCGGCGAGATCCGCGACTTCGAGACGGCGGAGATCGCGGTCAAGGCGGCGCTCACCGGCCACCTCGTCCTGTCGACGCTCCATACCAACGACGCGCCGTCGACGGTATCGCGCCTCCTCAACATGGGCATCGAGCCGTTCCTGGTGACGGCGTCGGTGAACCTGGTCCTGGCCCAGCGCCTGGCCCGCAAGATCTGCAACGACTGCAAGGAGCCGGTGGACCGGAACGAGCAGGCGCTCATCGACATGGGGATGCGCGCCGAGGACGCGGCGCGCGCCAACATCGTGCGCGGCAAGGGCTGCAAGCTGTGCAGCAACACCGGGTATCGGGGGCGCATCGCGCTCTACGAGGTCATGCCGTTCATGGAGCAGCTGAAGGAGCTCGTCCTCCAGGGCGCGTCCGGGGCGGAGATCAAGGCGGAGATGATCCGGCAGGGCGTGCGTACGCTGCGCATGTCGGGGTGCACCAAGGTCCTGGAGGGAGTGACGACGCCGGAGGAGGTCCTGCGCGTGACGGTCGCCGACGCATGACGCAGATCAACCTCCACCAGCTCCTCAAGGTGATGCTCGAGAAGGGAGCGTCGGACCTCCACATCACCACCGGGACGCCCCCCCAGCTGCGCATCGACGGCCAGCTCATCCCCCTCAAAGTGGATCCACTCATGCCCGTCGACACCAAGCAGCTGTGCTACTCCATCCTGACCGACGCGCAGAAGCTCCGCTTCGAGGAGGACCAGGAGCTCGACCTGTCGTTCGGCGTGAAGAACCTGGCCCGCTTCCGCGCCAACGTCTACCTCCAGCGCGGCGCGGTGGCGGGGGCGTTCCGGGTCATCCCGTTCAAGATCGTGCCCCTCGCGGAGCTCGGCCTCCCCCCCATCGTCGAGGAGCTGTCGAACCGCCCGCGCGGGCTGGTGCTCGTCACGGGTCCGACCGGATCGGGCAAGTCCACGACGCTGGCTTCGATGATCGACAAGATCAATACCGACCGGCGTGAGCACATCGTCACCATCGAGGACCCGATCGAGTTCCTCCATCCCCACAAGGGATGCGTGGTCAACCAGCGCGAGGTGGGCGCCGACACCAAGTCGTTCCAGAAGGCGCTGAAGTCGATCCTGCGCCAGGACCCCGACGTGGTCCTCATCGGCGAGATGCGCGACCTCGAGACCATCCAGGCGGCGCTGACGCTGGGGGAGACCGGCCACCTGGCATTCGGGACGCTCCACACCAACGGGGCGATCCAGACCATCAACCGCATCATCGACGTGTTCCCGCCCCACCAGCAGCCGCAGGTGCGCGCCCAGCTGTCGTTCGTGCTGGAAGGGGTCATCTCCCAGACGCTCATCCCCCGGGCGGCCGGGACCGGCCGGACGCTCGCCGCCGAGGTGATGGTGCCCACCCCGGCGATCCGAAACTTGATCCGGGAGGACAAGATCCATCAGATTTACTCTCAGATGCAGATCGGGCAGGCCAAGTTCGGGATGCAGACGTTCAACCAGTCGCTCCTGGCCCTGTACCTGCGCCGGATGATCACGCTCGAGGACTGCATGGCCAAGAGCGGCGACCCGGAAGAGCTGAAGACGATGATCGCCAACGCGCAGGTTGCGCGCCCCGGACATCCGCCCGCGACGCCGGCGCGGGGAGGTCCGTAGTGCCGACGTTCGTATGGGAAGGCCGGACGCGCGCCGGCGACACCAGGCGGGGGACGCTCGAGGCGCCCTCCGAGGACGTCGCCATGGCGCGGCTGCGCGCCGACCAGATCTCCCCGACGCGCGTCAAGAAGCGGGCGAAGGGATTCGATCTCTCGCTCGGCAGCGGGGTCAGCGAGAAGGACCTCGTCATCTTCACCCGGCAGTTCGCGACGATGATCGACGCCGGCCTGCCCCTGGTGCAGTGCCTCGACATCCTGTCGACGCAGTCGGACAACAAGCGGTTCGGCAAGATCCTCGGCGACGTCAAGACGCACGTCGAGTCGGGCGCCACGTTCTCCGAGGCGCTCAAACGCCACCCCAAGGTCTTCGACGAGCTCTACGTCAACCTCGTCGCCGCCGGCGAGGTCGGCGGCATCCTCGACACGATCCTCAACCGCCTCGGCACCTACATCGAGAAGGCGCAGAAGCTCAAGCGCCAGGTGCGCGGCGCGATGGTGTACCCGGCGGCCATCCTCGGGGTCGCGATCATCGTCGTGACGGTGCTGCTCACCAAGGTCATCCCCGTCTTCCAGAACATGTTCAAGGAGATGAAGGCGGGGTCGCTGCCCGGCCCCACGCAGGTGGTGATCGGCATCTCCGAGGGCTTCATCAAGTACTGGTACGTTTTCGCCGGCGGGCTGGTGGCGATCATCGTCGGGTTGGTCCTGACCTACCGGTCCGAAAAGGGCCGGATGTTCATCGATACGGTGCTGCTCAAGATCCCGCTCCTCGGCAGCGTGCTGCGCAAGGTCGTCGTGGCCCGTTTCACCCGCACCATGGGCACGCTGCTCGCCTCGGGCGTGCCCATCCTCGACGCGCTGGAGATCGTCGCCAAGACCGCGGGCAACCGCGTGGTCCAGCGCGGGATCATGTTCGCGCGCCAGAAGATCAGCGAGGGCAAGGATCTGGCCGGGCCGCTGGCGGAGACCCAGGTGTTCCCGCCGATGGTCGTGCAGATGATCGGCGTCGGCGAGCAAACCGGCGCGATGGACGCGATGCTCCAGAAAATCGCCGACTTCTACGAGGAAGAAGTGGACGTCGCCGTCGCGTCGCTGACCTCCCTCCTCGAGCCGATCATGATGGTGTTCCTCGGCGTCGTCATCGGCGGGCTCATCATCGCCATGTATCTCCCGATCTTCGAGCTCGCCGGCAACATCAAGGCGCAGTGACCTCCTCCACCGTCCGCGCCAAGGTCCCCGACCTCAAGCGCCGGATCTCCTACCTCATGCTGTACCGGGTGGTGCTGATCACCCTCGTCCTGGGGGTGTCGCTGGCGCTGTCGGTGGCGTCGCCCAATCTGGGGCCGCCGACGACGTACCCGCTGTTCATCGTCATCGTGGTGACCTACGCGCTGTCGCTGGCGTACGCGTGGGCGCTGCCGCGGGTGGATCCGCTGCGTTTCGCCGACGCCCAGATCGCGGGGGATCTGGTCATCACGACCGTGCTGGTGTACATCACCGGCGGGCCGCACTCCGGGTTCACGTTCTTCTACCCGCTGTCGATCGTCGGCGCCGCGACGGTGCGCCTGCGCCTGGGGGCGATCCGGGTCGCGGCGGCGTCGGTCGCGATCCTGGCGGGCTTGACGCTGCTCGGCTGGCTGGAGGTCTTTCCCAACACCGGATGGGACGTGACGCCGACGCAGCTCCTGCGCCAGCTGGTGCTGAACCTGGGCGCGTGCGTCGGGGTGGGGCTCCTCGCGGCGAACCTGGGCGACGAGATCGCGCGGTCGGGCGAGCGGCTCGAGAAGCAGCGCGCGACCACCCTCGACCTGGCGGCGCTGAAGGAGGACGTCATCCGCTGCCTGTCGAGCGGGCTGGTCACGGTGGATCGCGCCGGCGTGGTGCTGACGCTCAACGAGGCCGCGGCCGACATCCTCGAGATCCGCGCGGGGCAGGCGATCGGCCGCCCCCTAGAGCAGATCATCCCCGAGCTGGCGCCCCTCCTCGGCGGGATGGCGGAGGCGGAGACGCGCCGCCGCGGCGAGGTGCGGACGCGCCGGCGCGAGAGCGGCGAGGAGGCGACGCTCGGGATGTCCATCTCGCCCCTGGTGAACCACAGGAACGAGGCCATCGGCCGGATCCTGAACTTCCAGGACCTGACCGAGCTGCGCGAGCTCGAGCAGAAGATGAAGCGCGCCGAGCGGCTGGCGGTGGTGGGGCGGATCGCGGCCGGCATCGCGCACGAGATCCGCAATCCGCTGGCGGGCATCTCCGGGTCGATCGAGCTGTTGCGCCACGCGATCCCCGACGGCAGCGAGAACCTCGCGCTCATGGACATCGTGATGCGCGAGGTGGACCGCCTGAACGGCCTCATCACCGAGCTCCTCGACTACGCGCGCCCCCGCGACCTGGTGAAGACGCGGGTCGAGCTCCAGCCCCTGGTGGCGGAGACGGTCCGGGTGTTCGGCCAGGACCGGACGTTTCCGGCGACGGTCGTGTGCAGCGCGAGCGCCGCGCCGACGGTGGACGCCGATGCGGGGCAGATCCGGCAGGTGCTGTTCAACCTGCTGAGGAACGCGGCCGAGGCCATGCCCGACGGAGGGGAGATCGCGGTGGAGCTTGGGCGGGAGGGGAGCGAGGCGACGATCGCGGTGCGCGATCGGGGTCCGGGGATCCCGACCGAGCATCTGGACCGCGCGTTCGAGCCGTTCTTCACGACCAAGGCGGGGGGCACCGGCCTCGGGCTGCCGACGGTGCACCGGATCGTCACGGACCACGGCGGAACGGTGACGATCGCCTCGCCGCCGGGGCAGGGCACGACGCTGACGGTGAGGCTGCCGGTGGCGGGGTCGTAGTCAGGATGGAGAGCTACGCCTCGCCCCCCGCCTCGCGCGCGGCGCGGTCGGCCCACGAGGAGCCGGGGGCCACGGTCTGCGCGCGCTGGAAATAGTCCCGCGCGTAGTCCGGCTCCCCCTTCCTGCGCCACGCCAGGCCGAGGTCGTAACATCGCTCCGCCTCGAGCAGCGGCGGCGCCTCCTCCTCGAGCTGGTTCCACACGTCCTCCAGCTCCACGATCGCGTCGTCGAGGCGCCCGAGCGCGAGCAGCGCCACTGCGCGCGTGTGGCGGAACCCGGGCACGTCGGGACGCAGGCGCACCGCCTCGTCCGCCTCGGCCAGTGCCTTGGTGGGATCGGCCGCCGCGCGCGCGTACGCGTACGCGCGGTTGTTCAGCCAGGCCGCGCGCGCCGAGGCGCCGAGCACGAGCGCGTCGATGCGGCCGAGCTCGTGCAGCGCCCCGTCCCAGTCGGAGCGCGCGAGTAGGCACCCGGCCAGCGACACATCGTAGGCGCCCCGCGTCTCGGCGCGGAGCGCGAACCGGCGCGCGATCCGATAGAGCAGCGCCGCGCGACGATACTCGCCGTGCTCGAACGCGCGATGCGCCAGGCGGGGCACTACCAGGTAGACGGCTGCAGCCAGGAGCAGCAGCGTCAACGCGACGGCCAGGACCATGGACACACGCATCATACGCGCTGGCGCGCGGGCCCGGGAAATGGTAACTGTCTGGCGCTCACCATGGCCGATGATCTCGTAACGATTCGGCTTTCGTCGCCGGCGGCGACGCCGGCGCGCGCGAAGGCGGTCTACGTCGAGACCTACGGCTGCCAGATGAACGTCGCCGATACCGACCTCATGATCGGCCTCCTCGCCGAGCGCGGCTTCCGCGCCTGCGCCAGTGCCGCCGACGCCGACGTCATCCTCCTCAATACCTGCGCGGTGCGCGAGAAGGCCGAGGAGCGCGTGCTGGCGCGCGCCGCCGAGCTCGCCGCGTGGAAGCGCCGCCGCCCGGGCGTCGTCCTCGGCATCACCGGCTGCATGGCCGAGCACCTGCGCGAGAAGCTTCTCGAGCGCGCGCCGTACGTCGACGTCGTCGCCGGCCCGGATGCGTACCGCCGCCTGCCGTCGCTCGTCGAGGCGGCCGAGGACGCGGACGATCCGCTCGTGGACGTGCGCCTCGATCGCAACGAGACCTACGAGGGGCTCGGCACCGCCGCCGGCGGCGACGGCGTGTCGGGGTTCGTCACCATCCAGCGCGGCTGCGACAAGTTCTGCACGTTCTGCGTCGTCCCGTACACGCGCGGACGCGAACGGGGCACCCCGCCGCGCGAGGTCCTCCGCCAGGTGCGCGCGCTCGCCGACGCCGGCTACAAGGAGGTCACGCTCCTCGGCCAGACGGTCAACTCGTACCGCCACGCGGACGCGCGCTTCTCCGACCTGCTCCGCGCCGTCGCCGGCGTCGACGGCATCGAGCGCGTCCGGTTCACGTCGCCCTACCCCATCGACTTCACCGACGACGTGATCGCGGCGATCGCCGAGGAGCCCAAGGTGTGCAAGCACGTGCACTTGCCGTTGCAGACCGCATCCGACGCCGTGCTCGCGCGCATGAAGCGGGGCTACTCGTTCGCCGACTACGTCGGCGTCGTGGCCGCGCTGCGCCGCGCGGCGCCCGATCTCGCCCTCACCACCGACATCCTCGTCGGCTTCTCCGGCGAGACGCCGGCGGATCACGAGCTGACGCTGGCCGCGATGCGCGACATCCGCTTCGACGCCGCGTTCACGTTCGCCTACAGCCAGCGCGCGGGCACGTTCGCGGAGAAGCGCCTCCCCGACGACGTCCCGCCCGACGAGAAGAACCGCCGCCTGTCCGACGTGATCCGCCTCCAGGAGCGGATCTGCGCGGAAGTCAACGCCGCGCACGTCGGCCGCACGTTCCGCGTCCTCCTCCACGCGCCGTCCAAGCGCAACGACGACGAGCTCCTCGGGCGCACAGACGGTTTCAAGGCCGTGATCGTGCCGCGCGCCGACCGCCGCCCCGGCGACCTCGTCGACGTCGTCGTCCGCCGCGCGACGTCCGCGACGCTCTTCGCCTGAGGCGGGGGCCGCGGCGCCGCGGGCACCTCAGGTCGTTCTCGGCTGGATGACGGCTTGCGTTTGCGTCACCTGCGCCACGCGGCGGCCGTCGTCGTCGACGACGTCCGTCTGGACGACGATGAACGAACGGCCGACGTGGAGCGGCCGCGCCGTGGCACGCGCTCTGCCGCGCGCCAGCGGCCGGAAGAAGTTGGTCTTGGACTCGATCGTGCCGGTGGTCGTCCCGGGCGGCAGATGCTGGAACGCGCAGATGGCCCCGACGGTGTCGGCCAGGGTCACGATCGCGCCGCCGTGAAGGACGCCGCCCGTCGTGCACCGCTCGGGCGACCAGTCGAGCGTGCCCACCACTTCCTCGGGCGCGGCGCGCTCGACGGCGAGGCCGACGAGGCGCGCGAACGGCATCATGGCGACGAGGTCGGGAGTCATGGCGCGATCTTACGCGACTCACGGACTCCCCATTCACGAATTGCCGGTTGCCCCGACGGGCGCATCGCGCGCGTCGTGGGGTTCTGGCGCTTCTGAGCGTCGGGCCCCCGCCTGGAGTATGATCGCGGCTTGGGGCAGGAAACCCAGCGCAGCGCCGGCGGAGTTCTCTGGCGAAGGTCCGACGGAACGGTGGAAGTGTGCCTCATCGCCACGCGCGGGCGGACGCGCTGGCAGCTGCCCAAGGGGCACCCCGCCCCGGGCGAGACCGAGGCCGAGGCCGCGCGCCGCGAGGTGCGCGAGGAGACCGGCTGCGACGGCACCATCGAGGACCCGGGCCGCGACGACCTGGGCGAGATCGTGTTCTGGTTCTTCATCGGCGCCGGCGCCAAGCGGCGGCGGGTGAAGAAGAGCGTGCGCTTCTTCCTCCTCCGCTACGCCGGGGGCGACACGCGCGACCACGACAGCGAGGTCGACGACGCCCGCTGGCTGCGCGCGGACGTGGCGCTGCGCCAGCTCACGTTCGATTCCGAGCGCGGCGTGCTGGCGCGCGCGCTCGACCGGCTCCAGGCTTCCGCGCCGCAGGAAGGCGCTTGATCTCCGCCTCGCGCCGAAGCGCGGCGCCCCTCCCGACCGCCTCCTCCGCGTGCACCAGGCGGAACGGCCCCCGCCCGCGCGTGTAGCGCGCGCCGCGTCCCGCCGCGTGCGCGGCGAGCCGCCGCGCGAGGTCGTTGGTCACACCGGTGTAGAGCGTCCCGTCGCGGCAGCGGAGGACGTAGACGATCCACCGCACGGGCTAGAACGCCAGCGAGACGCCGAGGCTGAGGTCGGTGTTGATGGCGAAGCCCGGCTTGATCGGGGCCGAGCCGCCGCTGCCGCCGATCTCCTTGATGATCGGGATCCCGAACTCGATATGTAAGTCGATAAAGAAGTACGCCGGGCCGCCCAGCGCCTTCTTCCAGCCCGCGCCGCCGCCGAGGAACAGCGGTCCGGTCGCCACGGTGTCGGTGTCCCCCTCGGTCCCCGTCGGGCTGGTGCGCCGCAGCTTGATGATGTAACGGACGAACCCGCCGCCGATGTCGCCGTGGACGTAGAAGCCGCCCAGTCCCTTGCCCAGCGACTTGGTCACGCGGACGAAGCCGGCCGGCGCGGCGGTGGCCGCCCCCTGGACGTTGGCGCCGAGCGGAAGGCCGAGACGCACCAGGAGCGACAGGCTGATCGTGGGGTCGAGGAAGAAGCCGACCTCGCCAAGGAAGTGGAGCGGCGCCACGGCGAAGCAGCAGGTCACGTCCTGCTGCGACACCTCGGTCTGGCCGTTCACGTAGCCGGCGCCCGACCCGACCGCCACGCCGAAAAAGAACGCCTTCTTCGCCGGTCCGGGCGCCTCCGTCCCCACGGTGGTGCCCTCCTCGTTTTTTTTGAGCGGGTTCTCGTCGTCGACCTCGCTTCCCGGCGCCTTCTTGGGGCGCAGGATCGAGACCACGTTGGGCGAGCCGGAGCTCCCCGCGGCCGCGACGACCTTGCCGGCGGCGTTGCGCGCCTCGATGTAGTAATGGACGCTCGCCCCCGTCGTGGCGGCGGCGGGGATGATCCCCTGGTACTCCGCGCCGCCCGACGATCGCATCATCGCCGGCGTGAAGCCCTCCGCTCCGGCCGGCCGGTAGAACAGCTTGATCGCGTACTGGCGCAGCTCCGGCCCGACCTTGGCGGAGATGACGATCGCCTCGCCGCCCGGCGCCTCCTCGACGGCGGCGTGCTGGATCCCCGCCGGCTCCGCTTCGGGCGGCGGCTCGGGCGGTTTGCCCGACGCGCCCGCCTTGGCCTGCTCGTACAGCTTGGTCAGCGCCGGCGTGCGGTAGGCGGCGTCGATCGCCACCGACCCGTCGATCTGCAGCGCGGCGATGAGCTCGACGAGCGCGGTGTCGTTGTCGTTGAGACCGCTGGCGTAGACGATCGCCAGGTTGCGGTGGGTGCGCGCCGCCACGGGGTGCTTGTCGAGCCGGGCCTTCTTCACCAGCGCCAGCGCGTCGGTGAGCTTCTTCTTGGCGGCGTCGAACTCGAGCAGATCGAACTCCTCCATCGCCCCGCGGTTGAGGTCGTCCACCTTGCGCACGGACTTGGCGTCCTGCGCGAGCGCGGGCGGCGCGCCCAGGACCGACCCGGCGCAGAGAGCGACGAGCACGACGCGGCGCAGGTCAGCGGCCAAGGATGATGAACTCCACGCGGCGGTTCTGCGCGCGCCCGGCGTCGGTGCGGTTGTCGGCGATGGGGACAGTCTTGCCGAAGCCGCGCGGCTCCATGCGCCCTTCGTCGATGCCCCGGGCCACGAGGTACTTGACGACCGACTCGGCGCGGCGCTGCGACAGCTTCAGGTTGAAGCCGGCGTTGCCGCGGCTGTCGGTGTGCCCCTCGACGCGCACGCGGATGGTGGCGTTGTCCTTCAGCGCCTGCCCGACCTCGTTGAGCAGCGGGTAGCTCACCGACTTGATCGTTGCCTTGGCGAAGTCGAAGAAGATCGTCTGCTTGAGCTCGATCTTCTTGTTGGTGACGGTGATGAGCTGGTACTTCACCGGGCAGCCGTCGGGCGTGTCGGCGTACTCGTTGGGGCACTTGTCGTCCTTGTCGAGCAGCTTGTCGCCGTCGTTGTTGGGATCGGGGCAGCCGTCCGCGTCCTGGAAGCCGTCCTTGTCCTCCGGATCGTTGGGGCACTGGTCGACGTTGTCGGGTATGCCGTCGCCGTCGTTGTCCGGATCGGGGCAGCCGTCCGCGTCCTGGAACCCGTCCTTGTCCTCGGGCTCGGTCGGGCAGGCGTCCTCGTCGTCGGGGATGCCGTCCCCGTCGGTGTCCTTGCGCGCGACGATCGGCTGCGCCAGGCACTTGTCGGGCGGCGACTTGCGGATCGCCTCCTTCGCGTTCGTGTCGGCGATGTCGAGCTCCTGGCGCGCGCGGTAGTAATCGCCCTCGCGCAGCTCCTGCTCGGCGAAGGCGAGGTGCGACTCCGCCATGGCGAGCTCGCGCGGGGCGCACTTGTAGGCGGCGTCCCAGTTCTTCTTGATGCGATCCTTCAGGCCGGACACGTGCCCGCCGAGCTCGCTGCCGGCGCAGGCGGCGAGGAACGCGAGCAGGATGCACCGCCTCACGGTTTGGCCTCGGCGCGGGGCGGCGTCTCGGCGTCGCCCGTGCCGTGGGACGAGTCGAGCGCGATCTTCTTCGCCTTTTCCGCCATCTCGATGGCCTTCTGCCCGAAGCGCACCGACGCCTGGAAATCCGCGAACCCGGCCTCCTCCTTGGCCTTGTGCAGATACTCCACCGCGGACGTGTACTCGTACGGAGCGAGCTTGTCGGCGCCGGCGCCGCGTGCGGCCTCGACGGCCGACGACGCCTTGAGCGACACCTCGGAGATGTAGTTCACCGGTCCGCAGCCCCAGGCCAGTCCCACTGCGAGAGCGAATGCTCGCATGGGTGCCAAATTACCCCGGAATGCGCCGGTTTTGCCAGTGTCAGCGCGCGGACGAGCGACGGCCGTCACGGACGATCTCCCATCCGGTATATGCCGCCGCGGCGATGACCCCGGCCGCGAGCGCCACCAGGACGTAGCCGAGCTTCACGGCGCCGAGCGGCAGCGCCGACCCGGCGCGGAACGCGGCGGCGGTGCCGACGGCGCCGAGGCGCGCGCGCAGCAGCACCGCCAGCACGAGGGTCAGCGCGCCCCCGCCGGCGAGGATCCTGACGTGGTGGTGGGCGAGCCGGGTCGACAGCACGATGCGCGCGCCCCCGTAGAAGCCGCCGAACAGCGCGCTCATGGCGATCGCCACCACCGGAACTACGAAGATGGGCGGGACATGCGCCGCATTCACCAGGTAGAGGAGCGCCCAGTCCGGCTCCGCGAGATAGAGATAGGCGACGCACGGCGAGGCGATCAGCGCGGCGAAGATCCCCACCGCCAGCACCGACGTCGCCGGCCACGGCCCCTCGACGCGCACCCGCGCGCGCGCGCACCAGGCGAAGAGCGCACCCAACCAGGCGAAGGCCGCGGATGCGAGCAGGAGGATGCTCCGACCCTATCACCAGCCCTTTTCCATTGCCAGAAAGGGCGGCGTCCGATAAGTACTTGGCCGATGAACCGGCTCATCGCCTACCTGCTCGACAACCTCATCCTCGACTTCCAGGGCGACCTGACGCTCGAGATGGTGCGTGAGTTCCTGCGCGACGACGAGAGCCGCGAGGGGCGCGCCCTCCTGGCCAAGCTCGTCGAGGACCGCGGGGTCTCCGACATGATGATCACCCTCGCCGACTGCCTGCAGGACTACATCCGCAGCGGGATCAGCGAGGAGGTCGTCCGCGACCAGATCCGCACCTACGCCGAGTCGTGATCCCCCGTATGTAGGGTGAGGACGGGGCAGCGCGCGCCCCGGACGACCTTCTCGGCGACCGACCCCAGGAGCGCGTGCCTGATCCCCTTCCGACCGTGCGTTCCCATGACGACGAGGTCGAATCCGTCGGCGGCGGCGATGATCTCGGCGTGCGTCGACCCCATCGCCGTCGCGCTCTGCGTATCGGTGCAGCCCAGCCCGACCGCCTCGGCCTTCCACTCGCCGAGCGCGGCGTCGACCTCCGCGGCGAGCTCGGTGAGTGTCGCCGGCCCCGCGACCACCATCCCCTCCGGCAGGGTGTAGCCCGGGACCTGGTAGACGTGCAGCAGCGTCAGCGACGCGCCGAACTTCTGCGCCAGATCCACCGCGTAGCGCAGCGCGCGGCGCGACGCGTCGGAAAAGTCGATCGGGCACAAGATCTTCGCGATCTTGATCATCGTCCAGGTCCGCGTCGCTAGTATAAACGCGCCGGCGCGAACGGCCCAAGATCAATCCCCGCGGGGCGGCCGAGCACGGCATCGCGGAGGATCTCGGCCGTGACCGCCGACAGGAGGATGCCGTTGCGGAAGTGGCCGGTGGCCAGGAACAGTCCAGCCAGGGGCGCCTCCCCCAGGACGGGCAGCTTGTCGTCGGTGAACGGGCGGAAGTTCGCCCAGCTGCCGGTCACCGGGGCCTCGGCGAGGCCGGGGACCAGCGCGAGCGCGGTGTCGAGGACGTGGCGCAGGCCGCCGGCGGTGACCTTCTTGTCGAAGCCGGCGAGCTCCATGGTCGAGCCGCACAGGACGCGGCCGTCGGCGCGCCCCACCACGTAGCCGCCCGGCCCGGTGATGACGCCGCGCACCGCCGGCGGGCGCGTCTCGAGCTCGACGATCTGCCCGCGCATCGGCCGGACCGCGCGCGCCGCCGGGCCGGCGCCCTCGACGAGCGAGGACCAGCTTCCGGCGGCGACGACGACCGCCCCGGCTGCGACCGTCTCGCCGTCGACGTCGACGCCCGCGGCGCGGCCGCCGCGCTCGATCACCCGGCGTACGTAGCCGCCGGTGCGGAAGCGCGCGCCCGCCGCGGCGGCCGCCTGCGCCAGCGCGCGCAGGTACGCGCGGGGCTCGATCTGCGCGTCGTCGGGGAAGCGGAGCGCCGCGACGATGCGCGGGGCGATCCCCGGCTCCGCCGCGGCGAGCTCGGCGCCGCGCAACCAGCGGAGGGGCAGCCCGGCCGCGCGCTGCCAGCCGTAGCGCGCCTCCGCCGCGGCCACGTCGTCCTCGCCGAAACAGGCGCGCAGGACGCCGGTCGGTCGATGGCCCACGTCGATGCCCGTCGCGGCGCGTAGCTCCGCGGCGAGCGCGGGGAACAGCCCGCGCGAGCGCAGCCCCAGCTCGAACAGCGGGCCCGGCGCGTCCGCCTCTTCCTGCGCGGCGAGGATCCCCGCCGCGGCGCTCGAGGCCTCGGCGCCGGGGACGGCGCGCTCCAGCACGACGACGCGCGCCCCCGCCTGCGCCAGGCGCAGCGCGATGCCGCAGCCCATAACGCCCGCACCGACGATGACGACGTCGCCTAGAAGCACACCCGATTTCTACCGCGTTTCTTCGCTTCGTACAGCTGCTCGTCGGCGCGCTTGAACAGGAGCTCGGTGTCGCGCGCTTCCGTCAAGCTGCGCCCGCTGTCGTCCGACGAGCGGATGTCGGTCACGCTCGGCTCGAGCACCGCCACGCCGAGGCTGATGGTGATGCGGATCGACGTGCCCTCGAACGGGAACGGCTCCTTCTCGACCAGGCCGCGCAGGTCCTCCGCGAACGACACCGCGCCCTGCAGCGGCGTGTCGGGCAGGATGCACGCGAACTCCTCGCCGCCGATGCGCGCGAGCAAGTCCTCGCGCCGGATGCGCGGGCGGAGGCGCCGGCACATGGACTGGAGCACGGCGTCGCCCGCGACGTGGCCGTGGGTGTCGTTGACGATCTTGAACAGGTCGATGTCGAACATGACGAGCGCCAGCGAGTTGCCGTGGCGGAGCGAGCGTGCGACCTCGCGCTCCAGCACCTCGTCGAAGAAGCGCTTGTTGTGGATCCCGGTCAGCCCGTCGAGGATCGACAGGCGGTAGATCTCCTCGTGGTACGCGCGCTCGATGTGGGTGCCGGACAAGAACTTGGATACCGCCTCGCCGAAGCGGACGATGTCGCCGTCCTCGAGGCGCCGGCGGCTGATCTGCTCGTCGTTGACGTAGGTGCCGTTCGTCGACTGCAGGTCCTCCAGCCACCACTCGTCGCCGTTGCGGAAGAAGCGCGCGTGCCGGCGCGAGACGGAGTCGACGTCGATCGGCAGGTCGAGATCGCGCCGCCGCCCCACGAAGTGCTCCTCGCGGCTCAGCGTGAACCGCCGCCCCGGGTTCGCCGCCGGGGGATGGAGGACGACGACGATCGCGTCCGCGTGCGGGCGAAACTTCCCCGAAGGCACCTCGAGGATCGGCCCGGTCACGTGCGTGTCATCGTCCTTTTTCTTCATCACGCGGTGCTACGCTTCGGCCCGATGGCCCGGATCAGTGTACCCTTCCTCCTGGCGGTTTATGCGATCGCCATGGCCGCCCCCCCGGCAGCCCGTGGCCAGGGGCACGATCCACAGACAGGCGACCACATCATCGAGCGCAGCCGGAAATCGATGGGGACGTTCATCGAGATCACCGTCTGGGGGGGCGATGATGCGGCCGCGGCCCAGGCCATCGAGGAAGCCTTCGGGGAGTTCGACCGGCTGGATCGCATGATGACGACGTGGCTCCCCGATAGCGAGGTGAGCCTGATCAACGCGGCGGCGGGCGGCGGGAAGCCGATCATCGTGTCCCCGGAGCTGTTCGAGTGCCTGACGCGGGCCGTCGAGTACTCGCGCCTTTCCGGCGGTTTGTTCGACGTCACGGTGGGCGCGTTCTCCGGGACCTGGAAGTTCGACGAGGACAACGACGGAACGATCCCCGCGGCTCCCGAGGTCGAGGAGCGGCGGAAGCTGGTCGGTTGGAAAGACCTCGTCCTGGACGCCAAGCGGCGGTCGGTGCTCCTGCGCCGCAAGGGTATGAAGATCACCCTCGGGGGGATCGCCAAGGGTTTCGCGGTGGACCGCGCCACGCAGATCTTGCGAAAGCGCGGGATGGTCGACTTCATCGTGCGCGCCGGCGGGGACATGTACGTCTCGGGACGACACGGCGACCGCCGGTGGCGCGTCGGGATCCGCGATCCGCGCGGGCCGCGCGACGCCATCTTCGCCGCGGCGGACGTCGAGGACATGACCTTTTCAACGTCCGGGGACTACGAACGATTCACGGTGAAGGACGGCAAGCGTTACCACCACATCCTCGACCCGCGCACCGGCTATCCCGCCACCGCGTCGCGCTCGGTGACGATCATGGCCAAGGACGGAACGCTCGCGGAGGGCCTGTCGAAGACGCTGTTCATCCTCGGCCCCAAGGAGGGCATGGCGTTCCTCAAGAAGGTGCCCGGCGCCGAGGCCGTGATCGTGGGCGCCGACAACGAGGTGTACATCTCCGACGGGCTGAAGGAGAAGGTCCGCATCCTGCATCCGCCTACTCCGGGCATCTGACAGCATCTCAAGTTCTTCGAGATCGCGGCCGATTGCCCGATCGATGGTCTCCCAGCTCGACGCGCGCATCCGCATGGCGCTGGCCGCGCAGGTCGACGGCGGCGAGCTCGCCGTGCCGCTGCTGTCGAGCGCGGTCACGCGCGTCCTCGCGGCCACCGAGGGAGAGCACGCCGACGCGTCCAAGGTGGCGCAGATCCTCAAGAGCGATGCGTCCCTGGCGGGCAACCTGCTCCGCCTGGCCAACTCGTCGGTGTACACCGGCCGCGAGCGCGTGGTCACGATGCAGCAGGCGATCTGCCGGCTGGGCACGGTGACGCTGCGCCAGATGGTGCTGGTGGTCGCCGCACGCACCCGCACGTTCAAGGTCGACGGGCGCGAGCGGCAGGTGCGGCACATGTTCGCGCACTCCCTGGCCGCCGCCCTGTTCGCGCAGGAGGTGGCCCGGATGCGCCGCCTGGGGGTGGAGGAGGCGTTCATGATCGGGCTGTTTCACGACGTGGGGCGACCGGTCCTGCTCCAGGCGCTCGTCGACCTCCACGCCGAGCTCGGCCTGCGCATGGACGACGACGCGATCCAGCCGACGATGGACGCGCTGCACGCGCGCGCCGGCGCGCGCGTCGTGGACGCGTGGCAGCTCAGCCCGCGCCTCGCCGACGCGGTCGCCCGCCACCACGACTTCGACCCCACCGAGTCGCGCTTCCGCGACGCCGCCATGGCGTCGTTCGCCGACGCGCTGGCGGGCTGCGCGCTCGAGCCGTCCGCGACGGCCGAGGCGGCCGCGCGCGGGCACCTCGCGCTGCCGCTCTTGGGCCTCTACCCCGACGAGGTGACGCGCCTCCTCGCGATGGGACCGAAGATCGCCGCGCAGGTGGCGGAGCTCGCATGACGCACGTCGATCTGCTCGTCATCGGCGGCGGCCCCGCAGGGCAGAAGGCCGCGGTGCAGGCGGCGAAGGCGAGGAAGCGTGCGCTGCTCGTCGAGGACGAGGCGGCCCCCGGCGGCGCCTGCGTGCGCCTGGGCACGATCCCGTCGAAGACGTTGCGGGAGACGGCGGCGGCGTTCGAGACGTTCCGGCGGCGCACCGGCGGCGTGGTGGACGTACGCGTCCCCGCCGGCGTGCGGCTCGAGAGCCTGATGGCGCGGCTTCACGACGTGGTCCGCGCCCACGAGGTGGTCATCGCCGACCAGCTGGCGCGGAACGGCGTCACGCTGTGGCGCGGCCGGGCGCGCTTCGTGTCCCCGCGCGTCGTGGAGGTCGTCGGCGTCGACGGCTCGCGCCGGCCGGTGACCGCCGGGGCGGTAGTCGTCGCGACGGGGTCGCGCCCGCGCAACCCGGCCGACGTCCCCATCGACCACGAGCACGTGCTCGACAGCGACTCGATCCTGTCGCTGCCGTGGCTGCCCGCGTCGCTGATCGTCGTCGGCGCGGGGGTGATCGCCTGCGAGTACGCATCGACCTTCGCGGCGCTGGGGACCGAGGTCACCCTCGTCGACGCCGGGCCGCGGCCGCTGGCGTTCCTCGACACCGAGCTCGTGGACCAGTTCCTCGCCGCGTTCGCGCGGCTGGGGGGCCGCTTCCTGCCCGGGCGTCGCGTCGCCGAGATCCGCTGGAACGGCGTGGAAGCGGTGTCGGCGCGGCTCGACGACGGGCGCGAGCTGGCGAGCGAGAAGCTGCTCTACTGCCTCGGTCGGACGGCGCATCTCGACGGCCTCGACGTCGCCGCGGCGGGCCTGCGCCCCGGGCCGCGCGGCACGCTCGAGGTGGACGAGTCGTTCCGCACGGCGGTGCCCCACATCTACGCCGTGGGGGACGTGATCGGCCCGCCCGCGCTGGCGGCGACGGCGATGGAGCAGGGACGGCGCGCCGCCTGCCACGCGCTCGGCCTCGACGGCGGCGGGCGGGCGCACCTCACCCCGGTGGGCGTCTACACCATCCCGGAGATGGCCTGCGTGGGCGCCGACGAGCGCGTCGCCGGCGGGGCGATCGTCGGGCGCGCCCGGTTCGCCGAGCTGGCGCGCGGCCGCATAGCCGGCACGGAAGACGGGCTGCTCAAGCTCGTGTGCGACGCGGCCGGGCGCAAGGTGCTCGGCGTCCACATCGCCGGTGACGGCGCGGCGGAGCTGGTGCACGTGGGGCAGATGGCGATCCTCGGCGGGCTGGAAGTGGACGCGTTCGTCGACCACGCGCTGAATTTCCCGACCCTGGCCGAGGCGTACCGCGTGGCCGCGCTCGACGTGATCAATCGGCGCGGTCGCGCGGCGCGCGACGCCCGGGCGGGGTGACGCGTCCCGCCGCCCGCAGGTGATAGAATCGGCCGAGGTTTTGCTCATGGCCGAGCGCACGCAAGGGGGCGCCCACGCCGATTGGCGAACTCCGGTGCTCGTCACGACGGCGCGGGTCGTCCCCGCCATGATCGCGGTGCCGGTCGCGGTGGGCATCGCCGTCCACCCCCAGGCGCTCGTCTCCTTCCTGCCGTTCGGCGCGGCGCTGATCGTCGCGGCGGCGTGGGCCGGCCTCGCCAAGAGCCTCGGCGTCCACGCCCGCGCGTGGGTGCTCGCGGCTCCCCTCGTCGCCATCGGCGCTTACTCGGCGTATCACCTCGGCCCAGGCAGCAGCGCGGGGCTCGTGTTCGCCATGGCCACGTTGATGATCGGGCTCGTCAGCGGGCCCTACGCCGGCCTCGCGACGCTCGCGCTCACCGCCGTGTGCCTCGTCGCCTTCGGCGTGTCCGGGCGCGCCCCGTCGTCCGCGTACCTCGCGGCCCACGTGCCGCTCCCGGAGACGTGGCTGCGCGCGGCGGGCGTTTACGTCGTCACCACCGGCCTGCTCCTCCTCATGGTGACGCGGGCGGTGCGCGAGCGCGAGCGCGCCGAGGCCAAGGCGGGCGCGAGCGAGCGATGGCTGCGCCTCGCCCTCGACGCCGCGTCGGAGGCGACGTGGTCGCTCGACGCCGCCACCCGCACGTTCACCTGGGACCCGGACCGCCCCCCGCCCGGGGGCGTGCCTGTCGCGGCGCTGCCGCGCTCCATCGACGCCGTGCTGGCGTGGATCCACCCCGACGATCGCGATGGCGTCGCGGCCGCGCTCGACGACGTGCTGGCCGGACGCACGCGCGAGTACCACGTCGAGCATCGCGTGATGTTGCCGGGCGGGGCGACGGCGTGGATCGAGGCGCGCGGACGGCTGCACACCCTCGACGGCAGGAGCGTCCTCCTGGGCACCATCGCCGACGTGTCGGGGCGGCGGCAGGAGGTGGAGCGGCGGGCCGCCGCGCAGGCGGCGCTGCTCCGCCTGTCCACGCGCGACGCCCGCGGCGACCGCGCCGCCGCGGTCGCCGAGATCGTCGAGGTGGGCGCGCGGATCCTGGCCGTCGACCGGTGCGGCTTCTGGCGCCTCGACGGCGACGCCCTCGTGTGCTCCGACCTCTACGTGTCGCCCGGGCGCCACGAGGCGGGCGCGGTGCTGTCCGCGGAGGCGTGCGCGGCCTACGTGGCCGCGCTGCGCCGCCAGCGGGCCCTGGCCGCCGCCGACGCGCGCGCCGACGAGCGCACGCGCGACCTCGCCGCCGCGTACCTCGAGCCGCACCGCGTCGCGTCCATGCTGTGCGCGCCGGTCCACCTGGCCGGAGCGCTCGTCGGCGTTCTGGCCCACGAGCACGTCGGCGCGCCGCGCCGCTGGACCGCCGACGACGAGGCCCACGCCGGCTCGCTCGCCGACTGTGTGGCGCGCGCCGTCGAGGCCAACGAGCGCGCCCGCGCCGAGGCGCAGCTCAAGCGCGCCTACGCCCAGCTCGGCCAGCTCACCCGCCGCCTCGAGGCCGCCAAGGAGGAGGAACGGCGGCGCATCTCGCGCGAGCTGCACGACGAGCTGGGTCAGACGCTGACCGCCCTGAAGCTCCACCTGCAGCTCCTCGCCAAGGATCCGACCGCCGTCGCGGACCGCCTGCGCCAGGGCCTCGACACCGTGGATCGCGCGATCCGGGCCACGCGCGAGCTGGCGCGCGGCATGCGCCCCCCGCTGTTCGACGAGATCGGCCTCGTACCGGCGCTGCAGGCGTTCCTCGACGAGCAGGCGCGCTTCTCCGGCGTCACCTTCGAGCTCGCCGCGCCGCCGTCCGCAGTGCGCGGGCCGCCGGAGATCGAGATGGCCGCGTTCCGCATCGTGCAGGAGGCGGTGACCAACGTGCTGCGCCACGCCGGCGCGCAGCGCGTCACCGTCGAGCTGGGGCGCGAGCGCGGCTCGCTCGCGATCGCCGTGCGCGACGACGGCCGCGGCTTCGACGTCAACGACGCGCTCGGGCGCGCCGAGGCCGGCGAGCACCTCGGCCTGGTCGGCATGCGCGAGCGCGCGTCGGCGCTGGGGGGCACGTTCGACGTGCGCTCGGCGGCGGGGGGCGGGACCGAGATCCGGGTGCGCCTGCCCGCGAAGGACGCCGCATGATCCGCGTGGTCCTCGCCGACGACCACAACATCGTGCGCGCGGGCCTGCGCGCGCTTCTCCAGGGGTTGCCCGACGTGGAGGTCGTCGCCGAGGCCGCCGACGGGCGCGAGGCGCTCGCCGCGGTCGCCGCCCACCGGCCGGACGTGGCGCTCATCGACATCGCCATGCCCGGGCTCAACGGCCTCGAGGCGGCGGCGCGCATCGCCAAGGACGCGCCCGGCACGCGCGTGGTCATCCTGTCCATGCACTCCGGCGAGAGCTACGTCGCCCAGGCGCTCAGGGTCGGCGTGTCCGGGTACGTCCTCAAGGACGCGTTCAGCGACGAGCTGCCGGTGCTGCTGCGGTCGGTCATGCGCGGGGAGACCTACCTCAGCCCGGGCATCTCCAAGCAGGTCGTCGACCGCCTGCGCGCGCGGCTCGATGAGGGGGACACCTCCCCCGACGCCCTCACCCCGCGCCAGCGCGAGATCCTCCAGCTCCTCGCCGAGGGAAAATCCACCAAGGAAATCGCGCACTTGCTCGGTGTGAGCGTCAAGACCGTCGAGACCCACCGCGCGCAGATCATGGAGCGGCTCGACATCCACGACCTGCCGGGCCTCGTCAAGTACGCCATTCGCGCCGGGCTGACCAGCGAGGGCTGAGCGAACGTGAAGGAATCGCGCCGCGCTGTCGCGCGTCGCGACCTTCACGTTCAGGCCTCGGGCCTCAGGCGTCAGGCCTCCTCGGCTATCCGTGCCACTCGCTGAGAGCGCAGTTGCCTCAGGATCGATGTCGCCCGACCACCGACACGCGGCCCTCGCGCATGAGCCTGAAGCCTGAAGCCTGAGGTCTGAAGCCTGGGCTCTAAGGTTTTTCCCCCGCCCTCCTCGGGGCCGCCCCGATGGACGTAGCCGGCGCGCGTCGTCATGGTGTGCGAGCACACAAGGAGGATCCTCGCGTGACCGAACAGGCCTGGCCATGGAGCAAGACATGAAGCACGACCGATTGGAGCGACCGGCGGAGGTCGGCGACGAGCTCGAGACCGCGGCGCGGCTCGGCCTCCTCGCGACGATCGCGGCCGGGCTGGCCCACGATCTGGGCAACCCGCTGACGGCGCTCGTGCTGCAGCTCCAGGGGCTCGGGCGGGACATGTTCGTCGCCGAGCGAGCCGTGCGCGCCGGCGCGGACGGCCCGGACTCCCCGTTCGACGCGTGCCGCGCGTCGCTGGTGGCGCTCGAGGAGACCGCGGACTTCATCCGCCGGATGGTCCGCGACTTCGTGCTCCTCGGCGGCGGCCGCGGCCCCCGCGCCGGCGCGACGCTGGTGCGCGGCGCCGTCGACTGCGCGGTCCGGCTGACGCGGTCGCTCGTGTCCGAGCGCGCGACCATCGAGCTGTCGGTCCCGGCCGATCTATGCGTCGCCGTCGACGACGACTCGCTCATCCGCGCCCTCATCACCCTCATCCTCAACGCCGCCGACGCCTGCCACCCCGACGCCGCGCTGGCCAACCGCATCGTCGTGGTCGCGCGCGCCGCGTGGGCCGGGGTGACGATCGACGTCACCGACACCGGCGGCGGCGTGCCCGAGCCGGTGCGCCACCGCCTGTTCAAGCCGTTCACCACGTCGAAGCGCGGCGGGCAGGGCCTCGGCCTGGCGGTCGCCCGCTCGCTGCTGCGCCGCGCGCGCGGCGATCTCGACCTCGTCGCCACCGGCCCCGACGGAACGACGTTCCGCTGCACGCTGCCGGCCGTGCCCGCGCGCGCGCGGGACTGACGGTTCAGGCCCGGTCGTCCTCGCCAGCGTAGGCGTAGGCGCGCCAACGCCAACGGAAACGCCCAGGCCTCAGAGACCGTGAAGGAATCGCTCCGCGCTTCGGTCTTTCACGGTCCGGCGTCGGCTATCGGGCCCTCACGTACGTTGCTTCCCCGTCGCGGCGGAGTACCTGGCCGATGGCGCCTGCGCTTGACCACTCTCGTCGAGCTGCGCGACGTCCTCGAGGCTCCCGGAACCGAGGCCGGCGGCCCCGTCCGAACCGGTCAGTTCCGGGCCTGAGGGATCCCCTCATTTGAAACACGGCTCCAGTTCGGTCAGGCGACGAGCGACATCATCGAAGAGGATCGGGAGTCGCCATTCAATTTCTGTTGGTAAGGAGAGCAGGAGTCGACGCCCGAGGGTCAGGAGGGACAGG
>DATFWE010000056.1:0-5349 GCA_035259575.1 Haliangiales bacterium
ACGTCGAACGGCGCGGCGTAATCCTCACTGAGCACGCGACCGAGGGCGCGCGTGAGCGGCACCAGCTCGGCTGCGAGCGGCGCGTCGATGCGGGCGAGGATTTGCGCTTGCCCGTCGCGCACCGAGATCATGCGCGTATTATACGCGCCATGAACGAGGCCGCTTCTGGCGCGCTGCCGCCCGCCGGCTTCTGGGTTCGCCTCGTCGCGTTCGCGATCGATCTCGTCGTCATCGCCGTCGCGCAGTTCCTGCTGCAGGTGATCGCGGTCGCGCGCCTCGGCAGGGAGGGCGGGCCGAGTGCGGCCGGCTTCTTCGCTTTCGTTTTCGCGGTGGCGTATCCGACGGTCCTGCACGCCATCGCCGGCCAGACGCTCGGCAAGCTCGCGATGCGCGTCCGCGTCGTCGCGCTCGATGGAGAAGCCTTACCGCTTGGCGCTTCGTTCCTCCGCGCCGTCGTCTTCTGGGCCGCCCTGCCGCTCACGTTCGGCATCGGGCACATCGTCGGCGGACTACGCAAAGACAAGCGAGCCTTCCACGATCTGCTCGCCGGCAGCCGGACCGAGCGGCTGCCGCCGGCGGCGGTGCGACGACTGCCGGATGTGATGCCGCCGCCCGTCGCGTCGTCCGAAGTGCCGCTGGTTTCTCAGGGCCCGTTCTCGCCTCCGGAGTCGGAGCCGCGGTCGGGAGGGTGATCCGCACGCTGCCGCTGGCGTTGCGCAACCGCCTCGCGGCGACGATCCTCGAGGCGGTCGACGACGTGCAGGCGCGGCGCATGCTGGCGATGCTGGCAGAAACACCCACGACGTGGCTGCAGGCGGAGGAAGGCGACTGGGCACCGCTGCTCGCCGCGCGTGCGCGGCGCGCGAGCGACGCCTTGGCCGCGCTGCCGACCCCGGTGCGACACGGGCTGGACGCAGTGCTGGAAGTGGCGGCGCGCCTCTATGAAGCGGGCCTGTACTTCGAAGTGCACGAGTGGCTCGAGCCGCACTGGATGACGGCGAGCGGGCCGACGCGCGAGGCGCTGCAGGGATTGATCCAGGCGGCCGTCGGCTGGCAGCATCTCGCCAACGGCAACGTGACGGGGGCCCGCTCGCTGCTGGCCGAGGGGGCTGGACGGCTGTACGGGCGGCGCCTGGGTGGGCGTGATCTCGATGCCTTCGGCCGCGCGACGGCGGCGGCGGCGCAGTCCCTGCCGACGGTGGCGCCGCCACCGTTTCCCGAACGGCGTAACCGCGCGAGCGAGAGAGAGGAGAGCGTATGAACCTGGAGCTCGACGACAAGGTGGTGGTGGTGACCGGCGCGAGCCGCGGCATCGGCCGCGCCATCGCGCTGGGGATGGCGGCGGAAGGCGCCCGTGTGGTGGCGGTGGCGCGCGACAAGGCGGCGCTGGACACGCTCGCCACCGAGGCGCGGGGACGCAGTCATCGCGACGCCATCGCGATCGGCGCCGACCTGTCGCGACTGTCGGAGGTCGAGCGCGTGGTCGAGGAAACCAGGCGCGCGTGCGGGCGCATCGACGTTCTCGTCAACAACGCGGGCGCGATCCGGGGCGGCAACTTCCTCGACATTCCCGACGGCCAGTGGCTGGACGACTGGAGTTTGAAGCTGATGGGCTACATCCGCATGGCGCGCGCGGTGTTTCCGATCATGCAGGCGCAGGGCGCGGGCCGCATCATCAACGTCGTCGGCGCCGCCGCACGTAACCCGACGGCGACCTACCTCACGGGCGGCGCCGCCAACGCGGCTCTCGTCAACTTCACGAAGGGGCTCGCCGACCTCGGCGCGGAGTGCGGCGTGCTCGTCACCGCGGTGTCGCCCGCAGCGACGCGCACCGAGCGCTGGGACCAACTGATGGAACAGCAGGCCAAGGCGTCGGGCAAGACGGTGGGCGAGGTGCGCGCGGCAGCGCAGGCCCCCTACAAGCTCGGCCGTATCGCGACGCCTGAGGACATCGCCGATGTCGTTTGCTTCCTCGCATCGGCGCGCGCCGCGTTCATCACGGGCATTTGCATCACCGTCGACGGCGGGGCCACGCGCGGCGTCTATGCCTGACCCTGCCTTGACATGCGTCGCCTCCTGTCATTATCTTTCCGTATCGCTAGGCTGGGGTTCCCTATCTCGCCGCTTTCATGAGGGCAGGAGGTTCGCGCGATGGCGGCAAAGTTGTTCGTCGGCAACCTTTCCTTCCAGGCCACGGAGGAGGACCTGCGGGAGCTCTTTGCGCAGGCGGGAACCGTGGAGACCGTGCGGATCATCACCGACCAGTTCACCGGGCGCCCGCGCGGCTTCGGCTTCGTCGAAATGGCCACAAAAGAGGAAGCGATGAAGGCGGTCGAGATGCTCAATGGCCGGCTCTTCCGCGATCGCAACCTGGTCGTCGATGAGGCGCGTCCGCAGCCGCAGCGTGGCGCCGGAGGCGGCGGCCCTCGCGGTGACCGCGGAGGTCGTCCCGGCGGCGGCCCGGGCGGCGGAGGTGGCTGGCGCCGCTGATCGGGGGATCGCGGAGCGCGCCGGCGCGCTCCGCGGTGGGCAACGTGTGGGGGGCCATGGAAAGAGGCCCCCCATTGTTTTTTAGAACAGGCTCAGCTGCGGCGACTCCGGCTCGTCGTCCTCGAACGGCACGAGCCCATCTTGCTCGGTGAAGCGACGAAAGCGCTCCCACGTCTCGAGCACCTTCGACTGGTAGTACTCCACGTTCTCGTCGGGTCGCGCAGGATCCCAGAGACTCGCCAGCTTCGCGACGTCGCTCACCGCGACGCGGGCCGTGCGGCCGGCGACGTAGTAAGAGATCTGGTCGCCGGGCTGTACCGGACGTCCACTCGCCCCGGCCAGCTCGTAGGCGGCCGACGCGGGTCGCAGGCCGGCGGCGACGCGCTCGCGATAGACTTCGAGTGATTCTTGAAGTGTCTCGCTGCGCGCGAAGATCCGCACGTCGACGCGATGGGCGCCGAAGTCCGCCAGCCATCGGTCCACCACCGCCTTGGCGTCGGCGCGGCGGCCGGCCAGCAGCAGCCGCACCAGCTCGTCGATGAGTCGCCGCTGGAACGGTTCGAGTCCGCGCGACCGGAACGCCGAGCCCTTGAGCGTCACGCGCCCGCGCGCGTCGAGCAGCGCGTACGTCTTCATCTTGTACGAGAACATCGCCGGGTAGTGTCCGTCGAGCTCGAGCGTGATGCCCGGAGGCAGCTTCTCGGCGAGCGCGTCGAGCAGGCGCGCATCGCCGTCGACGCCATGGCCGGCCGGAGGCGTGAAGTACACGCCGTCGGTGTCCGCCTCGACCGGCGTCGCGCCGAGAGCGCGAAGACCATCGACGATGGAGGTGACGACCGCGCGGCCGTCGGCGGTAACCCGGTTGGCCGCGTCGAAGTCATTCCAGTGTGCCGACGAGAAGCCGAGGTAGCCGTAGAAGGAGTTGATCAGGATCTTGAACGACTGCGAGAGCGCCAGGTGGTGCTGGCGCTCATCTTCGCCGATGGCGGCCTTTGCCTGGCGCTTGGCGGTCACGCGGACGTCGCGCAGGTGAGTGAGCAGATCGAGAAACACGCCGAGCTCGTCGCTCGCGGGCGCGACGCGGCCGCCGATCATCAGCGATGGGTAGAGTGACGTCACGTCCACGTGGAGCACCGGCGCCGCCACGCCCTGCTGCCAGATCGCGGTGAGCCCGCCGCCGACCGATTGACCGGGGCGTGGCCGCGGCACCGCCTGGCCGGCTCTCAGGTATTCACGCAGCAGCAGCGCATCGACCTTGGCGGCGGAGCCACGGAGCGTGGTGGCCTGATAGTCGAACGGCACGAGCCGAGCCTGCGCGAAGTACGGCGGTGAGAGAATCGCCGAAATCGCCAGCGTCTCGGCGGCGTCGTCGGCGGCGTAGGCCATGAGGCGGTCGGCGTCCTCGGCGAGCTGCTGGGCGACGTTCGAGGCGTCGACGTACGTTCGGTCTGCGGCGGCGACGCTCAGATGGCGGGCGATGTCCTTGAGGCCGAACGATGGCAGATCGCGCGCGCCGACGTCGTGCAGCTGCGCGAGCATCCAGGTATCGACGATGTGACGGCCCGCGATGTCGTAGCGGCGAAAGCCGATCGCGCGTTCGGCCACCTGCAGCCGCGCGGGGCGACTGCGCAGCACGCCGCCGTCGCGACCCCACGCCAGCGGCACGCCGTGCCGGCGTGCGCGCGCCTCGAGGTACTCGAGGTCGAAGCGGAAGATGTTGTGGCCCTCGATCACGTCGGGATCGCGCTCTCGGATGAGGCGTCCGCATTCGCTCAGCAGCGTCGGCTCGTCGAGGCGATCCCCGCGAAGCACGTGACGAAAGCCCGTGGAGTCGACCAGCGCGATCGCGACGATGCGATCGCCCGGGCGCGACGCCGATGGAAACTCGTAGCCGTCGGTGGTCACCACCTCGATGTCGAGCGCCAGCCGCCGCAGGTCGCCGAAGCGCAGCCCGCCGAACGACGTGCGCCCCGCCGTGACGAGATACTGATGCACCGGATCGGGAAAGAAGCGGTACGGCGCCTCCGGGGCGTTGGCGGGCACACCGGTCGCCTCGCGACAGCGCTCGCGCGCGGCGAGGGCCGCACTCCACGAGCCGAAGCGCGCGAGCCAGCACAAACCGCCCGCGCCGTTCAGATGCGTCAGCGTGAGGAGCCCCGCGGCGCCGCCGACGAGCGCCTCCTCCGCGGCGAGCAGGAACGGCGTGAAGGCGATGGTCTCGACGCGCGTGGCGGCGCCGTCGCGGATCCAGAGGCGGATGGAGCGACCGTCGTCGGCAAGGGCGGCGGCGACGAGCCCGGGGGCGGGGTCGGCGCCGAACAGCAGAGGAGTCGTCGTGCTCAGCCGGCGGCTTCCTCGACGGCGGCGCGGTACGTTGAGGCGTCCGCCAATCCCACCAGGACGCGGCCGGTCTGGGGCACGATCACGGTCGGGATTGCGCGCACGCCCTCGGCGACCGCGGCCTCGTAGTCCTTCAACACCGCCTCCCGCCCAACGCCCGCGTCGAGATCTGCGTTGAACCGCGCCATGTCGAGTCCGGCGTCGGCGACGACGTCGGCCACCACGCGCGGCTCGCCGATGTTCAGACTTTGCGTGAAGTACGCCTCGTAGAGGCGTGAATGCAGGCGCTCGAACAGCTCGTCACCCTGTCGCGCCGCACACTTGGCCGCCTCGAGCGCGGGCAGGCTCCAGTTCGGCATCGTCGCGTGCGGCCACGGCGTGAACGAGATGCCGTCGGCCGCGGACATCGCGTTGCAGCGCTGCCATCCCGCCTCGCGATACGTTCCCTTGAAGGGGACCGGCGGCACAGGCGTCGGACGCAGCGGAAAGGCGCGATGCTCGATCACGAGCGAGGGGCCG
>DATFWE010000057.1:0-9502 GCA_035259575.1 Haliangiales bacterium
TGGCGAGGAACAGGAGCTCGAGGAGCTGGCCGCGCCGCAAGCCGAGAAGCTGCGCCTCGGTCTCGAGCACGCGAAGATGAGCCTTGGGGACGGTGACGGCGATCTGTGCCCAGTCGCCCTTCCCGCCGCCCACGGGCGTCATCAGGGCCTTCCGAACGTCCACGGAGCCGTCCCGTCGCGTGCCCTCGCGTTTCGCCATGGCTTTGTCTTGTACATAAGACAAGCCGTCACGTCAATGATGCGAATGAGTCTTGACCACGTGGAGGCGACCGAGGTACAGGTAGGTAAGACAAAGTAGGAGATGGGTCATGGCAGTCGTCCGGAATGTCGGCGCCGAGATGCTCGACCGCGAGGTGATGACGGCCGACGAGGTGGCCGCGTTCCTGGGCGTCGACCGGAAGACGGTCTACGAGGCCGCCTGGCGCGGAGAGATGCCCCACCGACGGATCGGAAGGCGCCTTCTCTTCTCGCGCGCGGCGCTGGTAGACTGGTTGCGATGCAAGGGCTCGTCGGAAGGGACGTGAATATGTCTGTTCGACGAGATCGACGGACCGGAAGATGGTTCTTCCGGAAACAGGTCCGCATGCACGACGGACGCCGCGTGCGGATCTTCGGCGTGCCCGGAACCCTCGGCCTGGCGAATACCAAGCTCGGCGCCGAGGAGGCCGAACGGCGCGAGGTCCAGCGCGTCCTCATGACGGGCGTGGCGAAGGTCGCCCCGCCGGAAGAAAAGGAGGTGCCGACGGTCAGAGAGTTCGCGACGGTCTACCTCGACGTGTCCCGCGTCGACAACAAGCCGTCGTCGGTCGACAGCAAGGAGCAGGCGCTCCGCACGCACATCGTTCCATTCTTCGGCGCGCTGCGGCTCGACAAGGTGACCTACGCGACGATCCAGGACTTCAAGGTGAAGAAGATCGCCGAGGGAAGGGCGAAGAAGACGGTCAACAATCTCCTCACCACGCTCCGCCGCATGCTCGTCATCGCGCGCAAGCGCGGCCTCATCGCCCAGGTGCCGGAGGTGGAGTGGCTCAAGGCGCCCAAGCCGGACTTCGACTTCCTCGACTTCGACGAGGCGCGCCGGCTGGTGGCGGCGGCGGACGAAGAGTGGCGGCCGATGATCGTCGTCGCGCTCCGCACGGGCATGCGCCAGGGTGAGCTTCTCGGTCTCCGCTGGCAGGACGTGGACCTCATCGCGGGACGGATCTTGGTCCGGCAGAGCATCGTGCGGGGCAGAGTAGGGACGCCGAAGTCAGGACGGCCGCGCGAGATCCCGCTCGGCGAGGATGTGCTTGCGGCGCTCAAGGCGCATCGGCACCTCCGCGGCGAGCTCGTGTTCTGCGACTACGGCGGACGCGTCCTCGGCAAGGAAGAGTGCAAGCACCCGCTGTGGCGCGCGTGCAGGCGAGCGGGCCTCCGGCGCATCGGCTGGCACACGCTCCGTCACACGTTCGCGAGCCACCTCGCGATGCGCGGCGCGCCGCTCAAGGCGGTGCAAGACCTGCTCGGTCACGCCACGATCCAGATGACGATGCGCTACGCCCACCTCGCGCCGGAAGTCGCGCGCGATGCGGTGCGGCTCCTCGATGAACGGCGTGGCAGCAGCGTGGCAGCAGCGGCCGAAAAGGCAGTTAAGTAGTTGAAATGAGAGTGGAGGCGCCGGGAGTCTAACCCGGGTCCGAAGGTGAGTACCAGCGAAGCCTCTACGCGCGTAGTCGGTGTGTCGAATCACCGGCCGGGACGGCCGCCGACATCCTTCCCGGCCGGCTAGCTCATCCTATGTCTCGGGCGGGCGGCGATGAGCCCTCCGTCGGCCCCAGCCTGATTGTTTGACAATCCGCCGCCGGCTCCAGGCGGAAGCCGGCGGAGACCGTCGCTACGTTAAGTGGTTACTTAAGCAGCGAGAGCAACAGCGTTATCGTTCGCAGTTGCGGTTGTGCCCGTTTTTGACGCGGCCTCGGGCGCCGCGGCGCGCAGCTTCGACTTCCCCACCCCCGTCGAAACCGTTTCGCCCCCAATTGTCAAAGAACACGCGAGCTTGAGGAATGTGGCCACCTCAATGACCTCTGTCAAGATACGCCTGCGCCTTCGCGGCGTCGACGTCCTTCGCCCGCCGCAACATCTCCGCCGCCTCCAGCGTCCGCCCCGCCTCGTGCAGCCATACCGCGAGCCGGCACATCGCCGCCACGTCCCGCGGATCGCGCTCGATCGCGCCCCGCAACACTTCCGCCGCGTCGTCGGCGCGCCCGCGCCGCGCGAGCACGTCGGCGAGGCCGAGTCGCCCGCACGGATAATCGGGATCCTCGACGAGGAGGCGCCGAAGCTCCCCCTCCGCCGACGCCAGATCTCCGCGCTCGCGCGCGAGCGTCGCCAGGTTGTAGCGCGCGACCACGTTCTTCGGCTCGAGCACCAGCGCCCTCTCGTAACACCCCCGCGCCCGCGCCGGCCGCCCCATCTCCGCGAACGCCGCCCCCATGTTCACGAGCGGCCCGCTCCACCCGGACGCCAGATCGAACGCGCGCTTGAACGCGAACAGCGCCTCCTCCATCCGGCCCGCCTTTCCCAGCCGGATGCCCTCGAGATTCAGGACGCGCGCCATCCCGAGCGCGAGCGCCCCGCGCACCGCGCCCGCGCGCCCGCGCCGCCCCACCAGCGCCTCCGCGCGCTCGAAGCACGCGCGCGCCGCGTCGGCGCGCTCCTCCTCGAGATGGATCTCGCCGCGGATCACGAGCAGCCCGGGATCCTCGCCGAGCGCCGCGACCTCGTCGAGCACCGCGTGCGCCTCCGCCCACCGTTTCTGCAGCACGCCGAGGCACCGCGCCAGCGCGACGCCCGCCGCGGCGCTCGACTGGCTCGCGGACCACGCCGCCCGCAGCAGCGCCTCCGCCTCGTCGAGGCGGCCCCTCCGCATCCGCTCGCGCCCCAGCGCGAAGCACACCTCGGGCCGCTCGGGCGCGCGCCGATACGCGGCCTCGAAGCAGTCCTCCGCCCCGGCCGCGTCGCCTTCTGCGAGACGGCGGAGCCCGCGATCGAGCGCCGCGCGCCACACCTCGGTGACCCCGCGCACGAGCGCGAAGTGTACAATCCCCGGCATTCGCGTCGCAAATTTCCTGCCCGTCCTCGTCCTCGTCGGTGGGGGTGGGCTGCTCCTCGCGTGCGAAAGACCCAGCCCCGACGCCGTCGAGCGCTGGCGCCGCGCCGGCGACACGGACAAGCTCACCGGCGTCCTGGCCGACCGCGACCTCGCCCCCGACCTCCGCGCCCGCGCCGCGCAGGCCCTCATCACGGTCGGCGATCCCAAGGAAACGCTCGCCGCGCTCCGCCGCCTCCCCGACGCCGCCGCCGTCGCCAAGCCGCTCCTCGGCCTCCTGTGGGAGGACGCGCGCCTCCAGAGCCAGCTCCAGGTCCCGACGCTCCCGCAGATCCGCGCCAAGGACGCCCTCTACGACCTCCGCGATTTCGACCCGCCCACTGTCGACGGCTACCTCGTCGACTGGATCACCGGCTACTACGAGGAGCGCGCCGGTTTCGGCATCCACCAGGGCGAGGAGATTCTCCGCACCGTGGGCGCGAAGGCGGCGCCCAAGCTCATCGCCGCCGCCCGCGAGACGCTCGACCTCGGCTCCGTCGACGGCAAATACACGCCGATCGCCGACAACCACCTGCGCGCCCTCGCTCTCACCGGCGCGACGGAATTCCTACTCGACCTCACCCGCGAGGAGAACGCTGACGAGTCGCTCCCGTCGCGCGCGTTCGCCGCGCTCGTCGCGGCGCCGCCCGGCGCGCTCGGCGCGATCCTTCCGCGCCTCCGGACGATCGCGGCGTCGACCACCGAAAATCCGGCGATCATCAACCGCGCGTTCGAGCTGATCGCGGCGACCGGAAAAGATAACTGCCTGAAACCATTCGTGGAGCTAGCGAAGCACGCGCAGCCCATCCGAGGATGGATGGCCGCATACCACGCGCTCGATTGTGCAAAGCTCGACGCGATCGTCCCGATCTCCGATGCGCTCCCGCAGGACCGGGAGCTGGATCGGGCTGCGATCTCGCATTATTTCTGGGATAAGATAGTCGCGTTCGGTCCGGACGCCGTGCCCCCCGCACGACAACTCCTCGAATCTCCGAGCTGGGTGGCGCGGCTGACAGGGATTGCGGTGCTGGAGAAAGTAGGTACGGTGAAGGACGTCGAGCGACTGCGCGCGCTCGAGGGCGACGCGACGAGGGTCCGCGGGTTCGGGACGACGGTGGGCCAGGAAGCCAAGGTGGCCGCGGAACGGCTGGAGAAACCGCGCTAGAACTGACGAACGAGGACGCCTCGCGATGGATCAGAGCAAGAAGACGATGCGCCACTTCTACTGCCGCGACGTCCTGTGGGAGACGTTCGAGCAGATGGCGAACGACTTCGATTGCTCCATCGACTACCTCATCAATGAGGCGATGCGGTACTACGCGCGGTCCAAGAACTATCAGGCCGCGCAAGGCAGCGAGATCCGACCGTCGACGGGAAGCGGGACGAACTCGCCGCCGACCTATCCGCCGCAGGGGTCGCCGCCCGGGCCCCAGTCCTCGACGTCGAGCTCGCCGGGCCTCCGGCGGTCGCCGCCGCCTCCGCCGCCCGGGGCGTCGCGCGCTCCGACCCCGGGGTACACCGGATCGGGGTTCAGCACCGGCCCCTACCAGACGTCCACGCCGTCGAGCGGCGTCTCCGCCGTGCCGCGCCGGCCGACCGCGCCGTCGCCCCGGTCCACGCCGGCGCCGGAAATCTCGTCGCAGCCGGGCGCGGGCCCGACGCTCTACCTCATCTTCAACAGCCAGCGCATCGCGATCGAAAAGGACCAGTTCATCATCGGCCGCGGCTCGAAGACCTCGGATCTCGCCATCAAGGACGGGAACATCTCGCGCAAGCACGCCGCGATCATCCGGCGCAACGGCACGTACTACATCAAGGACCTCGGGTCGACGAACGGCATCGACTACAAGGGGATGCGCATCGACAACAAGCGCATCGACGAGGGGGACGTGTTCCACCTGTGCGACTACGAGCTCCGGTTCACGTACCGCGCATAGTCAGAGTGCCCTGGTAGAACGGCAAGGTGGAGACGCAGGTCCTCCCCGGCATCGGGCCGACGCTCGCGGAGCGTCTGGCCGCGCGCGGCCTCGAGACGCTGGAGGACCTCGCCTGGTTCGTCCCGCGCGGGTACGACGACCTGCGCGACGCGGTCCGGCTCGCCGCGGCCGAGCCGGGGCCGCGCGTCACGCTCGTCGCGACCGTGACCCGCGCACGTTACACCCGCTTCCGCCGGCGCTATCTGGAGGTCGGGCTCGAGGACGGCGGCGCGCGCGCGACCGTGCGATGGTTCAACGTGCACCCCTCGATGGCGTCGCGCTTCGCCCGGGGCGCGCGCGTGATCCTGTCCGGGGCGCTGCGCCACCGCGACGGCGCGTTCGAGATGGCGAACCCGGACCTCCTCGGCGACGCCGACGACGAGGCCACGTCGGCGCGGCTGACGCTCCGCCCCCGCTACGGCGAGGTCGAGGGGGTGGCGCCGGCGATCGTGCGCAAGGCCGCGCGCACCGCGCTCGAGCGCGTCGCGCCGCGCCTCCAGGACGGCGTCCCGCCGGACATCGCGGCGCGGCTGGCGCTGCCGCCGCTGGCGGAGGCGCTCCGCGGCCTCCACGATCCGCCCGCGGATCTCGACGACGCCGAGACCCGGGCGCTGCGCGACGGCGACAGCCCGTGGCACCGGCGGCTGGCGTTCGACGATCTGTTCTTCCTGGCGCTCGCGGTGCTGCGCCGGCGGCACGAGCGGCGGCGGCTCGCGGCGCCGCCCTGCGCCGCGCCGGCCGCGCTCGCCGACGCGCGCGCCGTGCTGCCGTTCGCCCTAACCGGGGCGCAGGAGCGCGCCGCCGCGGCGATCGTCGGCGACCTCGCCGGGGAGCGGCCGATGAACCGCCTGCTCCAGGGCGACGTCGGCGCCGGCAAGACCGCGGTCGCGTTCGTCGCCGCGCACGCCGCGCTGGCCGCGGGCCGGCAGGTCGCGCTGATGGCGCCGACGGAGATCCTCGCCGAGCAGCACCTGCGGTCGATCGAGCCGTGGGCGCGCGCGCTCGGCCACCGCGCGGCGCTCCTCACCGCGTCCACGCCGCGCGGCGTGCGCGAGACGACGCTGGCGATGCTCGCCGCCGGCGCCACCGGCCTGTGCATCGGCACCCACGCGCTCCTCGCCGAACGCGTCGGGTTCGCCGATCTCGGCCTGTGCATCATCGACGAGCAGCACCGCTTCGGCGTGGCCCAGCGGGTGCGGCTGCGCGGCAAGGGGGACGGCGCGCCGCACCTCCTCGTCATGACGGCGACGCCGATCCCGCGCACGATGGCGCTCACGATCTACGGCGACCTCGACGTGACGACGCTCGACGAGCTGCCGCCCGGACGGACGCCGCCGCGCACGCGCATCTGCCACGGCGCGCGCGGGCGGGCGCAGATCGTCGGCTTCCTGAAGCGGAAGCTCGCCGAGGGGGCGCGGGCGTTCGTGGTGTGCCCGCTGGTCGAGCCCAGCTATGAGCCGGGCGTGGACTGGGCCGACGCGACGACGACCGCGGACCATCTGGCCGAGGCGCTGGCGCCGTTCCGCGTCGGGCTCGTCCACGGCCGGGTTCCCGCGGCGGAGCGCGACGCGGAGATGGCGCGCCTGCGCCGGGGCGACATCGACGTCCTCGTGGCCACGACCGTCATCGAGGTCGGGGTCGACGTCCCCGAGGCGACGGTGATGGTCGTCCTCGACGCGGACCGCTTCGGCCTGGCGCAGCTCCACCAGCTGCGCGGGCGGGTCGGGCGCGGCGGCGGCGAGGCGTTCTGCCTCCTGCACACGCGCGCGTCGCAGGGGAGCGAGCGCCTGGCGATCCTCGCCGACACCTGCGACGGGTTTCGCATCGCCGAGGCGGATCTCGCGCTGCGCGGACCGGGCGAGGTCCTCGGCGTGCGGCAGGCGGGCCTGCCCAAGCTGCGTTTCGGCGATCTCCTTGCCCACGGCGAGCTCCTGCGCGAGGCGCGGCGCGAGGCCGAGGCGCTGCTCGCGGCCGACCCCGCGCTCGCCGCGCACCCCGCGACGCACAACGTCCTTCTCGAGCGCGCCCCGCCGTACGCGGGCGACGGGGGGTGAACGGGCGGTTACCCCGGCAAGCTGTCGATCGCCTCGATCACCGCCTCCATCGTCGGCAGGCGCGCCGCCGCATCCTTGAGCAGCAGCTGCAGGACCAGCGTCACCAGCGCCGGCGTCGCGTTGGGCAGCGGCGGCACCGGCTCGTTCACGTGCGCGGCGAGGACCGCCTGGACGCTCGGCCGGACGAACGGGGGGTCGCCGCGGACCATGTGGTAGAGGACCGCGCCGAGCGAGTAGACGTCGGCGCGCGGCCCGACGTGCCGGGCGCCGCGGCACTGCTCGGGCGACATGTACAGCGGGGTCCCCACCACCGCACCCTCGATGGTGCTCACCGAGCGGTTGACCCCCACCAGCTTGGCCACGCCGAAATCGAGCACCTTGACGCGCGCGCCGCCGGGGAGCGTGGGCTCCGGCACCAGCATCACGTTGTCGGGCTTGAGGTCGCGATGGACGATCCCCCGGGCGTGAGCGGCGCCGACGGCGGCGGCGATCTGGCGCGCGATCGCGAGCGCCGGCCCCTGGCCCACACGGCCGACCCGGCGGAGGCGCGCGCCCAGGCTCTCTCCCTCGAGCAGCTCCATCGCGAAGTACACGCGCTCGCCGGCCCGCCCGAACTCGAACACCTCGACGATGCCGGGGTGATGGATCTGCGCCGCCGCCTTGGCCTCGCGCATGAAGCGGGCGAGCCGCCGCCCGGGATCGCCGGGCTCGGGGAGGAGGATCTTGATCGCCGCCCGCTTGCCGCTGCCGGCGTGGATGGCGACGTAGACCGCGCCCATCGCCCCGCGGCCGAGCTCCCGTTCGAGCCGCCAGCTCCCTATCCGGTCGCCGCCCATCGCGAGCGACAGCGTACCATCTGCGGTTCAGTCCGACTCGGGCCCCACGACCACGACGCGCACCACGACGCCGTCCTCGAGGACGAACACCACGCCGGGGAGATCGGCGAGGACCACGCCCGCGCCCGACGGGCGCGCCTCGCCGTGCGCCTCCACCGCCTCGGCCAGCGTCGAGCCGATGCCGATGCCGGCTTCGGTGCGGGGCACGGGGCCGGTGACGGTGATCGCGACGAGCCGGCCGGCTAGGACCCGTGCCCTGATCCCTTGGCCCGGCAGCTCCGCCCGCTCGACGGTGGGGTCGGTCGCGACGCGCACGATGCGCGGCCGGCCCAGCGCCACCAGCGCATTCCGCGGCAGCCCCAGGCGGTACGGTCCCACGCCGTTCGGGCCGATGACCAGACCCTCGGCGGACGCCGCCGGCGGCGCGGCCTCGGCGGCGATCGCTTTCTCCGCGGCCGCGCCCTGGAGGACCTCCATCGGCGGAAGCGGCGGCTCGGGCGCGGACTCGGCCGGCGCCGCGTCGGCCGGCCGGATCGCCGCGGTCGTCGCGATCGGGGCGATCGGGGCGATCGGGGCGGGCGCGGCCTTCCGCTCCGGCGCCTTCTTCTCGGCGCACGCGGAGAAGAAGACGGGCAAGATCAGCGGCAGGAGGCGTCGACCCACGACAGATACGGCTCGTGCCCCCCGGTCACGTCCATCACGACCAGCTCGGGCACCTCGTAGGGGTGGAGCGCGACGAGCCGCTCGCGCAGCGCCTCCACGCGGTCGGCGCGCGTCTTGATGACGCACATCACCTCCGCCGAGTCGCACAGCTCGCCATCCCAGTAGTAGATCGACCGCACCCCCGGAACGATGTTCACGCAGGCGGCCAGGCCGTCGCGCACCAGCGCGCGCGCGATCTCGGCCGCCTTGTCGGCGTTGGGCGCCGTCGACAGCGCCACTGCAAAGCGGGTTGCCATGCAAAAAGACTATCAATAATGTGGCTGCGTGTTGATCGTTCAGAAATACGGCGGCACCTCGGTGGGCAGCCCCGCGCGCATCCTGCGCGTCGCCAAGCGCTGCCTCGACACCCAGCGCAAGGGCCACCAGGTCGCCGTCGTCGTGTCGGCGATGTCAGGCGAGACCAACCGGCTGCTCGGCCTCACCCGCAAGTTTCACGAGGACCCCAACGACCGCGAGGTCGACGTCGTCGTCGCCACCGGCGAGCAAGTATCGGTCGGCCTGGTGGCGCTCGCGATCCGCAAGCTCGGCGGGCAGGCGCAATCGTTCCTCGGCCACCAGGTGAAGATCACCACCGACAGCGCTTTCTCGCGCGCCCGCATCCGCTCGATCGACGCCGACCGCATCCACCAGTGCTTCAAGGAAGGCAAGATCGCCGTCATCGCCGGCTTCCAGGGGATGGACGACGCCGGTAACATCACCACGCTCGGGCGCGGCGGCTCCGACACCAGCGCGGTGGCGGTGGCTGCGGCGATGAAGGCCGCCGAGTGCCTGATCTACACCGACGTC
>DATFWE010000058.1:0-28546 GCA_035259575.1 Haliangiales bacterium
CCGCCGGTACGACAGCTGCGCCGCGCCCGGGTCGGTCGCCGGCGCGCGCCGCGCCAGCCAGCCGGCCAGGAACGCGGCTGCTGCCGCCGCGCCGAGCACCCACCACGCGACGGGCGACGCCCGCAGCCGCCGCGCGCGCCGCGCCGCCGGGACCGCCGCCGGCGTCGGCGAGGCCTCGAGCGCCTCCAGGGCAAAGCCCAGGTCGCGCGCCGACTGAAACCGCTGCGCGGGGCTCTTGTCCAGACAGCGCGCGACGAGCCGGTCGAGCCCCGGCGGAACGTCCGCGAGCGGAAGCGGCTCGTCCTTCAGGATCGCCATGCCGGTTTCGATCGGCGACGCCTCCGGGAAGGCGCGCCTTCCCGCGAGCATCTCGTAGAGGATCGCGCCCAGGCTGAAGATGTCGGTGCGGGCATCGACCGCCTGCCCCCGCACCTGCTCGGGAGACATGTAGCCGGCCGTCCCCACGATCACACCGTCCTGCGTCTGCGCCGGCGCGGTGGCCGCCTTCCCCTCCTCGGCGACCGGCTCCGCCGGAGCGATCAGCTTGGCGATGCCGAAGTCCAGGATCTTCACCAGCCCGTCGGTGGTGATGAGGAGGTTCTCCGGCTTGAGATCCCGGTGGACGACGCCCTTGTCGTGCGCCGCCGCCAGCCCGGCGGCGACCTGACGCGCATAGTCGACCGCCCGGCGAACGGGCAGGGGGCCATCGGCGAGCTTCGCGCGCAGCGTCGCCCCCACCAGCAGCTCGGAGACGACGTACGGTATCCCTTCGTGCTCGCCGACGTCGTAGATGGCGAGTATGTTGGGGTGGTTGATCACGCCGCCCGCGCGCGCCTCGACGGCGAAGCGACGGAGTCGCTCTGGATCGCGGAGCGACCACGCGCTCAGGACCTTGACCGCGACGTCGCGCCCGAGGCGGGAGTCACGCGCGCGGTACACCTCGCCCATCCCACCGGCGCCGATCAGATCGCCGATCTCATAAGGGCCGAGGCGCGACCCCGCCGCGAGCTGCGGCGCCGCACGTTCGGCCGGCCGCGCGGTGTCCGTCCGCGCGGGCGATTTGATCCCGTTTTCCACTGTACGCATTGTCCGCCACCGGCTGGGACCCGGCAATGGCCTACCATCTACCCATAGTAGGATGCCGGTCGGGGGCGGGTCGCTCCATCCCCGGCACCTAGGGTCCCGCATCCGCGGGGCAGTGGCGCACGTGCAGCTGGCAGGCGCGCCGGCGGAGCTCGGCCGCGCGCGCCGGGTCGGCGGGGAGGGTCCCGCCGGACAGGAGCGCCGCCGCCGCCATGCAGCCGTCGGCCCACTCGCGCTCGCAGGCCCGCTCGTGCAATTGCAGCGCCTTGCGTATGTCCTTGTCGAGCCCGTCGGCCCCATCGAGGTAGCGGACCGCCAGGTGGCTGCACGCCGCCCCGCCGCCGCGGGTGCACGCCGCCTCCAGGATGGCGGCGCCGCGGGCCGGATCGGCGGGCACGCCCCGCCCCTTGAAGTAGATGCGCGCCAGGCCATCGCAGCCGAGGTCGCCGCTCATCTCGCACGCGATCTCGAACCACCGCCGCGCGCCGGCGTCGTCGTGCTCGTCATACGCGATGGAGCCCGCGAGCTGGCAGGCGAGGGGCTGGTCGATGATGCAGCCCTTCCGCGCCAGCCGTTTCGCTTCGTCGACGTCCTTGGCGACGCCGCGTCCGGCGAGGTGGCGCGCCGCCAGGTTGTAGCAGGAGATGGCGGCACCGGCGTCGCAGGCGCGCCGGATCAGCCAGACCGCGCGCGCATCGTCCCTCGGCATGCCGCGCCCCTGCTCGGCCAGGAGCCCGAGCGGCCCGCACCCGGCGTCGCCGACGCGCGCGCACAGGTCCTCGGCGATGCGGCGCGCCCGCGGCTCGTCGGGCGGAATCCCGATGCCGAAGCCGATCGCCAGCGCCAGCTCGGAGCAGCCCGACGGCGACCCGCCCCGACAGGAGGTCTCGAGGAGCGCCGCCCCCTTGGCGGCGTCCTTGGGCACCCCGGCGCCGTAGATGAACATACTGGCCTGATCGCTGCACGCGCCGGCGTTGCCGAGGTCACACGCGCGCTGGAGGAACGTGAGCGCGCGGGCGCGATCGAGCTCCACGCCGCGGCCGAAGAAATGGGCCATGCCCAGGTAGCGGCAGCTCTCGTCGTCGCCGGCGGCGCAGGCCGACTCGCCCAGGGCGAGGCCGCGTCGGAGCATCGCCCTGCCCCGGTCGGCGTCGGCCGGCACGCCCAGCCCGTGGAGGAGCCGGATTCCGCCGTCGTAGCAGCCGTCGATGGCGCCGCGGTCGCAGCCGGCGAGGAACGCTTCCATCGCCGCCTCCGGCGCCCAGGGGGCGCCGTGTCCCTCGACGCGCGCCTGCCCCAGCAGCGCGCAGCCGCGGGCGCTGCCGCCGGCGCAGGCTCGCTCGAACAGCGCGGCCGCGCGCGCGGGATCGACGGTGACGCCGTTGCCCGCGAGGTAGAGCGACCCCAGTCGGTGGCAGGCCTCGGCGACCCCGGCGTCGCACGCTTTGAGGTACAGGGGCACGGCGCGCTCGAACGCGAGGGCGACGCCGCGGCCGCGCGCGTACAGGTCGGCCAGGCGGACGCAGGCGTCCTGGCTCCCCGCCTCGCAGCCGCGCTGCGCCAGATTCGCCAGCTTGTCGCCGAGCGAGCGGACCTCGACGCGGGCCTCCAGCGCGGCGGCCGCCTCGACGCACGCGGCGCCGTCCCCGGCGGCGCAGCGCGCCTCGGGGTCGCGCCGCGCGGACAGGAGAAGCGCGCCGGCGGCGGCGGCGACCGCGGCGGCCGCGCCGGCGGCGATCCACCGGCGTCTCCGGCGCCGCGGCGCGGTCGCCGGGGCCGGCGTGGCGCCCACCGGCGCGATCGCGTCGGCGCTGGGCAAGGTCGGGAGGAGCCCGACCGCCGGCGTGGTCCCTCCCGGCCGCGCGCGCAGCTCGTCGAGGCGCGCGACCGCCGCGGTCATGGTCGGCAGCCGCGCCGCCGGGTCCTTGACCAGCATCTCGAGCAGCAGCGCCTCCACGTCCGCCGGGATGGCGGAATCGTGGCGGCGCGGCGGCGGGAGCGGATCATGGATGTGCGCGGCCAGCACATCGCCGACGCCGCTGCCGGTGAACGGCGGCGCGCCGCACACCGCGTGGTACAGGATGACGCCGAGCGCGTACACGTCGGCGCGCGCATCGACGGCGGTCGCGCCGCGGCATTGCTCCGGCGACATGTAGAGCGGCGTGCCGACCAGCGCCCCCGACTGGGTGAGGTCGGCGCCCGGCTCGCCGACGAGCTTGGCCACGCCGAAGTCGAGCACCTTCACGCGCACGCCGTGGCCGGCGGTCTCGTCGGGGCAAAGGAACAGGTTGTCCGGCTTGAGGTCGCGGTGGACGATCCCTTCCGCGTGCGCCGCCGCCAGCGCGGAGGCCACCTGCCGCGCCACGTCGAGCGCGAGGTCGAGCGGGAGGCGGCGCTCGCGGCGCAAGCGCGCGCCCAGGCTCTCCCCGTCGAGGTACTCCATGACCAGGTACGCCGGCCCCCCGTCGCGCACGCCGTAGTCGAACACGTCGACCATGCCGGGATGGCGGATGCGCGCCGCCGCGCGCGCCTCCTGGAAGAAGCGACGCACGAGCTCCGGGTCGGCGGCCTTGCCCGGCAGCAGCACCTTCACCGCAGCGCGCTTCTGGATCAACGTGTGCTCGGCAAGGAAGACCGCGCCCATTCCGCCCCGCCCCAGCTCGCGCACCAGCCGGAAGCTGCCCAGGACTTCGCCCGGCTGCGGGGCCGCCGCCACCATCCGGACGTGATGCTAGCACTACGCCCGCGTGAGAACGCTCCGCCAGTTGGTCTCCCACGTCTTGCCGCCGTCGATGGAGAACGCCTGCTCCCAGCGGGGCGACGGGGTGTCGACGTCGCTCCAGATGAAACGCACCCGGGTCGGACGCCCGTCGATGATCTCGTCGCCGAAGAACTCGCCGCGGGCGCCCTCGAAGCGCCCCGCCACGGGGGGCTGGACGTGGAAGCTGCGGTCGTCCAGCCACCAGATGCTCCACAGCCGCGTGCGCGGGTCGAAGGTGCGGATGCTCATCCCCTCGAGCGGGCGGCCGTCGAGGGGGAAGGTGGCGACCGAGAAGCTGTCGACGTTGCCCAGCCCGCCCAGCGTCGGGCGCCCCTCGTGCCTCGCCTCGAATTCCTGCCACTCGGTGCAGTTCTGCAGGCGCAGCTTGAGGCGCGAGTTGTGGATCTTCCACTTCCCGAGGATGAAGTCGAAGTCCCTGCGGCCGTCGTCGTCGCGATTCATGGATGCCTCCTCACGACGTGATAGCGCCGCGTCGCCCCGGTCCCAGGGCCAGAGCCGGCACAATCGATCGGTCCAGTTTCTGGCCCGTCAACGGTAGGCGGCGGCCTGGATGCCGTACAGCTCCGAGTACGGACCGCTGCGGGCCATGAGGGCGTCGTGCGTGCCGACCTCGACGACGCGCGCGCCGTCGAGCACGACGATGAGGTCCGCCATGCGGACGGTCGAGAAGCGGTGGGACACGAGGATCGTGATGCGGCCGCCGTCGCCGTCCCCCGTCGCGCGCGCCGCCGCCGCGTACCGCTCGAACAGAGCATGCTCGGTCTCCGCGTCCAGCGCGGCCGTCGGCTCGTCGAGGATCAAAAGGAGCGGCCGATCGCGCATGAAGCCGCGCGCCAGCGCGAGCTTCTGCCACTGGCCGAACGACAGGTCAACCCCCTCCGGCCACGTCCGGCCGAGCTGGGTGTCGAGGCCCGACGTCAGGCGGGCGATGACGTCCGCCGCGCCGGCGCGGTCGACGGCCGCGACCACCGCGGGCTCGTCGTCCAGACGGGGGACGTCGCCGAGCCCCACGCTGTGGCGCGCGCGAAACTCGAAGCGGAAGAAGTCCTGAAACGCGCCGGCCAGACGCGCCCGCCACTCCGCGGCGGGCATGCGCGCGAGCGGCGCGTCGTCGACGAGGATCGTGCCGGACGAGGGCTCGTACATCTTGGCCAGCAGCTTGACCAGCGTGGTCTTGCCCGCGCCGTTCTCGCCGACGATCGCGACCACCGCGCCCGCCGGCAGCGTCAGCGACACGTCGTCGAGCACCGCGCGCGTGGTGCCGGGGTACGCGAACGATACGTGATCGAGCCGCACGCCGCGGCGCAGGACGTCGGGCACGGGCAGATCGGCCGCCGCCGCCGCGGCGGCGGCGTAGTCCTCGAACCACGCGAGGCGACGCGAGCCGTCGGCCCAGAAGCCGCGCAAGAAGCCGACCTCGCCCACGGTGGCGCCGATGTACGCCGACAGTCGCGCGCCGGCGGCGAGCACGAGGAGGACGTCGCCGGCCGGCCGGCCGAGCCCCGACGACACGAACACGACGGCGCCGACGTATGCGGCGCCGAACGTCGCCCACGCCAGCGTGTGCCACGCGGCGGAGCCCCGGCGCGACGCGGCCACCGGTCCGTACCAGCGCTCCCACGCCGCCCGCCGCTCGGTCGCCAGCCGCGCGCCGATGCCGGTGACACGCACTTCCTTTCCCGGCGCCGCGGTCGTGGCGGTGGTGAACAGGTGGCGCGCCAGCCGACTGCTCTGCGCCCCGCGCTCCAGCGCCGCGCGCTCGATCGCGGGCCGCCACGTTGCCGTCAGCACCGTCGGGACCGCAAACGCCGCGAGCAGAACGAGCGCCGGATGGATCGACATGAGCAGCGCGATCGTCACGCCCAGGCGCAGGATCCAGCCCAGGGTCGCGAACAGGGACATGTACATGTGGTCGAGCACGAACACCTGATCGCGCAGCATGGCGAGCCGATCGAGGTACTCGGGACGCTCCTGATGGGCGATCGTCGCGACCGACGCCTGCAGGCGGGCGACGTGCGATTCGAGCGCGATCGTGACCTTGTCGCGGAAGCGCCGCTGCACGCGTGTCGACACGGTGCGCAGGAACCACGTGGCGGTGGCGGACACGCCGAGGCCGACGGCCGCCCCCAGCACCATCGCCGACCGGTGCTCGAGGACGCCCTTGCCGAGCAGCATCAGCCACAGCGCGAGCAGCGCGTCGGGCAGCGCGGCGAGCTGCGACAGCACGAACGCGACGAGCATAAGGCGCGGCTCGTGGCGGTACCCGAGCTTGCACAGCCGCCACATGGACGACAGCGCGGGGGGCAGCGGCTCGATTCCGGGTCCGGGGGCGGGCCCGGGCTCGCGCTCAGGAGAGGACGTCATATGCCGTTCCCTCCTCGTCCGTTTCGACGGTGAAGCGTTGCGCCTGCAGATCGAACATCGTGCGATAGCGGCCGCCCTGGGCCATCAGCTCGTCGTGCGTGCCGTGCTCGATCACGCGCCCGTGCTCGAGCACGCAGATGCGATCGGCGTGGCGCACGGTGGAGAAGCGATGCGAGATGAGGATGGTCGTGCACCGCCGGGTCGCGGCGAGCAGCCGATCGAAGATCTCCGCTTCGCCGCGCACGTCGAGCTGCGCCGTCGGCTCGTCGAGCAGCACGACGCCGGCGCCGAGCGTCACGGCGGCGAGCGCCCGCGCCAGCGCGACGCGCTGCCACTGGCCGCCCGACAGGTCCGTGCCGCCGTCGTAGCCGCGGGCGAGCACCGTGTCGAGCGGGGCCAGGTTCGCCGCGCCCGCCGACTCCAGCGCGGCGCGCACCGCGTCGTCCGGCGCGCCCGCGGGGGCCACGTTGTCGCGCAGCGGCAGCTCGAGGCGCATGAAGTCCTGGAACACCGCCGCGACGCGCGCGCGCCACGCGGCCAGATCGAGCGCGCGCATGTCGACGCCGTCGATCTCGATGGCCCCCGCTTGCGGGTCGTACAGGCGGCACAGAAGCTTGGCGAGCGTGGTCTTGCCCGCGCCGTTCTGCCCGACGATGGCGAGCGACGATCCGGCGGGGATGGTGAGATCGAAGTTCTTTAGCACGGGCGCCGCCGATCCGCCCGGGTACGCGAACGTGACGTCGCGGAAGCGGATCTCGCGCGCGGGCGCGCCGTCGGCGCGACGGTCGCCGGAGGCGAGCGCGCCGGCGGCCCGCATCGCCGGCTCGAGGCGCAGCACCGCGGCGACCGGCGCGGCCGCCCCGTCGAGCGCCCAGCTGAACCCCCCGAACGCGATCATGGACACGCCGACGGCGCTCTGCACGAACGTCACCGCCTCGGCGAGGCTGATGCCGCCGTTCGCGACCGCGCGCGCCAGCGACCAGAACACCAGCACGTTGGCGGCCGTCACGATGAGGAGGCTCCAGATCACCGGCCGCTCGCGGAGGCGCGTGGCAGCATATTGCAGCTCGTGCAGGCGCGTGCGGCGGGCGACGAAACGGTCGATCGTCCAGCCGGCGAGGCCGAACAGCCGCAGCTCCTTGCTCGCCGGCGGGTCCACCGCCAGCCGGTAGGCGTAATCGGCGTCGCGCTGCGCGGCGCGCACCTCGCCGGTGTTGCGATCGCGCCAGACCGCGCTCTCGCGCAGGAGCCAGTGCGTCGCCAGCCACGCGCCCGCGAGCGCGATCGGCGCCCACCACGCGTACGCGGCGAGGATCGCGGCCGACGCGATCCCGCCGATCATCTCGATCATGCCGGTCGCGATGAAATCCATCGAGATCGACAGCGGCGGTCCGGTCATGCCCAGATCGAAGTCGCGCGCGACAGTGAGGTCGCCGGTGAGCGTGGGGTCCTCGAGGTGGCCCATGCCCGGCGGGCGCACGCAGGCCTCGGTTAGCCGATCGTACAGCCACGCGGCGGTGCGGTCGCCGAGGTTGGCGCTGACGGCGTGATGGATCGGCGCGAGCACCTGCAGCAGCACGAACACGGCGCCGACGAACGCGAGCGGCCCGGCGAGCGGATCGCCGCGCCCCACCGCGCCGACGAGCACGCCCATCGCGATCGCGAACGCCGCCGGCAGGATGCCCCTCAGGACGAGGGCGATCCACCACATGACGGCGAGCCCGGGGGCCGCCTTCGCCAGGACGGCGAAGAACTGCCATTCCTTGCGCTCTCTCAGACGACGCACGCGCGTATTCTGCATCAGAATGGTGCCATCCGCGGGGCTCCGTCACTTGCGCGCCTGCCGGATCACGCGCGGCGGGCGGGCCTCCTGCGACAGCACGACGTCCGCGACCGGCCGCGCCGCCGACATCCCCGGCGCGTGGACGGTCCACCACTTCTCGGCGCGCTCGCGCGTCCACGGCGTGGCGAGCGGAATCGCCTGCAGCCGCGCCTGCAGGGCCGCCGCGCTGGCCGGCCGCTGCGCCGGGTCCTTGGCGAGACACTCCAGGATGAGCGCATCGAGCTCGGGCGGTATCGGCAGCTCGGTGCGCGACGACGGCGCCGGCGGCGGGGTGTGGGCGTGGTCGAACATGACCTTCATCGCGCCCGGTCCCTCGAACACCAGCTTCGCCGTGACCAGCCAGTACGCCACGCAGCCGAGCGCATAGATGTCGACGCGGTGGTCGGTCGCCTGGCCGAGGACGATCTCCGGAGCCATGAACGCCGGGGTCCCGCTCGCGCTGCCTTCGGCGGTGAGGCGGATGTTGTCGTCGCCCTGCCGGGCGCTCAGCTTGACCAGCCCGAAATCGAGCACCTTGACGAAGTCCCACGCCGCGCCGACGCGGCTGACGACCACGTTCGCGGGCTTGATGTCGCGGTGGACGAGCCCGTTCTGGTGCGCGTCGTCGAGCGAGCTGCACACCTGCACCAGGATGTGGATCGCCCGCTCCGCCGGCAGCGGCCCGAAGCGGGCCGCGAGCGTGTCGAGGTCGATGCCGTCGATGAGCTCCATCACGTAGTACAGCGTGCCGTCGTCGGTGACGCCGAAGTCGTAGAGCTGGACGGTGTGCGGCGACTTCAACCCGGCGGTCGCCCGCGCCTCGCGCTCGAACCGGCGCGCCAGCATCTGCGGATCGGCACCCGGCGTCGAGCCGAGCCCCTGAGGCCGGATCAGCTTGACCGCCGCCGGACGGATGAGCATGCGATGGCGCGCGCGCCAGACCTCCCCCATGCCGCCGTGCCCGATCTTCGCCTCGAGCGTGTACTGGCCGATGTCGGAGGCCTCCCTGACCTGTTTCCGCAGGCCGTAGATGATGCGCGACGCCACCGTCGACAGCACGACGGCGATGGTGAGCCACAGGAACGTGCTCACCGCGATCACCGCCTTGACGAATCCGGGCGCGCCGTGCCCGTGGACGATCAGCGACACCGCGAACAGCGGCGCCGAGGCGATCCACGACAGGCAGAAGGTCCGCGCCGCCGTCGACGGGATGAGGATGGCCCGCGCCATCATGGTCACCGTCAGCGCGAGCAGCCCGGACATGAGCAGCTGGGGGTCCGGCTCGGCCGCGTACGCGGCCAGGCCGATGCCGGGGAGGAGCACGCACGCGCCGTCGAGGATGCCGAGCGTGCGCACGGACCACGGGCGCACGCGCGTGAGGGCCCACACTGCCGCCATCACCGACGCGGACAGGAAGTGCATGACGTTGTGCTGCTGCAGGAGCAGCGGCACGAGCGGAACCCCGCCGGCGACCACGAACAGGGCGTTGATGACCACGAAGAAGCCGAACGCGAGCAGGAACACCGTCTTGCCGAGCAGCGCCAGGCGCTCCTGCACGAACGGCCATCCCGCACCGGTGTCGAGGCCCGCACCGACGAAGGGCCCGTCCGGCGAAGGCGACGCGCCGTCCACCATGCGCGTCATCATAGTGCATGCGACGAGCGTCGCAAGCGCGCCTGATCAGCGCGCGGCCTGCGCGGTCCCGGTCTCATCCATGACCGTCGTCAGCGGTGCCTGAACTGGTCGTCGGCGATCGCGTGGCGCGTCAGCAGGCGGCGCACCTGCGTGCGCGACGTCGCCAGCGCGCGCGCCACCGCGCTGAGGTTCCCGGCGTATTTCTCGAGCAGCGCAATCAAACGCTGCTTCTCGGTCATCGGCGCGGCCGGCGGGCCGGCCCCGGCGTCGGGGCGCGGCTCGCGCACCGCAGCCGGCAGATCCTCGAGCAAGATCTCGGTGCCGCCCGCCACCGCCGCGGCGGCGCCGAGGACCTGATAGAGCTCGCGCACGTGGAACGGCCAGCCGTGCGCGAACAGCACCCGCGCCGCCGGGCGCGACAGGCGGCGGGCGCGGCCGTTGGGCTCCAGCCGCGCCAGCAGGCTGGCGATGAGGAGCCCGAGATCTTCCAGCCGGTCGCGCAGCGGCGGCAGGTGGATCTCGTAGCCGCGCAGGCGCGCGTACAGGTCCCGCCGGAAGCGGCCCGCGCCGATGAGCTCGTCCACCGATTGATTCGTGGCCGCGACCACGCGCACGTCGACCGTGACGGCGACGCCGGCACCGAGCGGAAGCACCTCGCCTTCCTGCAGGACGCGCAGCAGCGCCGCCTGCGACGCGGTCGGCAGCTCCGCGACCTCGTCGAGAAACAGCGTCCCCCGATCGGCGTTGCGCACCAGCCCCGGCCGCTCCTCCGCCCCGGAGAACGCGCCGCGACGGCTGCCGAACAGCTCGCTCTCGACGAGGTTCGCGGGCATCGCGCCGCAGTTGACCGCGACGAGCGGCCCGGTACGGCCGGACAGCGCGTGAATGGCCGTGGCCACGACCTCCTTGCCGGTCCCCGAGGCCCCGCGCACGAGCACCGGCACGCGTGCCCGGGCGATCTTCGGCAGCACCGCCATCTCCCGCTCCAGCGCCGGCGACAGCGTGCGCAGCGCTTCCATCGTCCCGCGCGGCCCGTCGAGGTCGGCGATGGGCCCGGCGGCGCAGCGCAGGACGAAGAACGTCCCCCCGCACTCGATGACGTCGCCGTCGGACAGCACCGCCCGGTCGACGGCGCGGCCGTTGACCAGCGTGCCGTTCTTGGACCCGGCGTCCTCGATGGTCCAGGCATCGCCGGCTCGCGACAGCCGCGCGTGGACCTGCGACGTCCACCGGTCCGACAGATCGAGCCGCATGCGCCGTCCGTCGCGCCGCACCGCCCGCTCCGTTCCACGGCCGATCGCGACCTCGTCGACCTCCGCGAGCGCCAGGCGGAGGGGCGTCCGCGCAAGCTGCTGGCAGTCGAGCGCCAGGGTCAGCGCCCACTCGGCGTCCCGCGCCGGCCGCGGAGCCTCCGACCCTCCGGTGTCGGTTGCGTCGACCACCGCCGGACTATACCGCGGGCCCTCCATCCAGGCCCGTACGACGGCGGAATCGACGGAGATGCGACGGGCATGGGACATGGCGCGTCGTCTTCGTCCCTCAGCAACGCGCGTGCCATCGCGGATCCGGTGCGCCGGTCGGCAAGTCCGCGCGCCGGCGTCGCGCCGCCGTACCGGGAGGTGCACCGCCGGTGGACCGCGGGTGCACCACCGTCGGGGGGCGCGCGCGAGCAAGCGCGCGAGACTCCGTCCCCGCGTGTGGGCGCGGCGCTTGCAACCGCGCACCGACTCGGACCGCGGGACACCATGGCAGGCGAAGTCATCGGCAGCTACCGGATCATCGGAAAGATCGGCGAGGGCGGAATGGGCGCCGTCTATCTCGCGGAGCACGCCCTCATCGGCCGTCGGGCGGCGATCAAGGTCCTGCTCCGGGAAATGTCCCATCGGTCGGACCTGGTGACGCGATTCTTCAACGAGGCGCGCGCCGCGACCGCCGTCAAGCACCCCGGGATCGTCGAGATCTACGACTTCGGCCACCTGGGGGACGGCAGCGCGTACATCGTGATGGAATACCTCGACGGCGAGAGCCTGGCGGCGCGCCTCCGCCGCACCGGCCCGCTGTCGGAGACGCGCGCCGCGGCGCTGTGCCGGCAGGTGGCGGGTGCGCTCGGCGCGGCGCACGGCAAGGGCATCGTCCACCGCGACCTCAAACCGGACAACATCTTCCTCGTCCGCGATGCGGACGTCGCCGACGGCGAGCGCACGAAGATCCTCGACTTCGGGATCGCGAAGCTGGCGACCGGCGATCGACCGGGCTCGGGGATGACGCGCACCGGGATGGTGCTGGGCACGCCGACGTACATGGCGCCCGAGCAGTGCAAGGGCGCCGGCGGCGTCGACGGGCGGGCCGATCTGTACGCGCTGGGCTGCATCCTCTACGAGATGGTGTGCGGCCGCGCGCCGTTCGCCGCCGAGGGCGCCGGGGAGGTGATGGCCCAGCACATCTACGCCCCGGTGCCGCCGCCCAGCTCGATCGTGCCGGTGACGCCGGTGCTCGAGCGGGTGATCCTGCGGGCGCTGGCGAAGGAGCCGGAGCACAGGTTCGCGTCGGCGGCGGACATGATGGCGGCGCTGCAGACGGCGGTGTCGGGGGCGTTCGCGGTCGCTGGCCCGACCGAAGCGATGACCCCCGGGGTGCTGGCGTTCCCGCTGCCCGCGCCGCTGCCGTCGCGGACGACGCTCGACGCCGCCGCGGGCGCGACGCCCACCGCGGCGAGGCCCGTCTGGCGCAGGCGATCGTGGATTTTCGCGGCCGTCGCGATGGCGGCGATCGCGGGCGGGGCCGGCACGCTCGTGCTCCGCGTCGCCGTCTCGCGCGGAGGCTCGGACCCCGACGCCCGGGTCGCGGTCGCGGCGAAGGCGCCCCCTCCGCCGGCGCCCCCCGCGGCGCAGGCGTCCCCCGCGCCCGCTGCCCCGCCCCGACCGGACCCGGCGCAGCCGCAGCCGGTCGCGCCGGCGAAGATCACGATCAAGGTGGCGTCCGACCCCGCCGGCGCCGACGTGTACCGCATGCCGCAGGGCGTGCGCATCGGGGCGACGCCTCTCGACTATCCGATGGATGCGACCGGCGGCGAGGTCGTGCTGATCGTCAAGAAGCGCGGCTATGCCGATCGGCAGGTCGCGGTCGCCGCCGATCGCGACGGCGAGGTGCGGGTCGCGCTCGCGCGTCGATCGGCCGGCGCGCCGGCGAAACCCGGCGGGCCGACGCCGCCCGGCTCCACGACCCCCGTCGACGGCTCGCTCGATCCGTTCGACAAGCTCAAGTCGAGGGAATGATCCATGACGACGCGGCTCCCCTTCTTCCTGCTGGTGGTCCTCGCGGTCGGCGCGACGGCGCGCGCGCAGCCGGCACCGCAAAGGACGAAGCCGACGCAGCCGACGCCGAAGGACCTCGACGAGGCGCGCAGGCATTTCCAGGCGGCCGAGGCGGCCAAGGCGCGCGGCGCCTACCAGACCGCCGCGGTCGAGTATCTCGCCGCCTACGAGCTCTTCGCGGAGCCCGAGTTCTTCTTCGATGTCGCCGAGGTGTACAAGCTGGCCGGCGACGAGGCGAGCGCGCTCACCTACTACGAGAAGTACCTTGAGCTCGATCCGCGCGGACGCGGCGCCGCGGTGGCGCGCGCGTCGAGCCAAGAGCTGCGCCGCTCGATCGCCGCCACGGAAGACGCGGCCCGCCGCGCCGAGGAAGACAAGCGCAAGGCCGAGGCGCAGGCGCAGGCGCAGGTGCCGCCGCCGAAGGCGCCCGAGCTGCCCCCGGCGCCGGCGCGCTCGGAGTCGCCGGGTCGCGGCCTGCGCATCGCCGGGATGGCGACCGGGGCCGCCGGCGCAATTGCGATCGGGGTCGGCGTCGCGTTCGGCCTGCGCGCGCGCGCCATCGGCAGCGAGACCGCAACGTGGGACACGTTCGACCCCCAGCGCTATGCCGAGGGCAAGGCGGCGCAGCGCAACATGATCATCTTCACCGGGGTCGGCGCGGCCGCGCTGGTGGCCGGCGGCGTCCTCTTCTACCTCGGCGGCCAGGCCGGGCCGACGGCGGAGAGCGGCAAGGGGCTGACCCTCGCGCCCGCGATCGGCCCCGCTGAGATCCGCCTGACTGCGGCGGGCCGCTTCTGATCGCATGCGCACGAGAACGGGACGTACGGCTCTCACGGCGCTCGCGCTCGCGATCGGTTGCTTCAACCCCTCGTTCAAGGACGAGATCGCGTGCTCCCCCGGCGGCGAGTGTCCGCCCGAGCTGACGTGCGGCGCCGATCGCCGGTGCCGCCGCCTGGCCGGGCCCGCGCTCGACGCGCCGCCCGCCGCGGCTCCCGACGCGCCGGTCGACACGGCCGACGCCGCCGTCGAGCTCCCGCCCGACGCGCCGGCCGAGCTACCGCCCGATGCGCCCGTCGCGTTCCCGCCCGACGCGCCGCCCATCCAGCTCCCTCCCGACGCGCCGCCCGTGGGCTGTCAGGGCGACGGCGACTGCGCGACGCCGCCCAACGCGTGCACGCTGCCCGGCACGTGCAACCTCACGACGCACGTGTGCAGCTTCCCGTCGGTGGATTGCTCGGGCATGTCCGACGGGTGCAACGACGGGATCTGCGCCGTCGATCGGGGCTGCATCAAGGTTCCCGCCCGCGAGGGCGCCCTGTGCGGCCAGGGCACCACCTGCGGCTCGTTCGGCGCGTGCGGCGGCTTCAGCGACACCTGCGACTCGAGCGGGACGCAGTCGCGCGCGTGCACCCGGTTCACCTGCCAGCGGGGCGCCTGCACCGGCGACGCCTTCACCGACACGCAGGCCTGCACCCGATCCACGAACGGCGCGTCGTGCGGCGCGACCCAGGTCTCCGGCTGCGGCGCGTGCGGCGGCTTCGCCGACACCTGCGCGGAAGCGGGCACGCAGACCTGCACCTGCACGGCCATGGTCTGCATGAACGACTCCTGCACGGCTGTGCCGTCGAGCTGTCCGCAGAGCTGCACGCGGAACACCGACGGCCAGGAGTGCGGCATCGTCCCCTGCGCCCAGATCAATTTCACCCGGCCCGTCTGCTGCCGGAACGGCGCGTGCACTGACCAGTCGCTGCAGTGCGGGACGTGCGCGCAGTAGTCAGAGCGCGACCCGCGCCAACCAGCGGTCGATGCCGGCCACCTCCGTCGGGTACGGCAGGGCCGCCAGCCGCGCGCGCGCGTCGCGCGCCAGCGCGACCGCTCCGGGCCGGTCGCGCCCCTCGGCCCAGCGCGCCCGCGCCAGCAGGAACTGCGCCGCGCACCGCACGTCGACGGGGACGACCTTGCCCGCGGCGATCGCGAACGCCCGCTCGGCCGCGGCCAGCGCGGCCGCCGCGTCGCCGGCGTCGAGCTCGGCCGCCCCCAGCCCGACGAGCGCGGGCACGAGACCGGGTCCGTCCTTGCCGTGCTTGGCCTCGAGGAGCGCCAGCGCCTGCCCATAGAGCGCGATCGCCTCACGCGGCCGGTGCGCGGCCGCCGCGATGTCGGCGGAGATGCGCAGCGTCTCGCCATGGTGCCCGCGATCGCCGCCGACCTTGCCGTCGATGTCGTCCGCCGCGGCGATGGCCGCGCGCGCTTCGTCGAGCCGTCCGAGGGAGAGCAGCAGCTCGGCCTGGTCGCGGCGGGTGTTGGCGAGAGAGGGATGCGGCGCGCTGAACGCAGCTCGCTGGATCGCGAGGGCCCGTTCGACGTCGGTGAGCGCCTCGTCCCGCCGGCCCTCCAGACGCGCCACCGCGGCGAGCTCGGCGTAGCTCGTGGCGACCGACGCGTGCTCGAGGCCGAGCTTGGCGGTCTTGATGCGAATCGCCCGCTCGAACAGAGCGCGCGCCTCGGGCAGCCGGCGCTGGCCCCGCCGCGCGATGCCCAGGTTGTGCGCGAGGATCGCCGCGCTCGAATCGTCGGCGCCGTAGATCTGCTCTTGGGCCGGCAGGGCGCGCTCGTACAAGCCCGCCGCGCCGTCGTAGTCGAGGACGTCGAGGCGGTTCGAGCCGGCGTCGCCGACGATCGCCACCGTGATGGGGTGCTGCGGTCCGACCGCCTTATCGGCGATCGCCAGCGCGCGCCCGTAGAGGCGGCCCGCCTCGTCCGGATCGCCGACATGGTTCATCGCGCCGGCGACGTCCATGAGCGCCTGCGCCGCCTGGCTGCTGTCGTCGCCGTACACGCGCACCGCGAGGGGGAACGCCACCAGGCTGAGCGGCAGCGCGGTCTGGTACTCGCCGCGCGTCTCCAGCATGAGAACGCGGTCGCCGTACATCTTGGCGAGGAGCGGGGGCGGGTTGCCGGCGCGCGCGGCCGCGGTGAGGGCGGACCGATACGCCACCTCGGCGGAGTCGAATCGGCGCCGGCCGTACGTCAGCGCCATCGCGACATGGTCCAGCGCGCGGGCCACCAGGCCGTCGTCGTGCGCCTCGGCGGCGACGCGCGCGGCCTCGTAGCCGAGATCCACCGCCGCGTCGTAGCTGCCGGCGGCGACCTCGAACGTTTCGGCCAGGTCCAGCGCCGCGGCGACGACCGGCGCGTGGCCGAGCGCGCGCGCCCGCGCGACGACGTCCCCTCGTGCCGCGAGGCCTTCCCGATACTTGCCGAGGAGGCGCAGCGCCGACAGGTGCGCGAGGTCGCCGCGCAGCGCGTCGACGTCCCGGGCCGCGGCGGGGTCGCGCGGCGGCGGCACCGCGTCGCCGAGAGCCGCGACGTCCGCGCAGCCCGCGACGTCGCCGACGCGGCTCGCCGCCGGCGCGGCGTTGTCGACCGTGCCGGCGTCGGCGTCGCGCAGGAGCGAGACCAGCGACGCGACCTCCATGCGCGCCCGCCCGAGGCAGGCCATCCGCGCGTCCAGCAGCGCGTCCGACTGCTCGTGGCGCACATGCGTGGCCTCGCAGGCATCGCGATGCGCGCTCGCCCAGTGCGCGAGCCGGCGGCGCAGGGACGCGTCCACGCGCGCGAACGTATCGTCGGCGTAGGGACGTCCGGTCTTGCGGAAGCTCGCGCGGATCGTCTCCCGCGTCGCGTCGTCCCACAGCGGCGCGATCAGCGCGTCGGCCCCGGCGCACGGCTCCGGCGCCGCGGCGCGGCGCCCGAGCGTGAACGCTCCCGCGCCCACGGCGGCGACCGCGCACGCCGCCGCGGCCGCCGCGAGCCGCCGGCGGCGCGGCGTCCAGAACGTCCGCCCGAGCGCCGCGAGCAGCGCCTCCATCGACGGCCAGCGATCCTCCGGGCGCGCGGACGTGCCGCGCGCGATCAGCTGCTCGAGCCACGCCGGGACCTTCTCGTCGCCCGGCGCCGGCGGGCGGCCGCTCAGCGCCTGGCGCAGCGCGACGCAGAACGCGTACTGATCCGCCTTCGCCGTCACCGTCCCCCCGGCGAGCTGCTCGGGCGCCATGTAGAGCGGCGTGCCCGGGCGCTCGCCGGCGAGCGTCAGGCTGACGCCGAGGATGTTCTTGTCGTCGACGGGGGCGACCGGGGCGCCGCCGGCGTCGCCGTCTTCCGCGCCGGCACGCGCCAGGCCGAAATCGACGACGACGACGCGATCCTTGCCCACGATCACGTTGTGCGGCTTGAAGTCGCGGTGCACGATGCCGACGGCGTGCGCCGCGGCCAGCCCGCGCCCGGCGGCGAGAAACGCGGCCCGCACGTCGCGCCAGCCGCGTCTGTCGCGTCGCAGCCATTCGGTCAGCGTCGGCCCGTCGATGAGCTCCATGGCCACGAAGACGTGGTCGCCCTGGGTGCCGACGTCGTATACGGTCACGACGTTGGGGTGGTGCAGGCGGGCGAGCGCCTGCGCCTCGCGGAACAGCCGGCTGCGCGCGCGCGCGTCCCGGCGATCGGGCCGCACGAGCTTCAGCGCGACGTTGCGACCGAGCTCGGTGTCGTGCGCGGCGAACACGCGTCCCATCCCGCCCCCGCCGATGTAGGCGCGGACCGTGTACCGTCCCAGGTTGTCGCCCGGATGTATGTCGGGCAGCTCGCGGGACGCGGCCGGGGTCGTCGGCTCCTCCTCGCCCCGGCTCACCGGTCGGTCGGGCGCGGTCTCGGTGGTTTCGCTGCCCACGGCCCGGGAATTGTGTCATGGGGCCGCTTCGGGGCCAGGACGTGCGATCGCACATATTGTAAGGGGCACCCCGGGTGCACCGCGGTGCATCGCGGTTCATCTGGCCTGACGATTTGACCGGCCCAGCGCGCCCTGACGTCCTCGATCTCGGCGCACGAACGCGTCTTCGCCAGTGGCATGGTCAATGCACTCGAGGCCGGCGCATGACGGTACCCAACATCGAATTCGCCGCGATCAAGTCACGCCAGCAGGGAGCGTGGGCGACCGGCAACTACGCAGTCGTGGGAACGACATTGCAGATCGTCGGGGAGAGTCTCTGCGAAGCGCTCGATCTCCGTGCGGGGTCGACCGTGCTCGACGTCGCCGCCGGCAACGGGAACGCGACGCTGGCCGCGGCGCGTCGCTGGTGCGAGGTCACCTCCACCGACTATGTTCCGGCGTTGCTCGAGCAGGGCCGCAAGCGCGCCGATGCGGAGGGGCTGACGATCCAGTTTCAGGAGGCGGACGCGGAAAACCTGCCCTTTCGCGACGGCTCGTTCGACGTGGTGATCTCCACGTTCGGCGTGATGTTCACGCCGGATCAATCGAAGGCCGCGGCCGAGCTCGCGCGCGTCTGCAAGCCGGGCGGCCGGATCGGTCTTGCGAACTGGACGCCCGACGGCTTCATCGGGCAGGTGTTCAAGACGATCGGGAAGTACGCGCCGCCCGCGCTCGGCATGAAATCGCCCGCGCTGTGGGGCACGCGGTCGCGGCTCGAGGAGCTCTTCGGCGCGACGGCGGGATGGATCCGCGCCGCGAGCCGTCAGTTCAACTTCCGCTACCGGTCCGCCCGGCACTGGATCGAGATCTTCCGCACCTACTACGGCCCGATGAACAAGACGTATGCGGCGCTCGACCCCAAGCGGCAGGAGGCGTTCACGCGCGATCTGCTCGAGCTGATGGAGCGCGGCAATCGCTCCGGCGACGGCACGCTCGTCCTGCCGAGCGAATATCTCGAGGTCGTGATCGAGAAGAAGTCGTAGGCACCGGCCGGTTCCTGCTAGTGTAGCTGCCACGGATCGGGTTTCCGAAGTCGAGGCGCGCAGCGCAGGGTTCCGCAAGGAGCTGGGGCTGCGGGATCTGGTGCTGACCCAGATCCTCTACGTCGTCGGAGCCGGGTGGGTCGGCACCGCCGCCAAGCTCGGCACCTCGCACGTCGTCTTCTGGCTGGCCGCGATCGCGCTCTATTACCTGCCGCAAGCCGCGGTCGTCATCTACCTCAACCGTCTCATGCCGCTCGAGGGCGGGCTGTACCAGTGGGCGCGGGAGGGGCTGGGCGAATTCGCCGGCTTCCTGACCGCCTGGAACCTGTGGGCCTACACGCTGGTCGTGATGGCCATGTTCGCGGTGGTGATCGCGACCAATCTGTCCTATCTCTTCGGGGCGGCCGGCGCGGCGACGGCCGCGACGGGGTGGTACACGCCCGTCGCCAGCGGGCTGGCGATCGTCGGCATCACCATCGTGTCCGTGCTCGGGCTGCGCGTGAGCAAGTGGCTGCAGAACGTCGGCGCGATCGCGCACGTCCTCGCGTTCGCGGCGCTGATCGTGGTGCCGTTCTTCGCGGTGTCGCGCGGCGTCCTCCCCTCGTACCGGCCGCTCGACGCGTCGCTGCCGGCGTTCACGCTCCTCAGCCTCAACATCTTCGGCAAGATGGCCCTGGGGGCGCTGAGCGGGTTCGAGTACGTCGCCATCCTCGCGGGGGAGTGCCGGAGCCCGGCGCGCAGCATCGGCCGCTCGGTCGCCGTCGCCGTCCCGATCATCGCGGCGATGTTCATCCTGGGCACGAGCAGCACGCTCGCGCTCGTCCCGAACGAGCGCATCGATCTGGTGAGCCCGATCCCGCAGACGCTGACGCTCGGCTTCGCGGGCCTCGGCTTCGCCGGGGTCATCGTCCCCGCGCTGATCCTCATGCTGGTGTTGCGGCAGATCGGCGCGGTGGCGCTGATCTTCGCCGGCAACACGCGCCTGCCGATGGTGGCCGGGTGGGACGGGCTTCTGCCGGGCTGGTTCACCCGCCTGCACCCGCGCTTCCGCACGCCGATCAACTCGGTCCTGTTCGTCGGCGCCCTCGTGCTCGCGCTGACCCTGGCCGGGCAGATCGGCGTCGGCGTCCAGGAGGCGTTCCAGCTCCTGGAGAACGCGGCCGGCATCCTTTACGCATTCACCTACCTGTCGTTGTTCGCGATCCCCCTCTTCGCGGCGCGCCGGCTGTCGCCGCCGCCGCCGCCCTGGCTGCGCGTCGCCGCGGCGTCAGGTCTGGCGGTGACCGCCCTGTACGCGGTGCTCTCGGTGTTCCCGATCATCGACGTCCCGAGCTGGCGGACCTTCGCGGCGAAGATCATCGCCGTGCTCGCGGTCGCCCAGGCGATCGGCGTGGGTCTTTATGTACTGGTAAAGCGGCGCCTCGGCGGCGTGCGCCCCTGAGCCGGACCGGGCGCGTTCAGCGCTGCTTCGCGAGGGCTCGGATGGTGGGCGAGCTACGAAAGACGCGGATCTCGTGGCTTTCGCGCATGCCATCCGTGATCAGCTCGACGTCGGCGACGCCCCGGACCTCGACCTCATCGCCCTCGACGAGGACCGCCTCCGAGAGCGCGCAGGCCGCGCCCTGGGGCAGCCGCCCGCGGGGGCGGAGAAAGTCGGCGAGAGCGTCGTCCGGGATCCGGGTCGTCGGCGCCTCCATGGGACCCAGGTCGACGAATCCCCAGGCGGCCTCGACCCGCGCCACGGCACGGCCGTCGAGGTGAACGTCGAAGCCGCCGAGACCCGCGTCGTCGATCGGGCCGCTCGGGCCCTTGCCCGTGACGCGCCAGGCCGCGCAGGGGCGGCCGCTCAACGGCGCGCGCACCGAGAAACGGACGTGGACGTGGCCTCGCCGGCTCTCCTCGGTGCCTGAGCCGAGGGCGGCCGTGGCGACCGGCTCCAGCACCAGCGAGGGCCAGCGGCCTTCGGAAGCGTCGGCCGCGATTCCGGAAACCACGACGTAGAGCAAACCCGCGATGAGCAGGACGATCATCCCGCCGGCGAGCGCGTTGCCGGCGCTGGCGCCCGTGAGCAACAGGTAGAGGGAGAAGCCGGCACTGCCCGCGCCGATGGCGGCCGGCGGCAGATAGTGCCGCACGGGTCCACGCCGCGCGACCGTGGACCGGCGGCTCAGCGCGCGCAGGAATCGCGATCGCTCCGCGGGCTCGCGCAGATCGGCGACGCCCGGCGACCCGCATCGTGGGCACGCGTCTTTTGCGGGGAACCGGATGGCGCAGCGCGGGCACGCGAAGACCATGCCCGTGGCGGCGAAGCCCGCCGGCGGGGCGATGGCCGTCGTCGTCGACAGTTGCGTTCCGAAGAGCGCATCGCGCCGGGCACGCACGGATGGGTGGCTGAGCTTCGTGTGGGCCGCGGCGCGGATGGTTCGGGCCAGGGGCGTCGCATCGATCTGCTCGTCCTCGTACCCCAGCGCCCCATCCACGTCGCCAAAGTCGAGCGCGATCATCTCGAAGAGATCGAAGGTCTCGCGCGCGCCGGCGCCGCCGTAACCGGCGCGCTCGCACAGGCCCAGCGCGAAGTGATCGGCGGCCATCTCGTGCTCCGGGCCGAACTTCAGCCCGGCGAGGATGGCGGCGGCGAGCTTCGTAAGCGCATCCAGGCTCAGCGGGCCATCGAGACGTTCGAGAGCCCGGATCGACGCATCGAGGTGGCCGAGCTCGTGGTGGCCGATTTCGTGCGCGAGGACGAACGCGACGCCCGGTTCCGACAGCCCGCGGGAGAGGAGCTGCCGGCTCAGGTAGATGTACCGCCCCGGGGTGGTGAACGCGTTCGCAGCTTCGATCCACAGCACGAGTGTCTTGCGCGGCGGGCCACTCACCAGCGGCTTCAAACGTTCCTCGGCACGACCTACGAGCTCGACGGCCCAGCCGCTGCGCTCGACGTGGACGACCTCCTCGATCGCTTCGCGGAACCGCTCCCCGTACGTGTCGGCGTCCACCCGGGCATCATACTCCCCACGGTATGGCGGGCCCCGCTAGCCCTCGTGATGGCCGCCGCCGGCGTCCCGCCGAGATCGAGATGGACTGACCCGATCTCGGCACGTCTCGCGGCCCAGTCGCCGGGTACGCCCAGCTCAGCGTGGTAGGCCTCGTAAAGCTTGCGTCCGCAATACGCGGCATACGCGTAGTCGATGTACGCGAGGTTGATCGCGAGGCGCTCGGCCGTGACGCGGACTTGGCTCACCGTGTACTGGGCTTCGCCTCCGTAGCGCTCGACGAGGGCGCGCCCGAGCTTCTGTCGGTAGGCGCGCAGCGCGAGTCGTTTACCGATCCAGCGCAGCACGCATAGAGTCTACCAGATCCTTTTTGGCCTAAAGACCCGCCGCGTTTTTCTCTTGACACCCCGCGCGCTGCCGACATGAGTGCATCGCCGTCACCCTCGCCAGATGCTCGCGAGAACGGACCAGCGCCGCTCCAACTGGCGTGAACGAATTTGGGAGGCTTGCCGCGCGTTTCGGCCATCGAACGGCCCGCCGTGGGCCCGCCGGAGCGTCCGAAATCCCCGTGTTAGAAGAACGCATGAACGCCATCGCTCCGTCCGCGCCCGACGACATCGACGCCCTTGCCGACCGCATTGCCGAGACCGCCGCGATGCTCGATGCCGCGACCCATCGCCTGCTCACCGACCTCCGGCGCTTCGACGAGCAGGAAGGCTGGGCGCGCCAGGGCGCCCTGTCCTGCGCCCACTGGCTGGGCTGGCGGTGCGGCATCGCGCTCGGCGCCGCCCGCGAGAAACTGCGCGTCGCCCAGGCGCTCGCGCGTCTGCCGCTCATCGACGCGGCGCTCCGCGACGGGGAGCTCAGTTTCTCCAAGGCACGTGCCATGACGCGCATCGCCACACCGGAGAATGAGGCCAACCTCCTCGAGATCGCGTGCCACGCGACCGCGGCGCAGCTCGAGAAGATCTGCCGCCTGTACCGCCAAGTCCAACCCCGCGATCCCGCCGCGGACGAGGCGCGTCGCTACCTCCGGGTCCGTGACACCGACGATGGCATGGTGCGCATCGAGATCCAGCTCCGCCCGGACGAGGCGGCGCGGGTCCTCGAGGCCTGTGACGTTTCCGCGGAAACGCGTCTCGACGGGTTGGTCGCGATGGCCGAGGCGGCACTGCGCGGCGACCATCCGGACCGGCCACCGGTCGATGTCCTGGTCCACATCGACGCGGCGACGCTGACGGGGCGCCACGAGCAGGCCGGCATTTCCGCGGAAACGGCGCGTCGCCTGCTGTGCGACGCGGGCATCGTCCCGGTCCTGGAACGCGACGACGCGGACGGGTCTCCGCTCGACGTGGGGCGCAAGAGGCGGTCGATTCCGACGGCCCTGCGCCGCGCCCTCGCCGCTCGCGATGTCGGCTGCCGCTTTCCGGGCTGCACCCACACCCACTATGTCGATGCGCACCACATCCGGCACTGGGCGGACGGCGGCGAGACTACCCTGGCAAATACAGTCTTACTGTGCACCCGACACCACACCCTCGTCCATGAGGGTGGGTTTCGGATGACGGCCGATGGCGACCGCCCGCGGTTTTTCGACCGGCGCGGGGCGGAGCTCCCTTCGGCGGGGATCCCGATGGCCGTGCGGATGACTCTGCCCCGCGTGCGTGCCCCTTCGCCGGCCGGAGACGGCCACGCCGTCGACTACGCCGCCGCGGTCGGCTGCCTGATGTAGGCCCGCATGGTGGCGGCCGCGCGACGGCGCACTGCCCCCGGATGCTCCGCTCACGGCGCGCGTTGCCCTGTGGACGGTGACGCGCCCCCCGCCCCCCCGATGCGTCCGCACGCGACGCCATCGACGGCACCGTGGCGAAGGTCCGCTGTGCGCGCGTCCTGGCCGGCGGGCCAGCCATTCCTGGGAGGCCGGGCGCTACTCCTTCACCCGCGTATCCACCGCGATCCAGTTCACCTCCCACGTCTTGCCCCCATCGTCCGAGAAGGCTTGCTCGAAACGGCATGACGTCGGCGTGATGTCCGACCAGACATTCCGCACCCAAATGGTCCTCCCATTGAACGATTCCTGATCGTAGAACTCCCCGCGTCCATTCTTGAACTCGCCGATGGTGGGCTGGCTCAGCGTTCCGTCGTTGCTGTTGGCGTAGTGCAGGCTCCACTGCCGGGCTTGCGGATTGTAGAGACGCAAGGACAGAACCTGGAGGTGACCGGTCGGCCCATCGGCCTCGAGCTCGACGAGATTGGCGCGGCCGTTCCAGATCTTCCGGACCACGGACGTGCCCTCGTACTCGAGCCACGTCGTGGACCCGGTCAGGGGGCGCTGGAGGCGGCGGAGGCGCGTCTTCCAGGTGCCGATCTCGAAATCGAAATCGTGCTGCCCGTCCCTCGGCGGGGCGGTCTCATGGGATTGGGCGGGAACGGCGCAGAGGAGCAACGCGAGCGTACCGGCGCGGGCGGTCATGGTGCATCGTGCATGTCGCGGCCTGGTATGGTAAGCAAGGCCAGATGAGGACCATTGGACCAGACCAGAAAAGGGCGCTCGCGTCGCTGTTCCTGCGCGTCGACGGGCGGATGTCCACGCCGCTGCACGAGCAGATCTACGAGGGCGCGCGCGCGCGCATCCTTGCCGGGGCGGCGCTCCCAGGCACCCGTCTCCCGTCGTCGCGGCAGCTCGCCGCCGAGCTCGCGGTCGCGCGCAGCACGGTGCTGCAGGCGCTCGAGGCGCTCGAGGCCGAGGGCTACGTGGTCGCGCGGCCGCGCTCCGGCATTCGCGTGGCGCCGGCGCTGCCCGTCGAGCGGCTGCCCGCGCCGGGGCAGAGGACCCGGGAGCCCGCGCCGGCGCCGCGCCTGTCGATCGCGGCGCGGGCGCGGCGCCGGGCGCGGCGCCGGACGCCGGCGGGCGCGCCCCGGCTCGGCGGCGCGCCGCGCGCCTTCCGCCCGGGCGTGCCCGCGCTCGATCTCTTCCCCACCGCGCGGTGGGCGCGGATCGTCGGCCAGTGCTGCGCGCGCGCGAGCGTCCATGTCCTCGAGGGCGGCGACGCCGCCGGGGACCCCGGCCTGCGGCGGGCGATCGCCGAGCACGTCTCGGCGGCGCGCGGTCTCTCCTGCAGCCCCGAGCAGGTGTTCGTCACGGCGGGCACGCAGCCGGCGCTGGAGGAGGTGCTGCGCCTGGTGCTCGACCCCGGGGACGCGGTCTGGGTGGAGGATCCGTGCTACCCGGGCGCCCGGCGGGCGGTGCGGGCCGCCGGCGGCAGCGCGGTGCCCGTGCCGGTCGACGACGACGGCATGGACGTCGCCGCGGGCCTGGCGCGCGCGCCGGACGCGCGTGCGGTGGTGGTGTCGCCCTCGCACCAGTATCCGCTCGGCGTCATGCTGTCCCTGCCCCGCCGAATGGCGCTCCTGCGCTGGGCCGCCGAGCGGAGGGCGCTCATCGTCGAGGACGACTACGACAGCGAGTTCCGCTACCGCGGTCGTCCGCTGTCGGCGCTGCAGGGCCTCGACGAGTCGAGCCCCGTCGCCTATCTGGGCACGTTCAGCAAGACTCTCTTTCCCGGGCTGCGGATCGGGTTCGTGGTGGTGCCGCCCGCGCTGGTCGACGTGCTCGGCGCGGCGCGGGCGGGGCTCGCCGCGCCCGCGGCGACGCTGGAGCAGGCGGCGCTGGCCCGATTCATCGCCGACGGACACTTCGCCCGGCACGTGCGCCGGATGCGCACCGCCTACCGCGAGCGCGGCGAGGCGCTGGTCGACGCGCTGCGCGCCCTCTGCGACAAGGCGCTCGATCCCCGGCCGTGCGACACCGGGATGGAGCTCGCGGCGTGGTTGCGCGGGCGGGTGCGCGACGTCCGCGTGCGCGACGAGGCGGCGCGTCTCGGGATCGAGGTGGCGCCGCTGTCGGAGTACTTCCTCGGCCGGCGCAGGTCGGGGCTGGTGCTCGGCTTCGGAGGCGTGCGCCCCGCCGCGATCCGCGCCGGCGCGCACGCGCTGGCGCGCGCGCTCGAGCGCGCCGGCGCCGGGTGACTCAGCGCGCGACGAGGACGCGCTGCTCCCCCTGCGCGAGGAGGATCACCCGGTCGTCGCCGAGCCCACGCTCGCGCATCGCCTCGCGGAGAAGCCGGGGGGCGTCGCCGACCTCATCATAGCTGTTGATGAACGTATCGAAATGGATGGGCACCATCCAGCGGGCGCCGAGGTCGGCGAACGCGCGGAGCGCCTCGCCGGGGTCGAGATGGGTGCGCGACATGAAGTCGCGCGGCTCGATCGGCGCGATCGGCAGGAGCGCGAGGTCGATGGCGGGAAACCGCTCGCGCGCGGCAACGAAGTCCTCGCGGTCGTACCCGGTGTCGCCGCCGAAGTAGACGGTCAAGCCGTGGTACCGCACGACGTAGCCGGTGAACGCTCTCGGCTGCCACGCCCGGTCGATGCCGTAACGCCCGCCGACGTGGCGGACCGGCACGGCGGTGATGACGAGGCCGTCCCCGTCCTGCCACTCCTCCCACCAAGCGAGCTCCTGCGCCGGATAGCCGTCGTCGGGCACGTAGACGAGACCGCCGACGGGAACGAACAGGCGCGCGATGCGCGGAGCGATCATCGCGAGCGAGCCGACCGACAGGTGATCGAAGTGCATGTGCGAGATGAGCACCGCGTCGATGCGCGCCGGGAGGTCGGCGGGGTCGATCCCCGGCTCGACGAGGCGGTGCGACAGCTGCCCCACCGCGGATGTGAACACGGGATCGGTGAGCACGAGCTTGTCGTCGAGCTGCACCAGCAGCGTCGAGTGGCCGACCCACAGCACGGCGAGCCGGGCGTCGTCGCGCACCGGCTGGGTGATGCGGTGCGGCAGGCGGCGCGCGGGCGCCGCGAGCTGCGGCACGTTGCGCGTCACGATCGTGAGGAGGCAGCCGGTCGCCCCCAGGGCGAGGGCCAGCGCGATCGCGGCGGTCGGCCCGCGCATCAGAAGTACCGCACCGCGAGGTGGAGCGTCACCGACTCGCCGACGGGAAGCGGGGGCGAGTACGTGAGCTGCACGCCGAGCACGCCGTACAGCACGTAGAAGCCGAGCTCGAGGCCCATGCCGTTCGCGCCGCCGGCGTACACGTGCGATGCGCCGAGCGACAACGCCGCGTTCTCGCCGTGCTGCACCAGCGGGAGGTAGAGGCGCGCCCCGCTGCGCACCCCCCAGCGGTCTCCGGCGTCGCCGCGCCCGGTGTACTCGCCGGCGACGAAGAGCTCGACGGAGCCGCCGTACCGCACGAGCGGCTCGGCGACCAACGCGCGCCAGGGCGTGACCTCTCGGCGGACGCCGAACGAATAAAGGATGGGCGCGAGCTGCCAGCGCATCGTGTAGGCGGCGCGGCCGTCGGCGGTCGTCACGGTGAAGCCGGGGCTGGGGACGAGCTGTACGAGGGTCCAGGCGAGCGTCGGCGTCGGCACCTCGTCCGCCGCCGCGGGCGAGCCGAAGCCCGCCAGGACGACGGCGGCGGATGCGAGGGCGAGACGCAGCGCCATCGGCCGTCAGCGGCGCCGCCCCTTCCCCTCGTAGCCCCACTTCGAGCCGTCCTTCATCGTCCAGGTCTCGATCATGGTGATGTTCTTGGCGTCGGCCCAGATCGCGGTGAAGTCGACGGTCGCCGGCTGGCCCTCGACGGTGACGGCGAGCGGATCGCAGGTCAACGTCTTGTCGTCCTTCCACGCGCAGACGTGATCGTGGAACAGGCCGCTCGAGTCGGCGCCCACGAGATGCAGCTTCTTCGCCTCCGCGTCCCAGGCGATCAGCGCCGTGTCCTCGCTCGCTCCCACGCCCGGAATGTCGGCCTTCCCGGTGCAGGCGATGACCGTGCCGCCGGCGACCTTGCTGCAATCGAACGCCTCGTTCTTGACGTCGACCGCCTTGCCGCCCGGGAGGGTCAGCTTGCCGTTGAACGTCCAGTTGCCGACGAACGCATCGACGGTCCGCTTCACTTCCGACGGTGGGGCCGCGGCTGCGGTCGCGAGGACGGACAGGACAGACGCGCCGAGGATCATCTTGTGCATGCTGGACCTCCTCCGCCCATCGTCGCATGGCGCGCCGTGAGGGTATAGTTCCCCACCATGGCGATCGAACGTCGGAGCTTCTTGACAGGGGCGCTTGCCCTGGGCGCCGCCGCGATGCTGCCGCGTCGCGCGACGGCCGCGGCCAGCCCGAAGGCGATCTACGATCAGGTGGAGAAACGCCACGCCGAGGCGCTCGCGCGGCTGCAGGAATGGATCCGCCAGCCGTCGATCGCGGCCGAGAACCGAGGCATGACCGAGGGCCGCGACCTCACCATGCGCCTCTTGCGCGACGCCGGGTTCACCAAGGTGGAGAGCGTCCCCACCGACGGGCACGCGGGCATCTTCGCGACGCTCGACGCCGGCGCGCCGCGGACGCTGGGCGTCTACTTCATGTACGACGTGAAGCAGGTCGATCCCAAGGAGTGGAGCTCGCCGCCGTGGGACGCGGCCCTCGTCGACCTGCCCAAGCTCGGCAAAGGCATCATGGGTCGGGGGGCGGTCAATCAGAAGGGGCCGCAGGCGTCGTTCCTGGCGGCGCTCCACGCCATCCGCGGCGCCGGTCACAAGCTGCCGGTGAACCTGGTGCTGGTCGCGGAAGGCGAGGAGGAGATCGGCTCGCCCCACTTCGCCCAGGTCGTACGGACGCCCGAGGTCACCGCCGCGCTCAAGGGCACCGACGGGATGGTCCTGCCCGGAGCCTCGCAAGACCTGGACGGCGCCATCGTGCTCGAGCTGGGCGCCAAGGGGATCGTGGAGCTGGAGC